>CAITQH010000394.1 GCA_903894475.1 uncultured beta proteobacterium
ACCGGCGATGATGGCCAGGATCACTTCAAGCAGCAGGATCGGAATCATGATCGTCAGCGTGGCTGGCAAGCGCGTCGAGAAGATGTCGGAGATCGCCTCGTTGGTGGTCCAGCTCTTGCCCCAGTTGAAACTGAATATCTGTTGCACAAAGACCCAGAGTTGCTCCCACACCGACTTGTCCAGACCGAGTTGCGCACGCAATGAGGCAATGCGTTCGGGTGAGGCTTTCAGACCGGCCATGATTTCGACGGGGTCGCCACCAAAGAACTTGAACAGGAAAAAGATCAGCAGAATCACCCCCAATAAGGTCGGGATCATCTGCCAGACGCGCCGCAGGATGTAGGAAAACATATTGTGTAACTTTGGGGATAACGCCCATGAATATACTAACCGTTGCGATTATGCTTGCACTGGTCTCAATTGGCGCTGCTGTTCCCTACTATGAAATTTCAAATTTCGCGATATTTCTGCCTGGCCTGTCTGGTTCTGCTTGGCGTGGGCAATGTGTCGTCCCAAACCAAAGCACCCGAGAAAGTACTGCGCTATGCCTTTGAAGTCGCCGAAACCGGGTTCGATCCGGCCCAACTCTCGGACGCCTATTCACGCATCGCCACCGAAAACATTTTCGACGCGCTCTACACCTACGACTATCTGGCGCGTCCAGCCAAGGTCATCCCTAACGTAGCGCAGGGCATGCCCGCTATCAGCGCCGACTTCCGGACCTATACCGTCAAGATCCAGCCCGGCATCTACTTTGCCGACGACACTGCCTTCGGCGGCAAGAAGCGTGAGCTGACCGCCTACGACTTTGCCTACAGCTACAAACGCATATTCGACCCGAAGACGAAGAGCCAGCTCTATAGCGATCTGGAAGAAGAAAAGCTGCTGGGCATGGAAGAATTGCGGCGCGAGGCAGAAAAACCCGGCGCCAGTTTCAACTACGAAAAAGAAGTCGAGGGCATACGCGCACTGGACCGCTACACCATCCAGTTCAAGATGCAGGAACCCAGGCCGCGCTTCATTTACGCACTTGCCGACTCCAGCATTTTCGGCGCAGTGGCACGCGAAGTGGTGGAGAAATACGGCGACAAGATCATGGAGCATCCGGTCGGCACCGGCCCCTTCAAGCTCGACCAGTGGGTCCGCTCGTCCAAGATGACTTTTGTGCGCAACCCCAACTTCCGTGAAGCGTACTGGGAGGCAGAGCCGCCCGCTGACGATGCACGCTCGCAGGAAATCTACCAGCGGCTCAAGGGCAAGCGGATCCCGCTGGTGGACCGGGTTGAAATCTCGATCATCGAGGAAATTCAGCCACGCTGGCTGTCCTTCCTGAGCAATGATCACGATTTCCTGATGTACCTGCCCGCCGCCTTCTCCTATCAGGCGATTCCGAACAACCGCGTGGCACCCAATCTGGCCAAGCGTGGCATCACGATGGAGCGAGTCGCTGCGCCCGACGTCACGGTGACCTACTTCAACATGGAAGACAGTACCGTCGGTGGCTATACGCCAGACAAAGTGGCGCTACGCCGTGCCATCGCCCTGGCCTACAACACGGAAGAAGAAATCCGTCTGCCGCGGCGCAACCAGGCGATACCTGCACAGGGTCCGATGCAACCCACCACCTACGGTTACGACCCCAAATTCAAGACCGACATGAGCGAGTTCAACCGGGCTCGCGCGGCCGCCTTGCTCGACATGTTCGGCTATGTGGACCGCAACGGCGACGGCTGGCGCGAGATGCCTGACGGCAAGCCTCTGGTGCTGCAGTACTCGACCACGCCGACTGCGGCGGATCGCGAGCTCAACCAGATTTGGAAGAAGAACATGGACGCCATCGGCATCAAGATCGAGTTCAGGACCGGCAAGTGGCCGGAACACCTGAAAGCGGCACGCGCCGGCAAGCTGATGCTGTGGGGTCTGGGTTACGGCGCGTCCAGTCCGGACGGCGCCGGCGCCCTCGGCCTGGCCTATGGACCGAGCAAGGGCGAAGGCAATCTGTCGCGCTTTGAGAACGCCGAATTCGACAAGCTCTACCAGAAGCAGCAGTTGATGCCTGATGGCCCGGAGCGACTGGCCATCATGCAGCAGCTGGTCAAGATCATGGTTGCCTACATGCCCTACAAGTTTTCCACCCACCGTATCCGCACCGACATGATTCAGCCCTGGCTGATTGGCTACCGGCGCCATCCAACGTCCCGGGGCTTCTGGCGCTATGTCGACATTGACACCAGCAAGTTGCCGAAGTGAGCAACACCATGGCCGTCCTTGCAAGCACCCATTTCGTCATCGCAAGCACATTTTTCGTCATCGCAAGCACCTATTTTGTCATCGCAAGGACGTTTTTTCGTCATTGCGAGCGAAGCGCGGCAATCCATGACTTTGGTCTACCAGCATCGACTGCCGCATCGCTTCGCTCCTCGCAGTGACTTGGTGAATGGGGCTTTCGCGATGACAGGAGCGGGTATCCGAATTTGGAATAATCAGACATTCACGAAAGAAGCCATGAAGCACATCGTCCAACACAGTGCGGCAACCCTGCTGCTGGCCAGCGCCTTTGCCCTTAGCAGTCTGGCAGCGGTCATCCCGCCGGGCGTGCAACTGCATCCCACGCAAACCTTGACGCGCAGCAATGGTTCCGAACCCGAGAGCATGGACCCGGCGGTTGCGGAAACCGTGCCAGCCAACCAGATTCTGCGTGACCTGTTTGAGGGGCTGACCGCTACCGACACCACCGGCAAGACGGTTCCCGGCGTTGCCGAAAGTTGGAAGCAGACCGGTCCGACAACCTGGGTCTTCAAGCTGCGAGCCAACGCGAAGTTCTCCAATGGGGATCCGATCAGCGCCGAGGATTTTGTCTACGGCATCCGCCGCTTTGTTGACCCCAAGACTGCATCACCGTACGCCACAACCTTTGGTGTCTTTCTATTCAATGGCCTGGAAGTGGCGCAGGGAAAGAAGCCGACCAGTGAAATCGGCGTGAAGGCCCTGGACAAGCTGACGCTGGAAATCAAGACGCAGGACCCGGTCGCCTTCATGCCAGAGCTGGTCGCGAACACACAATTGGGGCCGGTTCACAAGGCGACGATAGAAAAATGGGGCAAAGACTGGGTCAAACCTGGCAACATGGTTGGCAACGGTGCCTATGTGCTCAAGGACTGGCAGGTGAACAACCGGATCGTCGTGGAAAAGAATCCGAACTACTGGGATGCGGCCCACGTCACGCTGACACGCGTGACCTACCTGCCGATTGAGGACCAGTTTGCCGATGTCAAATTATGGGAGTCCGGTGAGACCGATTACGTCTATCAACTGCCGCCAGGCGTCTTTGAAAAGTACAAGACGCAATACCCGAAGGAGTTGCGCAACCAGGCCATCATCGGCATCCGGTATTACGACTACCAGACCAGAGACCCGGCGTTCAAGGATGTGCGCGTGCGCAAAGCGCTGTCGATGGTGATTGACCGCGAGATCCTCTCCAATCGCGTCACCGCCGACGGGCAGGCACCTGCCTACAGCCTGATCGTGCCGGGTGTGGTGGGTGCCGACCCGACACCGTACGAATGGGCCAATTGGACCATGGACAAACGCGTTGCCGAGGCCAAAAAATTGCTTGAACAAGCCGGTGTCAAGCCGGGAACCAAGTACGGGTTTTCCTACAACACCAGCGAATACCACAAGAAAATGGCGGTATTCGTGGCATCAGAGTGGAAGACCAAGCTCGGCATCATCATGGAAACCGAGAGCATGGAGTTCAAGGTGCTGGCCAAGAAGCGTCACGACGGCAGCTTTCAGATAGCGCGCAACGGCTGGCTGGCCGACTACAACGATGCCACCACATTCCTGGCCCTGGTGCGCTGTGACTCGGACCAGAACACGAATCACCATTGCAACCGCGAGGCCGAAGCGATCATTCAAAAGGGTACGCAGTCCACGGACGTGGTCAAACGCAAGGCGCTGCTGACACAAGCATCCAAATTGATCATGGACGACTATCCCATCATCCCGCTGGTGCAGTACTCGCTGCCGCGCCTGATCAAACCCTATGTGGGTGGCTATTCCGAGCTGAACCCGCAAGACCACTACCGCTCCAAGGACTTCTACATCATCAAGCACTGAAGCGCACGCTACCCATGTGGTCCTACACGCTGCGCCGGGTTCTGGCGACACTGCCAACCATGCTGGCAGTGATTTCGGTCTGCTATTTCCTGCTGCACGCCACACCTGGCGGGCCGTTCGACAGCGAGCGCCAGGTCTCGGCTGCCGTGCTGGCCAATCTGCAAGCCAAGTACCACCTTGATTTACCACTGTGGCAGCAATACCTGCTGTACCTGCAGAGTCTGCTGCACGGTGACCTGGGAGCGTCGTTTCGCTACGCCGACTGGTCGGTCAACGATCTGGTGGCCAATGCTCTTCCGGTGTCAGCGGCCATCGGTGGTGGCTCGCTGATCCTGTCCATGTTCATCGGTGTCGGACTGGGGATCGTCGCAGCCTTGCGACAAAACAGCGTGGCAGATCACTTCGTCATGCTCATCGGCAATGTCGGCAGCGCGGTACCGAGCTTCATCATCGGACCGGTGCTGATCATTGTCTTTGCAATCCTGCTGAAGTGGCTTCCGGCAGGAGGCTGGCACGATTTCGAGTTGCGCTTCATGGTCTTGCCGATGGCGTTGCTGACCTTTATCAACGTCTCTGTGATTGGACGCGTGATGCGTGGCAGCTTGATTGAGGTGATGCACAGCAACTTCATCCGCACTGCGCGTGCCAAAGGCTTACCAACGCGTGTCGTGGTATTGCGCCATGCTCTCAAGCCCGCACTGCTGCCGGTAGTTTCACTGGTCGGTCCTCTGGCCATCTCTTCCATCACTTCAGCCCTGGTGACCGAAACTGTCTTTTCCCTGCCGGGATTAGGCAAACTGATTGTGAATGGCGCGGGCAACCGCGACTACACGCTGGTGCTGGGCCTGGTGGTGCTGGTGGCGGTGCTCACCGTGGCACTCAATTTGTTAGTGGATCTGGCCTACGCCTGGCTGGATCCGAAGATCAGGTACTGAAGCAACATGCTGAGCACCCAAGAGTTCAATGAATTGACTGCCAGAGTAACGCAGAGCGGCTCCGCTGCGGCCAAGCCACGCAGTCTGTGGAGCGATGCACGCCGGCGTTTCATGCGCAACAAGGCGGCCATCATCAGCCTGTGCCTGCTGTTTGTGATCGCGCTGGCCTGCATGGTTGGCCCCTGGGTTTTGCCGCATGCGTTTGACAGTGCCGACTGGGATGCCATGAGCATGGGCCCGAGTCTGAAGAACGCGCATTTCTGGGGCACCGATGAAGCCGGGCGCGATTTGCTGGTGCGTTGCCTGATCGGCGGGCGCATTTCACTCACGGTGGGCTTGCTCGCCACACTGGCCTCGGTCTCGCTGGGCATTGCCTGGGGCGCCACGGCGGGCTTTCTGGGCGGCAAAGTCGATGCCGTGATGATGCGCATCGTTGACATGATGTACGCCATCCCCTACCTGCTGATTGCCATCCTGCTGGTGACCATTCTGGGGCGCGAGTTCTATCTGGTGGTGATCACCATCACGGTGTTTTCATGGATGGACATGGCGCGCGTGGTGCGTGGACAAACCCTCTCGCTGCGTTCCATGGAGTACGTGGAAGCGGCGCGTGCCATGGGTGTGTCGACGACACGCATCATCTTTGGCCACATCGTTCCAAATTTGCTCGGCGTGGTCGTCATCTATACGACGGTGACTGTGCCGGGCGTGATTCTGACGGAGTCGGTGCTCTCCTTCCTGGGCCTGGGCATTCAGGAGCCCATGACCAGTTGGGGTGTGCTGATTCAGGATGGGGCCAAGGTGATGGAAGTTTCGCCCTGGATTCTGCTGTTCCCGGCGGCCTTGCTGTCGGTCACGCTGTACTGCTTCAACTTCATTGGCGACGGCATGCGCGACGCGCTGGACCCGAAGGAACGTTAGTGGTCTGTTTCATCAAAACGTTTGCACAATGAGCTCGATGCATCTCTTCGCCAGCTTAGGCACAGCCGCCAGTCAAGGACACAGACTCGAGCGTCAGTGGCCCGAGGGTGCTGGAGTGAGTAACTCCGCGAATGTCCCCCGGCCTGCGGCCTCCTCCTTTATTTCGCTACGTCACTCACCCCAACACCCTCGGCAGCGGCGTCGAGGGTTTGCGCGAACCGAGAAGCCGCCATGGATCAGGTTGGTGGGGCACTCAGCGCAGCGGCATAAAGGAGGAGGCCGCAGGCCGGGGGACAGCCGCGGAGCCGAGTGCCCCGCCAGCCTGATCCTGCCACCACTCTCCACGCCGCTGACCTGCTGTTATATCGGGAAAGAGAGATAGATGGCTCTGATTGACGTAAACAAACTGAGCGTTCAGTTTCAAACGCCCGATGGCGTGCTGACCGCCGTCAACGACATCAGCTTTTCGCTGAGCAGTGGGCAGACTCTGGGCATCGTCGGTGAAAGCGGTTCCGGCAAGAGCCAGACCGTGCTGGCCATGATGGGCTTGCTGGCCATCAATGGCGCGGCCACGGGTCAGGCGCTGTTTGACGGGAAGGACCTGCTGACCTTGCCTGCACCCGCGTTGAACCGGATTCGCGGCAACCGCGTGGCCATGATTTTTCAGGACCCGATGACTTCGCTCAACCCCTATCTGACGGTCGAACGCCAGATGACGGAGGTGCTGGAATTTCACAAAGGCATGACGCGCGCAGCGGCTCGCGCGCGCTCGGTGCAGGCACTCGACGCCGTCAAGATTCCCGAAGCTGCACGGCGCCTTGGCATGTACCCGCACGAATTCTCCGGTGGCATGCGCCAGCGCGTGATGATCGCGATGGCCCTGCTCTGCGAGCCCGAAGTGCTGATTGCCGACGAACCGACCACTGCGCTTGACGTCACTGTCCAGGCACAAATCATCGCCCTGCTGCGTGAGTTGCAGCATGACTTTGGGACTGCCATCATCATGATCACGCACGATCTGGGAGTGGTCGCGGGCCTGTGCGACGAGGTCATGGTGCTGTATGGTGGCCGCGTCATGGAGCAAGGCAGCGCAGAGTCCATCTTCTACCGTCCCAGCCACCCCTACACGGTCGGTTTGCTGGGCGCCATTCCGCGTCTGCACGACGGCGAGCAAGCGCTGCTTGCTATCCCCGGCGCACCACCGAACATGGCCCGGTTGCCGCCGGGTTGTCCTTTCAGTGAGCGTTGCGCCATGGCCCAGGCGCATTGCGTCCAGGTGCGTCCGGCGCTGGAACGCGGCCAAGGCAGCAACGATGATCAGCGTGGCGTGCAGCGCGCCTGCCACAAGAGTGCCATTGAGGTACAGCGCCACGCCAGGGAGCTTGGCGTATGAGTCAGTCCGCGCCGCTGTTGTCAGTCCGTGATTTGAAGGTCCACTTTGAGATAAAGGGTGATTCGCCTTGGCCGTGGACACCCTCGCGCTGGCTCAAGGCGGTCGATGGCGTTTCGTTCGATATCTCGCCCGGCGAGACGCTGGGTATTGTTGGTGAGTCCGGTTGCGGCAAGTCAACCCTGGCACGCGCCATGCTCAATCTGATTCCGGCGACCTCGGGCAGCATTGTCTGGCAGGAGCAGGAACTTTTTGGCGCGAGCCGGCAGACCTGGCAGAGCGTACGCAAAAGCGTACAGATGATCTTTCAGGATCCGCTGGCCTCGCTCGATCCGCGCATGACCATAGGCCAGATCATTGCCGAGCCACTGCGCACGCATTACCCGGCGATGACGAGCACCGAAGCAATGCAAAAGGTGCGCGCGATGATGGAGCAGGTGGGATTGACAGAGCAGCAAATCAACCGCTATCCGCATGAGTTTTCAGGCGGCCAGTGCCAGCGCATCGGCATTGCCCGCGCCTTGGTGATGGAACCCAAACTGGTGATCTGCGATGAGCCAGTGTCGGCGCTTGACGTCTCGATCCAGGCACAAATCATCAATTTGCTGATGGAACTCCAGTCGCGCATGGGTCTGGCACTGGTCTTCATTGCGCACGATCTGGCAGTGGTCAAACACATCAGTCAGCGTGTCATGGTGATGTACCTGGGCCGCACCATGGAACTCGCCACCAAGCAAGCCATTTACCAGGACCCGCGCCACCCCTATACGCAGGCCCTGCTGAGCGCCATTCCGACACCGGATCCGCGGCGTGAGCGCCACAAGAAGCTGCAACTATTGCAGGGCGATCTGCCGTCCCCCATCAACCCACCGTCGGGCTGCATATTCCGAACCCGCTGCCCAAAGGCCGTGGCCGGCTGCGCTGTGCAAACGCCAGGCCTGCGCGCGCTCAACACCGACACCCAGGTGGCCTGCGACATCGTATGAGACGCCAACTTCCACCTGCGTCCTGCCTCTCACTGGCTTGTCATCGCACCGCGTATTGTCATGGGGGATCGGTATTGTCATTGCGGACCTGATCCGCAATCCAGTGCATGCGTGCAACTGGATCCCGGATCAGGTCCGGGATGACAGCTGCGGAGTCCGGGATGACAGCTGCGGAGCCCGGGATGACAACACAGAGGCGGCAGGTCAGAAACGCTGCTGCAAGGCCTTTTTCACACCCAGGTTTGCCAGTTCATCGGCACGTTCGTTGCCTGGGTCGCCATCATGCCCACGGACCCAGTGCCACTCAATCTGGTGAACGGAGTTGGTCACCAGCGCGTCCAGGCGCAGCCAGAGGTCCACGTTCTTCACCGGCTGTTTGGAGGCGGTCTTCCAGCCCCTGGCTTTCCATCCGGAGATCCACTCAGTGATGCCCTTGAGCACGTACTGGCTGTCGACGTGCAGGTTCACATGACAGGGACGCTTCAAGGCCGACAGGGCCTCGATCACGGCCATCATTTCCATGCGGTTGTTCGTCGTCTGCAGTTCGCCGCCGAACAACTCTTTTTCCGCCACCTTTGACTTCAGCAGCACGCCCCAGCCACCCGGACCCGGATTGCCCTTGCAGGCGCCATCAGTGTAAATTTCTATCGTATTCAATCGCTCTTTCCCATCGTTGCGTCGGCGATTGTCTCAGAGCGATTGAGCGTCGCGCTGCCGGCTACCGACACCGGCGCCGTCGCCACCGATCTCGATGCTCTCCAGGCCGGGCTCAGCAGGGTCACGCCGCGCACGCGCTTGACTGCCACCAGGAAATAGACGGCGCCGAAAATCGGCCACCAGCGCTGGCCCATCCAGTCCATCCAGGCGAAGCGTCGCAACCAGGTTTCACCTGCCAGCGCGGGTCGGTAGCAGCCAAACTGTCCGACTTCCACTTCAAAACCGAGCAGTCGCAGCCAATCGCGCAAACGCCAGTAGCCGATGCATTCCTCCTGCGGCATGAACTTCTGTCCGAAACCCAGGCGGCGATAAAGTCGCGCGCGCTTCTGTCGGAAACCCCAGAGTGATACCGGGTTCAAGCCGCAGATCACGACCCGCCCCTCCGGCACCAGCACGCGCTCCACTTCACGCAGAGTCGCATGAGGATCGCTGGCCAGTTCCAGCGAATGAGGCAACACCACCAGATCCAGACTGCTGGCCGGGAAGGGTAAGGCTGAAAAGTCGGTCACAATGGCCGCTCCCGGCGCAGGTAGAGCGCTGGCCAGCCAGCGGTGCGGCATGCGGTTGGCGCGCAAGGCATCGAGTTCACTCAAACCCAGCTGCAGCGCGTGATAACCAAAAATATCGGCCACCGCAGAATCGAGCTGCGCGCGCTCCCACTCCAGCAGATAGCGTCCGGGCGGCGTCGCAAACCAGTCATGCAAACCTATAATTTGATCGTTCATGAAGTTAATCCCACTACCCGCCTTTAGCGACAACTACATCTGGCTGTTGCACGACGAACGCCATGCGCTGGTTGTTGACCCCGGTGACGCCGAGCCCGTGCTGGCGGCGCTGCAAGAATTCAAACTTGAGCTGCAGGCCATTCTAGTCACGCACCATCACCCCGACCATACCGGCGGCGTTGCCGCGCTGCGCCAAGCCACCGGCGCGCAGGTGTTTGGTCCACAGCGTGAAGCCATGCCGCAGCCCTTGACCCAGCTCAGTGATGGCGCAAGAGTGCAGTGCCTCGGACTCCAGTTCGAGGTGATAGATGTACCGGGGCACACAGCGGGGCACATCGCCTATTACACAAGCGGGGCGGACCAGGCACCGATTCTTTTTTCCGGCGACACGCTGTTCAGCGGCGGTTGCGGCCGTTTGTTCGAAGGCACGCCGGCGCAGATGCTGGTCTCGCTGAAGCGGCTCTCGGCGCTGCCGGACGATACCCGGGTCTGCTGCGCACACGAGTACACCCTGAGCAACCTGAAATTTGCCTGCTCGGTGGAACCTGGCAACGCCGCGCTGCAGGCTTACTTTGTCAGCGTGCGGGAACTGCGCTCTGCCAATCAACCCAGTCTGCCCTCTGCCCTTTTTCTGGAACGCCAGATCAATCCCTTCTTGCGCACGCAACACGCCGCGGTCATTCAGGCGGTGCGCGCCAGGGACGCAAGCGCCGACGATGAAGTGAGTGTCTTCGCCGCGCTTCGTCAGTGGAAA
>CAITQH010000395.1 GCA_903894475.1 uncultured beta proteobacterium
ACCTGAAAGCCGGGCGGGATGGTGATGGCTGCCCCGCCCTGCCCCTGCACCATGTCGCCGCCGCCGGTCTCCAGCACCCCCTTGGCGCTGACGCGCAGATCGCCGCGCCGGGTAAAGGCGAGCGAGCCGTCGCGCGTGCTGACGCCGAGCACGGTCTGGTCGTTGAATGCCACATCAAGCTCACGCCCGGTACTCATCAGGGCGCCGGGCGTCATGTTGATGTAGTCGGTGCTGAGAGCTTGCGGCTGCATACGGCTCTGAAAGCCCGGGCCTTCAACCTTGACCGCTTGCAAGGCGGCTTCAAAACTGCGCTTGAAACCGGGCGTGGAGACGTTGGCCAACTCGTTGGTCGTCATCTGACGCGCCACCCGTTGCTCGTTGATGGCAGCAGCGGCGTTGAAGGCTAGGCGGTCCATCTCGTGATCCTTGTCTTATCGATCTCAGCCAGCACGCATATTGATGATGGCCGAGGTCATGGTGGTGCTGGTCTCGATCGCCTTGGCGTTGGCCTGGAAGTTACGCTGTGCGGTGATCAGATCCACCAGTTCCTGCGTCAAGTCCACGTTGGCGCGTTCGGTAGCACCAGCGCGCAAGGTGCCGAAGCCTGCACTACCGGCAGTGCCCAGAATCGGTTTGCCGGAGGCAGCAGAGGCCAGGAAGCTCGAGTCGCCAATCTGGCGCAAGCCCACCGGGCTGGAGAAGTTGGTGAGCAATATTTTTGCCAGCGAACTTTGCGTGCCATTGGAGAAGCTGGCGCTGACCAGACCGTCGTTGCCAATGGTGACGCCAACCAGGTCACCTTCGGGCGCACCATCCTGCGACTGCGAGAGCACGGCGAAAGGCGAGGTGTATTGGGTCGAGGCCGAGTAGTTCACATTGATCGTCAATGCGCCCTTGCCGCCTGCCAGAAAGACCGTGTCCAACTGCGTGCCTGACAGGGGCGAAACCAATTTGCCGCCAGTGTCAAAAGTCAATTCGCCTTTGTCCAGATAGATGGGCGACCAGGCCGGCAACACGGTAAAGCCATCGCTGCTGGTGGTTTCCTTGCCATTGCTGTCGATGTATTTGGGCTGCAGTGCGCCACCCACCAGGTCCTGGTGCTGTGTCGGGTTGACCCAGGTCGAGGTCGTGCCGCGACCAGCGGTGGTTTGGTCAAGACCCCAGTTGGAACTGCCAGAAACGGTGATGAAGGAATCAACCGAAGCCGTGCCGCTGGTGAAAGTGAAGCGGGTCTTGGCCGCGTCATAGGCCACTTTGACGCCGTTGATGGTGGTCGGGCTGCCGTTGGCGTTGGTGCTGGCAAGGGAGTTAATGCTCTTTTGCAGTTCACTCTCAAAAGTCGCCAGCGAGTAGTCGGGCCGAATCGGGATGGTGACAGTGCCTTTGACACCATCAACCGTTACGACAAAGGTGTTGTTGGTGGCGTCAACGGCAAAGTTGTTGCTGACGTTGACTGTCGGTGTGGTACCAAAGGCTACGGCCGGGGTCGATACAACGCCACGCAGCGCTACCGCCGACGCACTCACCAGCAATGGCTTGAGTGGGTCCGGCGCATCCAGGCCGAACAACGATTTGGTCAAGTCGTTGGTGCTGCTGACGGCAATGCTGGAGGTGTCGCCGGTGGTGCCGGACTCCAACTTGAATACATTGTTGACCGAGTCATAAACCATCGCCATGCCGCAACGCTGCTCGGAGGCCAGACGCACCGGAATCGTAGTGTTGGGCGTTACCTTGGCCGCGTAACCGCCGAAGTCATCCAGTTGCACCGCTGTGGCAGTCAAACCCAGTACATCATTTTTTGCAGCATCCACACCTGTGCCGCCGCCCGCAATCGTGATGGTGCCACCGGCGGTGCCGCCAACGCTATCGACAAACTTGAAGCCCTGCGTTGCATAGTCGTAGGACACCACCACACGCTTTTCTGCAACAGCACTGGCACCGGTACCGGATGCCGCCGTGTGCAAGGCCGAAGCATCCAGTTGCTTCTGCATCTCCACCACCACTTGATCAATGGTGACCTTTTTCGGATCGATCGGAGTGGCAAAGTTCAAAGTGATCGGTATCGGCGTTGCGGTGGTAATGGGTGGGGTGGCACTGCTTGTAGTGGTGACACGACTGTCAGTCAAACTGAACTTGGTGCTGGCCGTCGCAGAAAAGTCAAAATAGTTTTCATCGCCAAACTTTTTGTTCAGGAGATTGGTCACTTCGGCTGCGATGGCGGTGCCTGTGAGTTTTGTACTGGACGACGCCAAATAGCTCAGATCGATATTGATAGGGTCTTTGCTGTTATCGACGTCAATCTTGAACATGCTCGCCAAGTTCGCCAGGACTTGGGCACCCTTGGTCGTGGCCGCAGTGGTAGCCGTTGCAGCAACTACTGTTGCATCTGTTGACAGGGCTTTGAAGTCAACACCGGTTGACCAGTCATAGCTGGTGACGGGCACCGTCGCACCACTGATGGAAGCCGGCACTGATGTTCGGGTATCGGTCAACTGATTGAGCGAGAACATCTGTGTTTTCGCTGTCGTCAATTCGTCTTTGACCGCACTGTAGGGCTTGATCACGCCGTACTGGTTGACGTACTCTTTGGCGCCGTTCTTGTCGGTCGCTTGTTGCAGGGACGAGGTCACTTCATCGGAACCAATAAAGACATGGGTCTGCCACTTGTTATAGGGGCTGGCCTGGTTGGCGTTTTGCGATTTGACGTAATAAATGGTAGCCAGGTAGCCGTTGCCGCCATTGTCATAAACCGTGAAGGCGGTGCTCTTGTTGTAGGTGGCCGGGTTGGTACGGCTGAAGGCTTCGGTAATCACGCTGGCATCGGCCGGAAAGTTCAGGCCCAGTTGCACCTGGGATGTTTGTTTGGCCTCACCTGAGGTCTTTTGCGGGATCGTCAGCACCACGCGCTCGTTGACATTGGCGCTGCCGGTACTGTCAACCGTGGAAGCCATCAAACGCTGCCCGGCCGAATTGACGACGTTAAATTGCTCGTTGAGCATGAAGGAGCCGTTGCGGGTAAAAATTTCCTGCAGTCCGTCAGCCGAGCGCATTGGGAAGAAGCCGTCACCGGTGATAGCCAGATCGAGCGCGTTGGCCGAGAAAGAGATATTGCCCTGGCCAAACTCCTGACTGACCTGCTTGAGCGAGACGCCCTGACCGACCGTGCTGGAAGCTTTTTGCAGTGGCGAAGTGGCAAAAATGTCGCCAAAGTCAGCGCGTGAGCGCTTGAAACCGGTGGTGCCAACGTTGGCAATATTGTTGCTGGTCACGCCCAGCATGGCGGTGGCAGCGTTCAGTCCGGTCAGGGAAGTATAGAAAGACATGGTTCAGGACTCCTGGAATAAGTGATCGGTTTGAAGGGTTCAGTAGCCAATGCGCTGAACATCGGCCAGCTTGATGGTCTTGCCGCCTTGCACTTGCAGCAGCATGCTCTTGTCGACGTCCTGGCTGACGCTGGTGACGTAAGCCATGGTGCTGACGATTGGGTTGCTGGTCTTGCCCTGGCTGACAGCCGTGGACTTGAAGGTGTAGGCACCGTCGGCAGCGGCATTGCCGGCATCGTCTTTGCCGTCCCACGTCCAGGTCATGTCGCCAGCGGTCTGCGCTCCCATGATCTGGCTGCGCACCAGCGCGCCCCTGGCGTCATAGACGTCAAATTTCACACCATCGGCTCCGGCGGGCAGGTTGACCACGCCATTCACCGGATTGCCACCGATCATGATGGCCGGACCATCGGGTACCGAGATCGTCTTCCCGATCAGGTTGGCGCTGCTCATCATGCGTTCACCCGACATGCTGGTGACGAAGTCGGTCAGCGTCTGCGACATCGTGACAGTGGCTTCGAGTTGCGAGAACTGGGCCAACTGCGCAACAAAGGCCTCGTTCTTTACCGGGTCCAGCGGATCCTGATTGTTCAGCTGTGTCGTGAACAGCGTCAGAAAGTCTTTCTGGCCCATGCCACTGGCGCTGCCACTCTTGGCGGCCAGCGCCGCGCTGGCTGCGCTCGCAGTGGTCTTGATGCTCGATGGCACGGCCGCCGCCCAGGCCGTATTGGACGTTGTATTGGATGAAAGCAGATTCAGATTGGACATGGTATTTCCTGCTCAGTGGGCCTAGCTCTTGATGATGTCGAGCGTGCGCATCGTCAGTTGACGCGCCGTGTTGATAACTTCAACGTTGTTCTGGTAGGAACGTGCCGCGGCCATCATTTCGACCATTTCGGTCATTTCGTTGACGTTGGAGAGGTAGACGTAGCCATCCTTGTCAGCCGCCGGATTGCCGGGGTCCGACATGCGGGCAATCGGCGCCGGGTCGTCCACCAGAGTCTCTATGCGCACCCCACCCCTGTTGGTCGACGCCTGCGCCCCGAGTTGCCCTTCCAGAATGGTCTTGAATACCGCGCGCTTGCCGCGAAAGGCGTCTTTTTCCGCCCCTGCAACCGAACCCGCATTGGCCAGATTGGAGGCAGTGGCATTCATGCGGGTGGTCTGCGCGTTGAGCGCGGAGCCGGCAATGCCAAAAATGTTGTCGAGTGACATGATGGATTAGTCTCCGCGCAAGGCTTTGCGAATGCCGCTGATGCGGTTTTCAAGAATGCTCAGGGTGGCCTGGTAGTCGGCCGCTGATTGCCCGTACTTCGCCTGTTCAACCGAGAGCTCGACCGTGTTGCCGTCAAAGGCGACGTTGAACGGAACCCGGTACAGGAGTCCGTTTTGCTGCTCCGTCAGATCGGTGGGCAGGTGGCTGGCGTGCGTGGTTTGCAAGGCTGTTTCCTGGGCGCTTGCAAGCATGGTCCTGAAGTCCAGGTCCTGCGCTTTGAAGTGGGGCGTATCGGCATTGGCGATGTTGCGCGCCAGTACTTCCATGCGCTGGCTGCGCAGACCCAGCGCCTGCTCGTGCACACCAAATGCCTGGTCAATCATGTTCATGCATTCACCCTCATCGCGTTACAGCCTATGCCGGTTTGTCGACACCCGGCCCCAATGAATAAGGCCTCGGAGTCGGTACTGCAAATCGCGTGCCATAGCGTTTTTGCCGCTTTCCATCAGATCTTGGGCGCCTTGGAGTGCAATTTCGGGCCAAAGCGGCAAACTCTTGCCGCATAACGATGCCGGGTCGGGCCACGCCACTGACAGGTTTTTTGACAGGCTTAGTTCGCACCACCGCCAACCTCGGCACTGCGCATGGCTTGCAGTCGTGATGCGGTGGGGGCGAACAATTGACCGAGTCGCTCCGCCGCGTTTTGTAGCAAGCCCTGGCGAATCGATTGGCGTGTGATGGGGGCGCTGGTGTCACGACCGACGTGCAGGTAGCTCGACTGCAGACCCGGAATATTCAGAGCCGCACTGGCCGGACCTTCGCTGCGCGAGGCCGGTCGCAGCACCGAGAGATAAAGGTCTTCGAGTCCGTTGGAGCCCTGATTCTTCAGACCGACCTCTTCAAAATATTTGTCCACCAGTGAGAGTTGCTTGTGCACGCTCAAATCAAGTATGGCGCGCGGATTCATGCCGTCGCTCTCCATCAGTGTCATGCGGGCAAAGTCATCCGGATTGAAGCGGTGCGTGCTGGCAAGCTGCAGGATCTTGTCGTAAACAGCTTCCTTCTCTTGCGCCGGGATGAAGCCTTTAGCAACCGCCCGCGTTAACGTTTGATCGAGCACGGGGTTCGCGCTGCCGCTGGACGCCGTGGCAGAGATGGCAGGAACCGCAGCGACCGCCGGGACCGCGCTGCCGGCAAGCGGCACTGGCGCCAAACGCTGTGCCGTCTGGAGTTCTGGTTGCTGCAAATTCAGCTTGATTTGTTGACCCGGAAAAATGCAGTTCGGGTCTGCGATGCCGTTGTCGGACGCAACACGCTGCGCGATCCGGAATTCTTGCGCCGGGCTCAGGGTAACGCCCTGGTTGACAGCTTGCTGGCGCACCATGCCAATCAAGGTATCGCCGGTGCTGACCGTACGCAAGCTTTCGGCATTGGTGTTGCTGCCCTGCGCCTGACGCACCTGACCAAGCGCCTGGGCAAAGGCGCCAGCGTGTCTTGGCTGGCCTGCCAGGCTGGCCAACCTGCTTGCTCCCGCAGGTCGGACCGCAGGCAAGGCTGTCGTCGGCATTTTTTGATCAATCAACATATTTCAGATGCTTGTCGGTGGCACTGTTCTTGCACGGAATCCCTCGTTGACATCAATGCGTGTCAAATTATTAACACCCTGCCCTAGCGTTACGCAAATGTTGTGCCAAATTCGAGAGTCAAAGCTCAGTGCCCTTTGGGCGCGCTGGCGCTGCGTCCTCGGGCTGCTCAGCCTCGTGTTATGGGCAGCAGCGACTCCAGCACTGGCTCAAGGTGTGACGGCACAGGAAAGCGTCATGACTCAGGTAACACAGTGGGCCAAGCAAAACCTGCAACTCGCCGAAAACCAATTCAGTGTGGCAGCGCTGGATTCAAGGGTTCGCGTCCAGAACTGCGACCGGCCCCTGACAATGGACCTGCCTTTTGCATCCCGCGAGACGGTGCGAGTGCGCTGTCAATCCAACGCCCCCTGGCAGATGTACCTGCGCTTGGTGCTGGCGTCGCCGGGCGCCGCGACGCCTTTGGCGACCGCGTCTGACGCCAGCCCCACGAGCATGCGCAAGGTGGTGGTAGCGACGCAGTTGCTGCGCCGTGGCACCACGGTAAATACCGAGCAGTTGCAGGAGATTGAGCATTCCGGGGCCGGCCTTGACCCGCAGGCAGTCAGCTCGGTCAAGGATCTGGAAAATGGCGAGATGGTGCGCGACATACCCGCCGGAACCCCTTTGCGCAGCCATGACGTGAAGCGCGCCGTGCTGGTTAAACAGGGCCAGTCGGTCCTGTTGACCATATTTCACGGCAACGGCTTGAGTGTCACGGCACGGGTGGATGCACTGCAGGATGGTAGGATTGGCGAGCAGGTTCGCTTGAAAAATCCGGAGTCCGGGCGCCTGGTGTCAGGCATCGTCACCGGCCCCAATGCGGCCCGTTCCCAGTAAACAGGAAAATGTGAAAAGAATTCTTGAATTGGACTCAAGTTTTAAACTCAGCTACCGATACGCTAGATGTACAGTAATAAAGCAGCACTGTAAGCACGAGAAAGAGAAACCATCATGAGCGACCCTGTTTCACAGTACGGATATTTGGCCAAGCCGGACAGTTTTTCACGATCAGCTTCTGACAAGACGGAAAAAAAGGCCGGCTCGCTGGCCATGAGCGCAGCCGGAACCGAAGCTGCCGCAGTGGCAGTTCCGCCGACGCCAACGGCCCTGGCAAGCGATGTTCTGAGCCTGAGCAATGTGACCGAGCGCCTGAAGGCCGAGCCGGGATTTGACCGCGCCAAGGTGGATGCCATCAAGACGGCCCTCCAGAACGGCCAGTACCCGCTGAACCCGCGGCGCATTGCAGAGAGTTTTGTAGCGCTTGAGCAATTGATCCGTGACTGAAATTCTGCCAGCAACTTCCCACGCGCCCAAGGCGCAGCAACTTGCCAGCCAACTGGCGCAGATACTGGAGCTTGAATTTCAGGCCCTGCGCCAGCAGGAGCTGGATCATTTTGAACAACTGCAGCCGGTCAAAGCCGAGTTGCTGGGTTCTGTCAGCAGCCTGGCTCCAGCCACTGAAGTGCTGCAGAGCGATCCCGACTGGCAGGAATTCAGGGCGACGATGATCGATTGCCGGGATTTGCATCGTCGCAATCAGGTCTTGATCGAACGCCAGTTGGACGCGATCCGCGGCGCTTTGCAAAGTCTGCGTATTCAGGATGCCACCAGTTCGATCGAGGTATATGACCGGCTCGGACACATCGCGCGCTTCTCACGCAATCAGGGTTACAACGATGCTTGATCGGCAGGCTGTGCCTGTTTTTCATCGCCCGGGCGCATACCCTTGAGCCAGTAAACCCAGGACAATATGACGGCCACCGCCGTGAAGAGTTGCGGCGGGATTTCCTCGTCAACCTGCAAGCGGCTCAGCAAGGCCAGCAACTGCGGGTCCTGCGTCACGTAAACGCCGTGCTGGCGCGCCTGCTCTATCATCAGCAAGGCATCCTCGTCCTGCGCCTTGGCCGTCACCACCGGCGTCAGGTTCTGCCCATACTCGAGCGCAACGGCCTGACGTAGTCGGTTCATGCTCGCAGGTCCAGAATGACGCCGCAACTCGCCGGCATGGGTTCAGGCTCGGGTGCTGGACGCGCACCATGGATGACCTGGAACGAGCGCATGCTCAGACCCGCCTGCTGGAGCTCCAGACCGAGTGCCTGGGCACCTTGCCCGGCTTGTTCGACAACATCGGCGCGCGCTGCCCACATGACCAGTTCCACCGTGCTTCTGTCGTGCACTTCGGTCTTGAGCCAAAGCTCGCCATAGTCCGGACTGCTTGAATGAATATTGACGGTAAGCAGTTCGGGTTGACCGGGCAAGGCGCGCTTGCCATGAAACGAAATTTCGACCGGCTCGGCATCCTTGAACGGCAGCACCATGTTGAACATGATGCTGTCTTGCGACTGCGACTGGACTGCGTGGACTTGCGCTGATTCAAGTTCGTCAAGGGCGCGTTGCAACTGGCCGCAGGTGTCGCGGTCCTGTTCGCTTATCCGCTCGCCCTGTCCCAATGCGAGCAGCAGTTTGTGCAGCACTTGCTTGGGGTCCTGCACGGGCGGCAACTGGCCACGCGCCAGTGCTGCCTCGGAACCCATGGCTGCGACCAGAGCAAGCCGGATCGCCTCCGGGCTGATCTGGGCTATCGACGGACGCATCGCCTGCCACTGCGCTTGCAGATCCGGGCGCATCAGACGGCTCAGCAGTGCGTCGAGCACACCGGGCTTGAACAGCGCCCTCAGGTCGGGCGCCTCGCTCGGATGAAACAACAGATTCTCAAGGCGCGAAATGACG
>CAITQH010000396.1 GCA_903894475.1 uncultured beta proteobacterium
CCCAAAAAGAGGCAAAATCCACTACTGTTTAACCACCTCGGGATGTCGTTTTACTCACCTGTTTGTGGCTCCATTACGCCGAACATCGGTGGCTCCATTACGGCGGTCAGTGACAACAGGTATTTGGGCAGGGTGTCCAGACCCTCGGCGCGCAGCAGATTGACAAAGTTCTCATCAGCAAAAAGCTTCTTGAGCCCTTGCACCACCAACAGCATGCGTTGGTGCGCGTGCTCAGCCTTTAAAACCATCTTGTGCTGGCGATCCACCTCCCGCTGGTAAGTGCGCACCAGGCTGTAACTGGTAGTAGGGGGCTTGATCTGATCAAGATTGGGGGAACCTGGCCCTTCTTGCTGGCGTTTCTCGATCAAACGCTTGGCTTCAATCACCTGGCGGCCTTTGAGTTGACCGTTCTCGTAGGCTTCTTGAAGTAGATCACCGAGGTTTTCATCTCCGTCTTTGGCGCGGGCGATCTCTAAAGCGGTGGTCAGGGGAATGGTGCCGCGCTGCACCGCTTCAATCAAACGCTCCTCACCCTGATCGAGCAAGAACATGATGTCTTTGACGTACTTGGACGACAGACCGGTCTTTTGAATGATGATCTCGGCGCTGTAGCCGCGTTTGCGCAGCAACTCGATGTCGGCCAGAATCTCCAGGGGTCGGTAACCCCGCCGGGCGATGTTTTCTGCCAAACTCATGATGAAGGCATCTTCATCACTCACATCGACAATCAGCGCCGGAATGTGGGATTCACCCAGAATCCGAAAGGCGTTCAAACGCCCCTCGCCACAAACCAGCAGGTATTTGACCTGACCATCGTCACCCGGGCGCTCAGTGACGGTAATAGGTTTTTTGAGGCCAATCGAGCGAATATTGTCAACAATCTCCTCAAAGACCTTCAAGTTTCGATCGCGCGAGTTCAGAGTCTGGATGCGACTGATGGGAACCAGGGTGACGGATTCTGGTGTGCCGGTCATCATGGCGATCTCCTATTTATGTATGGGTTCGGATAGTGGCTCATGCTTAAAGCTCCTTTCTTGGGCTGGGGTGGTTGGGAATGGGTGATCGGTATTGGGTGGCAGGTGTTGGATAGAAACGGGCCGTTTCAGGAAGGGCGCTGTACGCGTTGGCGCTGCGACATGCCGTAGAAAAAGCTCAGGTCATCAAACCGGAAGCAATCAAAACTGGTCCTGTTGCTGTCCGAGAGATGAAAGCCACCAAGGGGCAAGTCCAGCTTGGGCAGCACAAAGTAGTCAAGTTCGGCCTGATTGACATGATCGAGCCGGATGGCAACCGTGATGTCGGGGGCGTTTTGAGCGTGGTCAAAGAGAATGCGCCATCTTGGTCGGCCATTGGGCAGGGTGTAGCAACGCGCCATGACCAGACTCACAACCAACTCCTGGTTGACGTGCAGCAGGTCGGTCTTGGGGTCACGCCAGACTGAGCCCCCCAGCTCGGTAATGCTCGTCTGGGTGCGCTCAATGATTTGCGGGTGCAGCCGGCGCAGTCTCCGGTTGACTTCCAGATGCTCTGAACTGCGCAGCGGGGCAAACCCGACCATCTCGTAGGCTCTGGCCAGACTACCAAAGCGACTGCTGTAGGTGGCAGCACTGGGCAGATCGGGGGCCTCATCGATAAAGAGGCCCGTGAGCCAGCCCTTGATCTGATAGAGCCGACGCAGTTTGTCCAGCAACTCCTGGTCGCTGTACTGGGTGGCACGGGCAATCAGGATTTGCTGGGCGGTGAAGAAGATCTCAATGGGCACAATGCCTTCGAAAGCACCGACCTTTCTGATCCACATCTCTGGCGGGTTGTCGATTCGTTGCTTCTTGAGCTTGAAGGACTGGCGGTTGAAGATGTTGTTGCCCACGTACTTCTCGTTGGTGAGCACCTGGCGCACGGTCTGTGCGTTCCAGCGTCGACCCAGATCGGTTGTAACCCGCATGCCGTTTAAGCGACCGGCAATGTCTGACAGACGCATGTCATCGCGAATCAGCCAGCGAAACATGTCGTTGACGATTTCAACCTCCTCTGGCGGGCCTGGCATCAAGATGACCCGATCGGTCTGCAGGCTCTTGTGCTCACGGAAACTCAACTGAGCTTTGATCTGGCCACTTTGATCAATCAGCACCCGGCGCAGACCAAAGCCGGCCGGGCCGCCTTGACGAAAGCCCAGTTCGATCAGCCGGCACTGACCGGCAAAGACCTTGGTGGAGAGCTCCCGGCTGTATTCACCGGCCATGGCGCGTTTGACGCCTTTGACGATTGTGGAGACCGGTGAGCCATCGTTCTCAAACTGCTCGGCGACATAGACGACATGGATGCCGGCGCGCTTGCAGATGTATTCATAATAGGCGGATTCATCGGCATCTTGAAAGCGCCCCCAGCGGCTGACGTCATAGACCAGGATCAGCTGGAAGTCGGCGTCCCCTGATTCGACATCAGGCGCTGCAGGGAAGCACGACCACCGATGGACAGACCGCTTTTACCCTCGTCGGCGTAGGTACGAACAATCTCAATGTTTCGGCGCTGGGCGTACTCGGCAATCTTGTCGGCCTGGTTGTTGGTGGAATACTGTTGATGCTCGGTGGACATGCGCACGTATTGCGCAGCCCGGTATTTGGATTGATCCGTCTCTAAAACCATTTGCCCTCATTCCTTTTGCGGTTCAGGCATGTTGGCTCTACAGGGGAGGGGCTATCAAGTCAATTCTGGGGAACTTGGAAGATAAAGTTGCTGGGGGGTGACTGGTGGGTCGGCGGGCTCACAAATTAACAAAGGGTTTGCGCTTGAAGACCTTAACTTCTTGCAATTTGCCAAAAACCCGTAATAATTACGCCATGGCGCAACCCATACCACTTCCGTTAAATGATGCAAACATGCTGCGCATTGTTCGAGACTTGGCGCAAAAGACTGAAAACGTGTTCATTGAGCCGCACGCGAAGAAGCGCATGAAGCAGCGCAACATCACGCGCACACAGGTTTACGCGTGTTTACTGAAGGGCGTTATCGAGGAACCTGCACATGAAAATATTCGAGGCAACTGGAAATGCACGTTGCGCCACCATCACGCTGGTGATTTGGTTCGCGTGACGGCGGCAATAGAAAAGGATGAAAACGGAGATTGGATCGCGGTAGTGACCGTGTATTGACCGTAGGACTATGACGATGTACCACTACACAGAATCAGGACTGCAAAACGTCTATTTGAGCAATGGCTTCAAAACGCGCAAAACGGCGGGTGGAGATGCCGTGGCCATTGTGGACGCGCTCGGACTGCATCAAGCCATTGGCCGTCATATTGCCAGCAAAGGTCACATGACTGGCGCAGAGTTTCGATTTTTGCGCAAGGAACTCGATTTTTCTCAAACTCGTTTTGGTGCTCTGCTGGATGTGTCTGAGGAAGCAGTTTCTCTGTGGGAAAGACGCGGGCGTATACCTAAGAGCGCCTGCCGCTGGATGCAGGCCCTTTATCTGGAGTCGGTTAACGGAAACGTGCGGGTGAAGGATTTGATTGAGCAACTGGCCAATCTTGACCGTGAGCAGCACGACAAAATGGTTTTCGAAGACTCCGAAGCCGGGTGGCGCGAGGCAGCCTGATAAGTTAACTTGAAGGTGAGCAAGTCATGAAAGCACGGACGCCAGGCATTCCTACTCGTCTTAAAAATCGGCAACCAGGCATTCCAGCACCTCTTGCGACAATGCATCTCTGACCTGTTCAACCAGTCTTTCGCAAACTGGCAGTCTCAATGCGCATCGCCACCGGCTTGCTCAGCATCTCCAGCAAAATCATCGACCGGCTTTCGGCATCAGCCGTCTTAAAGATCGCCTCGACGCCGGCAAACGGGCCATCGGCCACAACAACCTTTTCTCCGGATTTGAAAAGCCGCTCAGGCTGGCCCACTTGCTCCCGCGCGCGAAGAAGTTCGATCAGTTTGGAATCAACCAACGCCGGCTGACCACCAAACCGGACCAACTGGCTGACACCCAGGG
>CAITQH010000397.1 GCA_903894475.1 uncultured beta proteobacterium
CGCGCTCCAGAGCAGTCCCAGGTCGCTCACCCGATGGCCCTGCGTGGGACCGAACGCCATGCCATTCTGCGAAATGTAAACAGGGTTGTTTGGTCTCCCGGACTCCGGCATCAGCGGCGTCGCAGCCTGGCTGGCAGGAGCGGCAGGAACCTGTCCCAGTCGGGGCGTCGCCAGCGCGTCTTCAATAGCGTGCCGCACTGCCTGGTGCACTTCGCGGCTGTCGCGAAAACGCACTTCAATCTTGGTTGGATGGACGTTGACATCGAGGCGCCGCGGGTCGATCGCCAGGTAGAGCGCGTAGACCGGCTGGCGCTGGCCGTGCAGCACGTCTTCAAAGGCGCTACGGGCCGCGTGGGCCAGCACCTTGTCGCGCACGAAGCGACCATTGACGTAAAAGAACTGCTGGTCGGCGCGCGAGCGCGCTGCCTCGGGTGTTCCAACCCGGCCCCAGACTGCAACTGTCGTCGCAGCGCCACCCAAGGGGTTTTCGCGACGATAGTTGAGCAGCATGGAGTGTTCCATGAAGTCAGGTCCCAGGACGTCGGTCAGGCGCTGCTGCAGGGCCTGCGGACCTTCGCAGCGGCGCCATTGCTCGATTAGCTTCCCTTCGGACCAGATGCTGAAGCCGACGTCTGGCCGTGCCAGCGCCTGGCGCCGTACTGCTTCCACGCAATGCGCCAGTTCCGTGGCATCTGTCTTAAGAAACTTGCGGCGTGCTGGCGTGCTGAAAAACAGTTCCTTGACTTCGACCGTGGTGCCCTGGCTGCGTGCCACGCGTTTGAGTTCGCCGCTGTGGCCGTCAAGCAGGTAGGCCGTGGATTGGCCCGCGGCTTTGGAAGAAATGGAGCATTCGGCAATCGAGTTGATGGCGGCCAGTGCCTCGCCCCGAAAACCCATGGTACTGACGGATTCGAGTTCAGACAGGCTGTTGATCTTGCTGGTGGCGTGACGCTTGAGTGCCATCGGCAACTCTTCACTCAGGATGCCTGCGCCATCATCTTCGACCGCGATCAGGCGGACACCGCCGGCCAGCAAGCGAACGGCTATTTGCCTCGCGCCGGCATCCAGCGCGTTGTCGAGCAGTTCGCGCACGACGGAGGCAGGGCGCTCGACTACCTCGCCGGCGGCGATCTGGCTGATCAGTTCGCTGGGCAATTCGATGATCGGGCGGCGCAGTACAGGGGAGATGTCGGTGTTCACGCGGCTATTATCCAATCCCATGGAACTCATCGCCTTTCTCCTGGACTTTATTCTGCACGTCGACAAATACCTGGAGGCTTTTGTGCGTGACCATGGTCTGTGGGTTTACGCCTTGTTGTTCGTGGTGATCTTTGTCGAGACGGGTCTGGTGGTCATGCCCTTCCTGCCAGGTGACTCCCTTTTGTTTGTGGTGGGTGCCATGTGTGGCCTGGGCTTGATGAATTACCCGCTGTCTGTGGGCTTGCTTCTGGCGGCGGCGGTGCTGGGTAACCAGTCCAATTACACGATAGGCCGCTATTTTGGTCCGCGCGTCTTCCAGTGGGAGGATTCGCGATTGTTTAACAAGGCCGCCTTTGACCGGGCCCATGATTTTTACGAACGCTACGGCGGTGTCACGATCGTGGCGGCGCGTTTCATGCCCTTCCTGCGTACCTTTGCACCCTTTGTGGCCGGGGTGGCAAACATGACCCGCAGCCGCTTCACCTTGTTTGATGTCGGCGGCGGCGCGCTCTGGGTGGGTGGTGTCATCACGGTCGGCTATTTCTTTGGCAACTTTCCGTTCGTGAAAGCGCATCTGGACAAGATTATCTGGGCCCTGATACTGATACCCGGCCTGATCATCCTGCTGGGGGCCTGGAAGTCGCGGCGCAAGGCCTGAGACAGACTCAGCTGACGGTCCGGTTGCGGGCCAGCGGCGGATTCTTCGAAAAATAGGCCTCAATGCCACGCATCAGCGCACTGGCAAGTTGCTCCTGAAACTCATCGCTATTGAGTTTGGTTTCTTCCTCCGGGTTGCTGATGAAGGCGGCTTCTACCAGAACGCTGGGAATATCGGGTGCCTTGAGCACGGCGAAACTTGCTTGCTCCACTTTGGACTTATGCAACTTGCCGACGCGCCCGATTTCGCCCAGCATGGCACCACCGAGTTTCAAGCTGTCATTGATCTGAGCCGTAGTGCTCATGTCGAACAAGGCACGTTTTACCTCGGGATCTTTGCTAACGACGTTCAGGCCACCGATCTGATCTGCCTTGTTTTCCCGCTCCGCCATCCAGCGTGCCGCCGTGCTGGAAGCTCCTCCATGACTTAGCGCAAAGACGCTGGCGCCCTGAGGACGCGGCGTAAAGAAGGCGTCGGCGTGAATGCTCACGAACAGGTCAGCCTGCACCTGTCTGGCCTTTTGCACTCGCACATGCAAGGGAACAAAAAAATCGGCGTCGCGCGTCAGGTAGGCGCGAATCGCGTTGCCGTTGATCGGGCTTGCGTTGATGCGCTCGCGCAAACGGTGCGCCAGACGCAGCACCACGTCCTTCTCGCGCGTGCCGCCCGGGCCAATGGCGCCCGGGTCCTCGCCACCATGCCCGGGGTCGATTGCGATGATGATCAGGCGGTCGGTGGCGGCGCCCGGTTGTGGCCTGGGCTTGATGTCAGGCACCGCTTGCGATGGTTTCGCTACGGGCTTTTGGCTTTGCTGCGCGATCAGATCGCCCAAAGGATCGGCAGTCGGCCGCACTGCGGTACTTTCTCTCAGTCGCTCGGCAATCAGCGCCTCCAGCGGGTCGCTGGTCTGGGTCGGATAAAGGTCAAACACCAGCCGATGCTGGTAAGCAGCCACTGGAGTCAGTGCAAATACCTGGGGCGTGATGGGTTGCTTCAGGTCCAGCACCAATCGCACCACACCAGGAGCGCTCTGCCCGACTCGGATACCGGCAATCGTGGGGTCGTCCGAGCGCACCTTCGCCACCAAGTCCTTCAAGGCCGGATTGAGCTCGATGCCTTCGATATCGACCGCGAGTCGAGGCGGGCTGGGAACAAAGAACTGCTTGATCTTGAGCACCGCATCGGACTCGATGGTGACGCGTGAATAGTCCGGCGCTGGCCAGATCCGCACTGCCAGAATGGTGGCGCCCCAGGCCAGCTGGCGTGTACCCAGTAGCAGCGCCAGGGTGGCCGACTGCAGCAGGGGACGACGTTTCATGGTGCGCTGCCTTGTATCAGCGCGAGGCCGGTTGGAGTTTGTGCGCGCAGGCAGACCTGCCTGGATTCATCGTCAAGCACTTCGATTTCAATCACCAGATCCGCACGCGGCAGCGCGCCGGTCGCTTTTTCTGGCCACTCCACCAACTTCAGTCCCGGACTGGCAAAAATGTCGCGAAAACCGGCATCCATTGCTTCGCGCGGATCCTGAAATCGGTAAAAGTCAAAATGCCAGGCATTGAACCTGGCCAGTTCATAGGGTTCGACCACCGCGTAGGTCGGGCTTTTGATGCGACCTTCTACACCCAGGGCACGCAGCAGGTGACGCACCAAAGTGGTCTTGCCAGCGCCAAGATCACCGCGCAGTTCGATGAAGGCATGGCCCATCTGCGACTGTGTCGCGAGCCTGTTGGCAAAGAGCTGGGTCGCGTTTTCATCATTCCAGTGAAGGCTTTTTACAATCGGCGGGTGAGTCAACTCGTCCATCACGTCAATGTCAATCCATCGGTTTCCATGATTCGGGCCTGGGCCCGGGAGCTTGGATTCTCCCAAATTGGCGTGACGGGTGTTGACTTGTCTTCATCTGAGGCAGGATTATCGGCCTGGCTTGCAGCTGGATTTCATGGCGGCATGGACTATATGGCCCTGCACGGACTCAAGCGCGCCCGACCCGGCGAACTGGTGCCGGGCACGGTCAGCGTGATCACACTGCGCATGGACTACTTGAGTGCAGTGGCGCCGGCCGACTGGCAGACGATAGAACTGCAGCGCTTGAATCGGCCAGACGAAGCAACGGTGTCGATCTATGCACGCGGGCGTGACTATCACAAGGTGCTGCGTCGTCGCTTGCAATTGCTGGCTGAAAGAATGACGGCCGAATGGGGATCGTTTGGTTATCGCGTCTTTACCGATTCGGCGCCAGTTCTGGAAGCCGAGTTGGCCGCACGCAGCGGTCAGGGCTGGCGTGGCAAACACACTTTGCTATTGAACCGTGAAGCCGGGTCCATGTTTTTTCTGGGTGAGATTTATGTGGACCTGCCACTCAGCCCGACCGAGCCGGTCGCTGAGCACTGCGGCCGATGTCGGGCTTGTATCGATAGCTGTCCGACCCAAGCCATCGTCGCACCGTACCAGCTCGATGCGCGGCGCTGCATTTCCTATCTCACCATTGAACATGCCGGTTCCATTCCGTTGGAACTGCGCACGCTCATGGGTAATCGCATTTACGGTTGCGACGATTGTCAACTGGTGTGTCCCTGGAACAAGTTTGCACAGCGCAGCGCTTTGCCGGATTTTGACGAGCGCGCCGGCCTGACGGGCCACCAGCTTGTCACCTTGTTTGGTTGGACCGAGGAAGAATTCATGCACCACACCGAGGGCAGTCCGATCCGGCGCATTGGACACGAGCGCTGGCTGCGCAATGTCGCTGTGGCGCTGGGCAACGCCTTGCGTGCAGGCGCCAGTGAGCAACTGCGCGTTGTGCTGGTCGAGCGCACAACACATCCGAGCGCTCTGGTGCGCGAGCATGTTCTTTGGGCCTTGGACGCCTGACCGACCTGGCCTAAAGGTTTCTCAACAAGCCCAGTGCAAACGGCAGACTGACCATGCCCAGCAGGGTTGAAAACGTCACAAGACCTGCTACGTAGGCGCCGTCGTATCCCATGCGCGCTGCCAGTACGTAGCAGCTCGAAGCGGTTGGCAGGGCAGAAAAAGCCAGCAGAACTGTGGTTTGCAGCGGGTTCAGATGAAAAAGATGTGAAAAACCAAGCGCCGTCAGTGGCAGCAGGAAGTGACGTATCGTGAGCAAGGCCAGCGCCATGAGTTTGGCCTGCCCCAAAGCCCCAAACTGCATGCCGGCGCCTGCTGCCATCAAGCCCAGTGCCAGCGAGGCGCCACCAATATGGTTGACGGTGGGCTCGAGCCAGGGCGGTAGCGCAAAACCCATCAGGTTGGCTGACAGACCCGATGCCGTACCAATGATCAGGGGGTTGCGCAGCAGTTCACGCAGGAAGCCGCGCTGGGCGTGACGCGCCATCGGCCAGACCGCGCCGACGTTGAAGAGCGGAACACATACCCCTATCAGTACTGCAATCAGCAGCAGGCCCTGCGGACCGGCCAGCCGCTCTGCCAGAGCCAGACCAACGAAGGAGTTGAAGCGAAAGCCCACTTGAGCGCTGGCGGCGTGCGCTCGTGTTGGAATATGACGCCCCAGCCAGGGCCAGTGTGGCAGCGAGTATGCCAGCGCGATACCGGTCAGACCCAGCGCCCAGCCCGCGCCGATCAGGCTCGATGCCCCGGCAATATCGAGCGGGCTCTTGATGATGGAGTGGAACAGCAGCACCGGAAAGAGAAGAAAATAGACCAGCGTCTCCACCTGTTCCCAGACCGTGCGATTCAGCGCTGTATAGCGGCAGACCAGGTAGCCGCTCAGGATTAACGAGAAGTCAGGAAAGAGCAGTTGGACGAAATTCACATCGCGAGAATACCAGCCAAACTCTGCTCAGCTTGCTTTGCCAGCGCCAGCACGGCAGCGGCGCCTTGTCTGGCGGCGGTTAACATAGGCCCCATGTCTTTGTGTCAGCCCAATCCAGAGGAGTCATTCATCGTGCATCGTCGAACACTGTTTGCTGTCAGTCTGCTTATTTTGGCTGGAACCGCCGCAGCCCAGGGCTATCCGAACAAGGTTATCAAGTTGCAGGTGCCGTTTGCCCCGGGCGGCACCACGGACATCATCGCGCGCGTCATTTCGGAGGGCTTGGGCAAGGCTCTCGGTCAGGTCGTGGTGATCGAGAACAAGGCAGGTGGAGGCGGCATCATTGGCGCCAGCGAGACCGCCAAGGCCGCGCCGGATGGATATTCGCTAGGCATGGCCACGGTGTCTACAACGGCTGCCAATCCGGCGATCAACCCGCGCACGCCGTATAACCCGCTGACAGATTTCACTCCCATCATCAACATTGCCGCCACACCAAACGTGATTGCGGTGCATCCCGGTTTTCCCGCCAAGGATTACAAGGATTTCATCGCCGAACTCAAGCGCAATCCTGGCAAATATTCCTATTCATCATCCGGCACTGGCGGTATTGGTCATCTGCAGATGGAGCTCTACAAGAATTTGAGTGGCACTTTCATTACTCATATTCCCTATCGGGGGGCCGGACCGGCTCTGAACGACACGGTCGCAGGTCAGGTGCCCATGACGTTTGACAACATGCCATCGGCCATGCCCTTCATTCAGGCCAATCGTCTGGTGGCCATTGTGGTGGCTGCACCGCAGCGTCTGTCGCAGTTGCCGAATGTGCCCACCTTCAAGGAGGTTGGTCTGGAGCCAGTCAACCGCATGGCTTACTACGGAATCTATGGCCCCAAGGGCATGCCCAGGGACATAGTGGACAAGATCAACGCGGGGGTGCGCAAGGCGCTGGAGGACCCTTTGGTGAAGAAACGGATCGAGGAAACCGGCTCGTTCATTGTCGGAAATACACCCGAGCAGTTCGCGGCCCAGATCAAGGCCGAATTCGAGGTCTACAAAAAGGTGGTCGAATCAGCCAAGCTGAGGCTGGACTGAGAGGGCGCAGCCCCGGCTAGCCCATGTCCGCCCAGGCGCTCATTGATGTCTTTATTGACGCCTTGTGGCTTGAAGAAGGCTTGTCAAAAAACACGCTGGCAGCCTACCGTCGCGATCTGACCCTGTACGCTGCCTGGCTACATGGGCATGGCCGAGGCCTGAGCGAGACTTCGGAGACAGACCTGAATGCCTACTTTTCGGCGCAGCACCGGACTAGCAAGGCGACAACGGCGAACCGGCGGCTGACAGTTTTCAAACGCTACTTTCGCTGGGCCTTGCGCGAGCGCATCATTGGCTCCGACCCGACCCTCAAACTGCAGGCAGCCAAGCAGGCGCTGCGCGTGCCCAAGACTTTGACCGAAGCCCAGGTCGAAGCCCTGTTACAGGCGCCAGATACGGATCACGCGCTCGGCGTGCGCGACCGCACCATGCTGGAGCTGATGTATGCCAGCGGCTTGCGGGTGAGTGAACTGGTGACGCTCAAGGTCTTCAACCTCAGTCTGTCGGAAAACGTGCTGCGTGTTTTTGGCAAAGGCAACAAGGAGCGGCTGGTTCCTTTTGGGGAGGTGGCCAGTGTCTGGCTCAAGCAGTACCTGGAGGGTGCACGGGCCGAACTGCTGGCGGGCAAGCAGACCGAAGATCTGTTTGTCACGCATCGTGGTGCCAAGGCGGGCAGCGCCATGAGCCGTGTCATGTTCTGGATGATTGTGAAGAAGCATGCCCGCACGGCAGGCATTACGGCGCCCTTGTCACCGCACACCTTGCGCCATGCTTTTGCGACGCATCTGCTCAATCACGGCGCCGATTTGCGCGCGGTACAGATGCTGTTGGGGCATGCCGACATTTCAACCACTACCATCTACACCCACGTGGCGCTGGAGCGACTGAAGGTCTTGCATGCACAGCATCATCCACGCGGCTGAACAGAGATACCAAAGATAGAAGGAGCAAGATGGCAATTTATGAACTGGAGAACGTGGCACCGCGCATCTCGGATTCGGCCTGGGTTGCCGACAGCGCGCAGGTGATGGGCAATGTGCAGTTGGCTGAAGATTGCAGCGTCTGGTTTGGCGTCGTCATTCGCGGCGATACCGAGACCATCCGAATCGGGCGCGGCAGCAATATTCAGGACTTGTGTGTGCTGCATGCGGATGTTGGCAAGCCACTCACAGTTGGCGAAGATGTGACGGTCGGTCATCGGGTCGTATTGCATGGCTGCACGATTGGGGATGGCTGCCTGATAGGTATTGGGGCGGTCGTGCTCAACGGTGCGAAGATTGGTGACGGTTGCCTGGTGGGAGCCGGCGCACTTGTCACAGAGGGCAAGGAGTTTGCCCCTGGCTCCATGATCCTGGGCAGTCCGGCCAAAGTCGTTAGCCAACTCACGGCGGAGCGAATAGCGGGCCTGCGCCGCGGCGCGCTCGGATACGTAGACAACGCGCGGCGTTTTCGCGATGGGTTGAAAAGTGTCTGAAATTCACAAGTTCCTTTTTGATGGCGCGCCAGTGCGTGGCGTGCTGGTGCGGCTGACCGACGCGTGGACCGAAATCCTGCGCCGCCGCTCCACTGGCTCTGGCGCTTACCCGGCGCCCGTACAGAACCTGCTCGGGGAGATGGCGGCGGCGGTGACCTTGATGCAATCGAACATCAAGTTCAATGGTGCCCTGGTGCTCCAGGTTTTTGGCGACGGTCCGGTCAAACTGGCGGTAGCAGAAGCGCAGTCTGATTTTGCCTTGCGTGCGACGGCCACTGTCATCGGTGAAGTTGTGCCCGAAGCGAGCTTGAGCGCTCTGGTAAATTTGAATCACGAGGGCCGGTGCGCCATCACACTCGACCCGAAAGACCGCTTGCCCGGCCAGCAGCCTTACCAGGGTGTGGTTCCCCTGTCGATCGATGGCGATACGAGGATGGAGAGCCTGAGTCAGGTGCTGGAACACTATATGCGGCAAAGCGAGCAGCTTGAAACAAGGCTGGTGCTCGCGGCTGACGACCAGGTGGCGGCCGGCTTGCTGATCCAGCGGCTACCGCTGGCAGGTGCTGGCAATCTGGCCGGCAGTTCGTCCGGTCAGGACGATCCGATTGACAGCCATGAAGACTATAGGCGCATTGCCATACTGGCTTCAAGCCTGCAGCGCGATGAACTCCTGACACTGGACGCAGACACCATTTTGCGCCGCCTGTTCTGGCAGGAGAAGGTGAGACGCTTGCGCAGCAACGCGGACGAAGTGCGGCCCTATTTTGCCTGCAGCTGCAGTCGGGAGCGGGTTGAAAAAATGCTTGCGGGACTGGGCCAGGAAGAGGCACAAAGCATTCTTGCCGAGCGCGGGGAAATTGAAGTGTGCTGCGAATTCTGCGGTGCCAGGCAAGCCTTCGATGCAGTGGACGTTGCGCAGATTTTCAGTGGCGGCGTGAAGCTGCCGGCAGACGCGGCTGCGCGGCACTGAGGTGCCCAGATTCAGTGACTGGCTGCTGCTTTTGGTGGGCTGGCGACTTGCACAAAAATTTCGTTTGACCTGACCATGCCAAGTTCCATCCGAGCTTTTTCTTCCACCATATCCAGGCCCTCCTTGAGATCCCGCACCTCGGCCGCCAGTCTGTCATTGGCGAGTTGCGCCTGCTGATTCTGCTGCTTCTGGTTTCTGAGTTGCTCCGTCAGACGCGCCACTGCCGGAATGCTGCCCCGGCCAAACCACAGCTGCGCCTGCAGGATGGCAAGCAGGGCGATCAGAACAGCCGGGACGAGGTGCTTGCGCATGCTCGGTGCTCAGAGGCAGTGCGCAGCGCTCAGCGCAGGTTGTAGAAGGCAGCGCGACCCGGGTAGCTGGCAATGTCACCCATGTCTTCTTCGATGCGCAACAACTGGTTGTACTTGGCCATCCGGTCCGAACGGCTGAGCGACCCCGTTTTAATCTGGCCGGCATTGGTGCCCACCGCAATGTCGGCTATGGTTGAATCTTCGGTTTCACCCGAGCGGTGGCTGATGACGGCTGTGTAGCCGGCGCGCTTGGCCATCTCGATGGCGGCAAAGGTTTCGGTCAGGGTTCCGATCTGGTTGATCTTGATCAGGATGGAGTTGGCAATACCCTTGTCGATGCCTTCCTTGAAAATCTTGGTGTTGGTGACGAACAGGTCGTCACCCACAATCTGCACCTGCTTGCCCAGGCGATCGGTCAGAACCTTCCAGCCGTCCCAGTCGTTCTCCGCCATGCCGTCCTCGATGCTGATGATGGGGTATTTGTCGACCCATGTGGCCAGCATGTCAGTCCACTCCTGCGAGCTGAGCACCAGGCCTTCGCCTTCCAGATGGTATTTGCCGTCCTTGTAGAACTCGCTGGCAGCACAGTCCAGGCCAATGGCAATCTGGTCGCCCGCAGTAAAGCCAGCTTTGTCAATCGCTTCGAGAATCATCTGGATCGCAGCTTCATGGTTGGCCACACTGGGTGTGAATCCGCCTTCGTCACCAACAGCGGTGCTCATGCCCTTGTCGTGGATAATTTTCTTCAGCGCATGGAACACTTCGGCGCCGTAGCGCAGGGCTTCACGAAAGCTCGGGGCCCCCAGCGGAATGATCATGAATTCCTGCAAATCCAGATTGTTGTTGGCGTGCGCGCCACCATTGATGACGTTCATCATCGGCACCGGCAACTGCATCGCGCCCATGCCACCAAAGTAGCGGTACAGCGGCAAGCCTGATTCTTCGGCTGCGGCGCGGGCCACGGCCATCGAGACTGCCAGCATGGCGTTGGCGCCAAGGCGCGACTTGTTGTCTGTGCCATCGAGGTCAATCAGTGTCTTGTCGAGAAAAGCCTGCTCGGATGCGTCGAGTCCCAGCACGGCTTCTGAAATCTCGGTGTTGATGTGCTCCACGGCCGTCAGCACGCCTTTGCCCAGGTAGCGGCTCTTGTCGCCGTCACGCAGCTCAATGGCTTCGCGGCTACCAGTCGATGCACCCGAGGGCACAGCAGCGCGGCCCATGGTGCCGGACTCCAGCAGCACGTCACATTCCACGGTGGGGTTGCCGCGCGAGTCGAGAATTTCGCGGCCTACGATGTCAACAATTGCACTCATTGCTTTCTTTCCATAACAAAATAAATCAAAAATAAAAACATTGCATCAGCGTGCTCATGCTCGCGTTGGCCCTCTTGTAGCGGCTGGCTATTATCAGACTCCAAAATTGTTTTCAAGAAAGCCGTAGCGCTTGGTGACAGCATCGAGTTCCATTAGCGTTTCCAGCAGGGCTCGCATGTGTTTTAGTGGAACTGCATTGGGACCGTCACTCAGGGCTTTGGACGGGTCTGGATGGGTCTCCATGAAGATTCCTGCGACCCCTGCGGCGACGGCGGCGCGAGCCAATACCGGCACCATTTCGCGCTGCCCGCCACTGCTGCTGCCCTGGGCGCCAGGCAACTGGACCGAGTGCGTGGCATCAAACACCACCGGCGCACCGGTCTCGCGCATGATGGCAAGCGAACGCATGTCTGACACCAGGTTGTTGTAGCCAAAGCTGACACCACGCTCACAGGCCATGAAGTTATCTTCCGGCAGACCTTTTTCGCGCGCGGCGGCGCGAGCCTTCTCGATGACGTTCTTCATGTCACCAGGGGCCAGGAACTGGCCCTTCTTGATGTTCACCGGCAAGCCTGATTGCGCTACAGCGCGGATGAAGTCGGTTTGCCGGCACAGGAAGGCCGGTGTCTGCAGGACATCGACGACCGCGGCGACCTGCGCAATCTGATCCGCTGAGTGAATGTCGGTTAGCACTGGCAACTTCAGTTCACGCTTGACCTTGGCCAGAATCTCCAGCCCCTGTTCTATGCCCGGTCCCCGGAAGGTGCTGCCAGAGGATCGGTTCGCCTTGTCGAAACTGCTCTTGAAAATAAAGGGCATACCCAGGCTGGCGGTGATTTCCTGCAGCGTCCCGGCGGTGTCGATCTGCAACTGCTCGGATTCGATGACGCAGGGGCCTGCGATCAGAAACAGACGCTGCTGCAAGCCAATCTCAAAACCGCACAGTTTCATCGTGCTGCCTGATGTATCAGAGCCGCCTTGACAAAGGCATTGAACAGGGGATGTCCGTTCCAGGGTGTTGACTTGAATTCCGGGTGAAACTGGACGCCGACAAACCAGGGGTGCACAGCGCGTGGCAGTTCCACGA
>CAITQH010000398.1 GCA_903894475.1 uncultured beta proteobacterium
GTGCGCAGGCTGCGGCCATGACTCTATTTCGGCTGCCATCATCCAGGCTTGCTGGGAACTCAATATTGAGCCGCATCGGGTGGCCAAACTTTCCGGTATTGGTTGCAGTTCCAAGACGCCTGACTATTTTTTGGGTGCCTCGCACGGCTTCAATACCGTGCACGGGCGCATGCCCTCGGTGCTGACGGGTGCCAACCTGGCAAACCGCGATCTGCTTTACCTGGGGGTCTCCGGCGATGGCGATTCCGCTTCCATTGGATTGGGACAATTTGCCAACGCCATGCGCCGCGGCGTACGCATGGCCTACATTGTCGAGAACAACGGTGTTTACGGACTGACCAAGGGGCAGTTCTCGGCCACCGCCGACCGCGGCTCCAAGAGCAAGAAGGGTGTCATCAACAGCGACAGTCCGGTGGATCTGGTCGGGTTGGCACTGCAACTGGGCGCCACCTACGTGGCACGCAGTTTCTCTGGTGACAAGGCCCAGTTGGTGCCGCTCATCAAGGGCGCCATTGACCATGGCGGCGCCGCCTTCATTGACGTTGTGAGCCCCTGCGTCACCTTCAACAACCATGGCGGCAGCACCAAGAGTTACGACTATGTACGCCAGCACAACGAGGCGGTGAGCCGCATCGACTTCATGACTTCGCGCGAGGAAATCACGGCCGAGTACGCTCCCGGCTCGGTGATTGACGTGCAGCAGCACGACGGCTCCACGCTGCGCCTGCGCAAACTGCATCAGGACTATGACCCGACTGATCGTTATGCCGCCCTTAGCTACATGAATTCGCATCAGGTGCGTGGCGAAGTGGTGACCGGACTTTTGTACCTGGACCCGATCGCCACCGATCTGCACATGTCACTCAATACCAGTGATACGCCATTGAACCAGATGGGTGTCAAGCAACTGTGCCCGGGCTCCCGGATACTCGACAGAATCAACGCATCACTGCGCTAGGGCTCGTCTCTGCTGCAGATATCCAACCGCGATTTTTGAAAGGAATCACTCCATGCCTGAACGGACTGTTTTTCAATCCCTGACGCAGCGTCATGTGGTCACTTTGCCGCAACACTCCACGATCTGGGAGGCCGCTTGTGTCATGACCAAGGCCAAGTCGAGCAACGTTCTGATCACGGACAGTTCAGGCAGCATGCTGGGGATTTTGACCGAACGTGATTTGATCACCCGTGTTCTGGCCAAGGCCATGAATCCACAGACCACCCACGTTTCCGATGTGATGACACCCAACCCACAGACGATCGGTCCCGACATGAAAGTGGCCGAGGCGGTTCTGATGATGATAGAGCGCGGTTTTCGCCATCTGCCCATCGTCTCCTCCAGCAACAAGACGATGGGCGTGTTTTCGGTCGCCGACGCGATGCCGCGCGAGATCGGAGACGCTGTCAGCCTGGCCGAATTCAACGACCAGGTGAATGACGCGCTTGGCTAGGACACCTGACTAGACGTTGCCTTTGTTTGCTTCACGGCGGGCACGCGCGCGTTGCACGGCGGCCTCGATGACGCTGCCCTTGTCCTGCGCCGGGGAGTCGTTTTCGATCGAACGGTGCTCGATTCTTTGACGATGAAACTGGTAGCGCTGCTGCGCTACTGCGGCTTGCGCTGCTGACCAGGCATTCCAGCCGCTGGCCGTGCCCGATACATTTTCCAGTTCAATGCAATCCACCGGACAGGCAGGCAGGCACAGTTCGCATCCAGTGCAGCAAGTTTCGATCACGGTATGCATCAGCTTGTTGCTGCCGATGATGGCATCGGTCGGACAGACATGGATACACAAGGTGCAGCCGATGCACCCGGCCTCGTCGATGAAGGCTACATTGCGTGGTCCCTCGCTGCCGTTTTGCGGGTTCAACGCGACCACCGGCTGAGCGGTAAGCGCCGCCAGCCGTTCAATCCCCTGGGCGCCGCCGGGCGGGCACTGGTTGATGCCGGCGCTGCAGTCGGCAATCGCGTGCGCGTAGGCTTTGCAGTCGCTGTAGCCGCAGCGGCGACACTGCGTCTGTGGCAGCAGCGCCAATACCTTGGCAGCCAAGGCGGGCATTATTTCTTGCCGGCAAC
>CAITQH010000399.1 GCA_903894475.1 uncultured beta proteobacterium
ATCGAGCCGCCACCGGCCTTTGGCGCCAGGATCCGCACCGACTTCATCGAGGGTCTGGCCAAGGTCAACGGCAAGTTCGTCATCCTGCTGGACGTCAATCAGGTGCTCTCCATTGAAGACCTCGGAGCCGTGACGCAGCTGTTGGAGCATGCCCAGCTGTCGCCAGCAAGCTGAGGCAAAAACCGAACCACCACGGCAGCAGGAAATTGAGATGCACAAACTCACAAAACTTGGCGCACTGAGCGCGCTGATGCTGACGGTTTGTCCGCTTGTCACCTGGGCCTTTCAACCACTCATCACCGACGACACCGGTACCCAGGGTCATGGGGAGAATCAGCTTGAAATATCCTTCGCCGACGAGCGGACCGATCAGTCCGGCATCGTTTCGAGCGCACGCGTGCTGCCCTTGACCTATACCCGTGGCTTGAGCGACACACTGGACATATCGTTTGGGTTAAACCATACCCATCTCAACTCCAATGACCCCAGTACCAACTTTGTCAGCGGCAATGGCAATCCGTCTCTGGGCTTGAAGTGGCGTTTTTATGAGAACGAAACGAGCAAGACCAGTCTTGCGCTCAAGGCGGAACTGGGGCTGCCCATTCAGAGCGAGCAGGAGGCGCTGGGACTCGGAAGTGCCCGAACATCCTACGCTTTGACTGCAATCCTGATGCAGGAAACCGGCTTTGGCGCCATTCTGGCCAATCTCGCGACCACTCAGACGCGCTACCAGGACCAGCTTGCCAACCCCGACGTCAAGCTCTTTCGCGTTTCCATTGCACCGGTATGGCAGGTGAATGAGCAATGGAAGCTGGCGCTCGACTTGGGCAGCCAAACCGAGATAGCGGCAGGTAAGCGGACGCATCAAGAGTTCCTCGAAATCGGAGTTGTCTATGCGCCTGACAAGGACATCGATTGCGCCTTGGGCCTGATCGGCCGCAACGATCAAAGTACCGCCACCAGTTACGCGATCACTGGCGGTGTTACATGGCGTTTCAGGTAAGTCGACTTATGCGAAAGAGGACTTGAAATGAACATCATGAACTTGATTGTCAGCAAGCTTCTTCTGTTGGTGGCCGTCCCGCTGCTGGCGTTGACAATCTTTGCAGCGATTGGTGCAAGAACTGAGTGGGTCAGGTTCGAGAACACAGACGAAACCAGGAAAATGATGCATCTGGCTGCCTCCCTGGGTGATGCCATTCACAATCTGCAAGCGGAACGGGGAACCAGCGCGGGATTCAGCCAGTCTGGAGGCAAGAAATTTGCCGACGAAATGTCCAAGCGGCGCAACGCCACAGACACCAGCCTGCAAAGCCTGAAAAGTCTGCTCGCATCCAGTTCGGACCGCCTGCTGAAACAGACGACGGTAAAGCTGGCGCTATTGGCAGCCGCTCGTGACGATATTTCCGCCCTGAAGAAAGACGGTCTCCAGACTGCGGCCTACTATACCGAAACCATTGATGTATTGATGACTTCGATGGCGATGATCGCGGTTCTTGATGCGGAGCCGGCGGTTGTCCGCAAGATGACCGCCTATCTGGCACTGGTCAAGGGCAAGGAATGGGCCGGCCAGGAGCGGGCGTTCCTGACCAGAATGTTCGTTGCAGACGCGATGAGCGCCAGAGATTACCAGGGCTTCCTGGAGCGTCTGCACAAACAGGATATCAATTTCGAAGTGTTTCTCACCTACGGCGGCGGCGAGGAGATCAAAGCCTATCAGGATCTCATGGCAAAGCCCTTCTTCAAGGAAATCTCCGGCATCAGGGAGCTTGTATTTGCGAAAAACACAGGCGGCAAGTTTGGGGTTTCCGACGAGGCATGGTTTGGTTTGTCAACGACGCGTATCGACGCCCTGCATCAGCTCGAACAGAAGCTGTCGGAAAGCATCCTTGGCACTTCGGACAATATGGCGACGGCAGCTTTCCGGAGGTCATGGCTATTTGTCGGCATGTCGGTGCTGTGCGTTGGCCTCACATTGTTGCTGGGATTCTGGATCATCCGCAATCTTCTGCGGGAACTCGGCGGTGAACCGGCCTACGCAGGCGCTATCGCAAATCAGATCTCAACGGGAAATCTGAATTTAAAGATTGAGCTCAGGGCTGGCGATACGTCGAGTCTGCTCTATGCAATGAAATCGATGATGGACAAGCTCTCGGAGATCGTCACTGAGGTCAATACCTGCGCCAAGTCACTGGCCAGTGAAGCAGCTGAAGTCAGTGCAACGGCGCAGTCGCTCTCCCAGGCCTCCAGCGAACAAGCCGCCGGGGTTGAAGAGACCAGTGCTTCCATCGAGCAGATGACGTCGAGCATTGCGCAGAACACCGAGAACGCCAAGATCACCGACGGCATGGCCAGCAAGGCCGCCAAGGAAGCCGCTGAAGGCGGCGAATCCGTCAACGCCACCGTCGCTGCGATGAAGCAGATCGCCAAGAAGATTGGCATCATCGACGACATTGCCTACCAGACCAATCTGCTGGCCCTGAACGCTGCAATTGAAGCAGCCCGCGCTGGCGAGCATGGCAAGGGCTTTGCTGTGGTGGCAGCAGAAGTCAGAAAGCTTGCCGAGCGCAGCCAGGTTGCAGCGCAGGAGATTGGTGAAGTTGCCAGCAGCAGTGTTGAGCTGGCCGAGAAAGCGGGCAAGTTGCTCGACTCCATTGTGCCGAGCATACGCAAGACATCGGACCTGGTGCAGGAGATCTCGGCAGCCTCGAGCGAACAGTCCAGCGGCGCTGGGCAAATCAATTCAGCGGTGAGCCAACTCAGCCAGACCACACAGCA
>CAITQH010000400.1 GCA_903894475.1 uncultured beta proteobacterium
CGACCCGCAATCCATGGCTCGCGTGGCACTGGATCCCGGATCAGAGCCTGCCCCGGGCTTGATCCGGGGTCCGGGATGACAATTTCAGGTTCAGAGTCCGTGTGCGGTATCGGGCCGGATTCGGGAGGCTCGCAATGACAAATCGGTTGTCAACGCGGACCTGGCCGTTGTCATCCGGGACCTGATCTGGGGCTGCAATGACGATGCTGCGGGTACGGCTCTGAATGTGCGTGATTCACGCCTAGAATTTGCGCATCCAATGTCAACACGCCACACCATCACGGAATTGCAAACGCCATGGACCGACCGACCGGGGGGGTGAGCAATCCGCTGGTCCTGGCCATTGACCAGGGAACGCACGCCAGCCGGGCGCTGGTATTTGATCGACACGGGCGCACGCTCGCCAGCGGTGTGGCAAACATAGCCATCACTTATCCGCAGGCGGACTGGGCCGAGCAGGATGGCCAGGAGGTCGTGAACTCGGTGCGCGTGGCCGCGACGCAGGCCTTGCAGGCGCTGGGGACGCGCCGGCAGGACGTGGTGGCCGCCGGGCTGTCGAGCCAGCGCTCCAGCGTGATCTGCTGGGACCGTGTCACGGGAGCGCCCCTGTCGCCCATCTTCAGCTGGCAGGACCGGCGCGCCCACGCCTGGATAGACGAGTTGCAGCCGCACGCTGATAGCGTGCATCGCAAGACCGGCCTCTTTCTCTCGCCGCATTACGGCGCCAGCAAATTGCGCTGGGCGCTGGACCATCTGCCCGCCGTGCGCGCTGCCATCGACAAGCAGACCCTGTGCTGGGGTCCGATGGCGAGTTTTGTGGTGTTTCGCCTGTGCGCCGAGCAGCCTTTTCTGGCGGACCCGCAGTGCGCTGCGCGCACCCAGTTGTGGAATCTGCACACGCGGGACTGGGACCCTGAGCTGCTGGCGCTGTTCGGCTTGCCAACAGGCTTTCTGCCGCGCAGCGTACCGACCTGTCACGCCTGGGGAACACTCGATCTGCCGGGCACGGCGATTCCTCTCACAGCGGTCAATGGTGACCAGTCGGCGGCGGTGTTCGCCTTTGGCTGGCCCGAAGCGGATGCGGCCTACATCAACATCGGCACCAGCGCCTTTGTGCAGCGCGCACTGGGCGATTTTCCCGGCCAGGTGCCGCGCCAGTTGACCGGCATCATCCTGGACGATGGTGCCAGCAAGGTCTATATGGTCGAAGGCAATGTGAACGGTGCGGGCAGCGCGCTGGAGTGGGTCAGCAAGGAGTTCGGCCTTGAACAACTCACCGACAAGTTGCCGCAATGGCTGGCGCGGCCCGAGGTGCCACCACTGTTTCTCAACGGCATCGCCGGCCTGGGCGGACCCTTCTGGCAGCCTGAATTCGAGTCGCGCTTTGTTGGCGAGGCCGAGCCCTGGCTGAAGGCCGTGGCGGTGGTTGAGAGCATCGCCTTCTTGCTGCAGGCCAACATCGATCACATGAACATGTACGTGCCCGCGGCGCAGCGCATCCGCATCAGCGGTGGCGTCTCCTTGCTGGACGGTCTGTGCCAGCGCCTGGCCAGCATCAGCGGCCTGCCGGTACACCGGCGCGACGACCCGGAAGCCAGCGCGCGCGGCATCGCCTATCTGGCCTGCGGGCGCCCAGCGGACTGGAACCAGGGCGCGCATGAAGATGTTTTTGCGGCGCACAGCGATTCAGCGCTGCAAGCGCGCTACCGGCGCTGGCGCGCGCTGATGGCGCAGGCCACCGGGATTTGACGCAGTACAGGCGAACCAGGCTGGCTCCGACTTCGAAATGAGAAAGGTAATTCACCATGTCGATGACACTTAGTGAGTGGCTGCCGCCGCAGGCACAAGACATTTTGCTGGTTCTGTTTCTCTCCTTTCTGATCGGTCTAGAGCGAGAGGAAAAGAAGGCGGTCGCCAAAAAATTCGTGTTCGGCGGAGTTCGCACCTTCCCGCTGATCGGCCTGGTCGGCTACGCCATGGCTTCCCTGTCGGGGAACCAGATCATGCCTTTGGCACTGGGCTTCATTGCGGTTGCCGGTTTCTTCTGGCTTTCGTACTGGCACAAACTGGTGACGGGCGGGTTGGCCGGGCTGACTTCGGAGTTTGCCGGCCTCGTCACCTATTTGATCGGCGCACTGGTATTCCAACAGCATTTGTGGATGGCCACGACGCTGGGTGTGGTCAGCATGCTGCTGCTCGAACTCAAAGGCGGTCTGGAAGGTCTGGCCAGGCGCATCGCGCCAGAAGACGTGGTCACGTTCACCAAATTTTTGATGCTGACGGCCGTGATCCTGCCCATTCTGCCCAACGAGGCCTTCAGCCAGTTCCAGATCAATCCGTTCAAGACCTGGTTGGTGGTGGTTGCGGTGAGCGCGGTTTCCTACGGCAGCTACGTCATTCAGAAGCTGTCCAAAGGTCAGGGAGGCGTGATACTGGCCGCTATTCTGGGCGGCGCCTACTCATCGACTGTGACGTCGGTGGTTCTTGCCAAGCGCTCTTCCAAGGAGGGCCTGCCCCATTTGTTCTCCGGAGCCATCCTGATTGCATCGGGCGTGATGTACCTGCGGCTGGCCGCGCTGCTGGCCCTGTTCAATTGGGAGTTGATGCGCGCGCTGGCGCCTTCCTTCCTGCTATTGGGCGTTCTGGCAATGGGCATCGGCTGGTTCTGGGCGCACCGGCGCGATGCAGGCAGTCATGCCGTTCGCGCCCCGACAGAGTCTCGCAATCCGCTGGAGTTGCGCGCGGCGCTTGTCTTTGCCTTGCTGTTTCTTGTCATGCTGGTGGCAACCCAGCTTGCCACGGTCTACCTCGGGCACGCCGGTGTGTATACGCTTTCGGCCATGATGGGCATGGCAGATGTTGACCCCTTCATCATGGGAATGACGCAAGCCTCAGGGACCGTCACGCCGCCCTCGGTGGCAGCGATAGGGATACTGGTTGCGGCCGCCAGCAATAACGTGGCCAAGGGGGCGTATGCCTACTTCCTGTCTTCCGGCGCGGCAGGAATTCAAAGCGCCGGGCTGTTGATCGGTCTGTCGGTTCTGGGCCTGATGCCTTTGCTGTGGCTGGCCTGAGAAGATTGCTGCACTGCGGTAATATCCCTCACTCGATGAACCTCCCGACTCAGCTCAATCCCTTGCCCGGCGCTGCAACCCGCGTGCCGCACGAACACACCCGGATTCGGGAGATACCGTACAACTACACCTCATTTTCGGACCGCGAAATCGTCATTCGCCTGCTCGGCGAGCGCTCCTGGGAGGCGCTGAACCGGCTGCGCGAGGAGCGTCGCACCGGGCGCTCGGCGCGCATGCTCTACGAGGTGCTGGGCGACGTCTGGGTGGTGCAGCGCAATCCGTATTTGCAGGATGATTTGCTGGACAACCCGAAGCGGCGCCAGTTGCTGGTGGAAGCGCTGCAGCACCGGCTGGGCGAAGTGCAGAAGCGCCGCTCACCGGATGGGGATCCGGAGCGCGACGCCATGGTCGGCGAGCTGCTGAGTTCGGCTGATGCGGCGGTGCAGGCTTTTGACGCCGCCTTTGTTGAAACAGCGGCATTGCGGCGCAGGGCGCAGAGGGTGCTTTACCGGCTGACCGCCAAGGACAACGTCAAGTTCGACGGCCTGTCGCGCGTCAGCCATGTGACCGATGCCACCGACTGGCGCGTCGAGTACCCGTTTGTTGTGCTGACGCCCGATACCGAAGCCGAGATGGCGGCGCTGGTGAAGGGCTGCATTGAACTCGGGCTGACCATCATTCCGCGTGGCGGCGGTACCGGCTACACCGGTGGCGCCATTCCCCTGACCTGGAAGAGTGTGGTCATCAACACCGAAAAGCTCGAAGCCATGACCGAGGTCGAGCTGGTGAGCCTGCCGGGGCTGGCCCAGCCGGTGGCCACGGTCTGGACCGAAGCGGGTGTGGTGACGCAGCGCGTGGCAGATGCCGCCGAGCGCGCCGGCTTTGTTTTTGCCGTGGACCCGACATCGGCCGAGGCTTCCTGCATTGGCGGCAACATTGCCATGAACGCCGGCGGCAAGAAAGCCGTTTTGTGGGGTACAGCGCTGGACAATCTGGCCAGCTGGCGCATGGTGACGCCACAGGCCGAGTGGCTGGAGGTGACGCGTCTGGGGCACAACCTGGGCAAGATTCATGACGTTGAGCTGGCACGCTTCGAGTTGAAATATTTCGCCGCTGACGGCAAGTCGCTGCTGCGCACCGAGCAGCTTGACATTCCCGGCCACACTTTCCGCAAGCAGGGCCTGGGCAAGGACGTGACCGACAAGTTTTTGAGCGGCCTGCCTGGCATCCAGAAAGAGGGTTGCGACGGTTTGATTACCAGTGCGCGCTGGATCGTGCACCGCAAGCCCGCGCACACCCGCACCGTGTGCCTGGAGTTCTTTGGCAACGCCAGGGACGCGGTGCCCAGCATCGTCGAGATCAAGGACTTCATGTTCACCGAGCAGAAGCGCTCCGGCGTTTTGCTGGCGGGGCTGGAGCATCTGGATGACCGCTACCTCAGGGCAGTGGGTTACGCCACCAAATCGCGCCGTGGCGGCCTGCCCAAGATGGTGCTGGTGGGCGACATTGCCGGCGACGATGCTGATGCGGTGGCGCGCGCAACTTCGGAAGTGGTGCGCATTGCCAACTCTCGCAGCGGCGAAGGTTTCATCGCCATCAGTGCCGATGCGCGCAAGAAATTCTGGCTTGATCGCAAACGCACGGCGGCGATCAGCAAGCACACCAACGCCTTCAAGATCAACGAGGACGTGGTGATTCCGCTGCCGCGCATGGCCGAGTACACGGATGGCATTGAGCGCATCAACATCGAGCTGAGTCTGCGCAACAAGATAGCGCTGTGCGACGAACTGGAAGAGTTTTTTTGGGCTGGCCATCTGCCGTTGGGCAAGCATGACGACGCCAGAATGCTTTCTTCAGCCGAGTTGCTGGAAGACCGGGTCGCGCAGGCGCTGGCGCTGATCACGGAAGTGCGCACCCTTTGGCAGGGCTGGCTGGACGATGTGAACGGCTTGTTTGTGCAGTTGCAGGATCACAGCCTGCGTGCCAGCTGGAAGACGCAGCTGCGCGCACCTTTGCAAAACATCTTCAGCGGTGGCGCTTTTGAAGCCATCCTGCGCGAGTGCGACGCACTGCACCAGCGTGTGCTGAAGGGGCGCGTCTGGGCGGCGCTGCACATGCACGCCGGCGACGGCAATGTGCACACCAACATTCCGGTCAACAGCGATGATTACGACATGCTGCGAGCGGCGCACGGGGCTGTCAAGCGCATCATGGCGCTGGCGCGTTCGCTGGACGGCGTGATCTCGGGCGAGCATGGCATTGGCATCACCAAGCTGGAGTTTCTGACCGACGAAGAACTGCGGCCCTTCACCGAGTACAAGACCAGGATCGACCCCGAGGGGCGCTTTAACAAGGGCAAATTGCTGCGCGTGCCGGCCGGGCCGGATCTGCGCTCTGACCTGACCAATGCCTACACGCCGAGCTTTGGCTTGATGGGGCACGAGTCGCTCATCATGAGCCAGAGCGACATCGGTGCCATTGCCGACAGTGTGAAAGACTGCCTGCGCTGCGGCAAGTGCAAGCCGGTCTGCGCCACCCATGTGCCGCGCGCCAATCTGCTGTACAGCCCGCGCAACAAGATTCTGGCGACCTCGCTGCTGGTCGAGGCCTTTCTGTACGAAGAACAGACTCGCCGCGGCATCTCGATCCGCCACTGGCAGGAGTTTGAGGATGTGGCTGACCACTGCACGGTTTGCCACAAATGCCTGTCACCGTGCCCGGTGGACATCGACTTTGGCGACGTCACCATGAACATGCGCAACCTGCTGCGCAAGATGGGACAGAAGACTTTCCGGCCGGCCGGCGCTGCTGCCATGTTCATGCTCAACGCTACGAACCCGGAAACCATCCGGCTGGCGCGCTCCGTGATGGTCAACCTGGCAATCCGGGCGCAGCGTTTTGCCTCGGACCTGTTCAAGGTCATCTCGCGCCGCCAGACCAAGGCGCCGCCAGCCACCGTGGGTACGGCGCCGATGAAGGAGCAGATCATCCACTTTGTCAACAAGAAGATGCCAGGTGGCTTGCCCAAAAAAACGGCGCGGGCGCTGCTCGACATCGAGGACAAGGATTACGTCCCCATCATTCGTGACCCGCAGGCCACCAGTGCCGAGACCGAGGCGGTGTTCTACTTTCCCGGCTGCGGCTCCGAACGCCTGTTCAGCCAGGTCGGTCTGGCAACGCAAGCCATGCTCTGGCACGCCGGCGTGCAGACCGTGCTGCCGCCGGGCTATCTGTGTTGCGGCTACCCGCAGCGCGGCGCCGGCGAGTTTGACAAGGCCGAGAAGATCATCACCGACAACCGGGTGCTGTTCCACCGCGTGGCCAACACCTTGAACTACCTGGACATCAAGACAGTGGTGGTGAGTTGCGGTACCTGTTTTGATCAGTTGCAAGGATACGAGTTCGAGCAGATCTTTCCGGGCAGCCGCATCATCGACATCCACGAGTACCTGCTGGAGAAAGGCATCACGCTGAAGGACGCGGGCGCCTTCCTGTTCCATGACCCGTGCCACAGCCCGATGAAGTTGCAGGAACCCATCAAGACGGTCAGGGCGCTGCTCGGTGACAAAGTGATCCTGTCCGACCGCTGTTGTGGCGAGTCTGGCACGCTGGCACTGAACCGGCCGGATGTCTCGACCCAGGTACGCTTTCGCAAGGAAGAAGAGATCCGCAAGGGCGAAGTCGAACTGCGTGAAATGGGTGGCCTGGGCGCCAAAGACAACATCAAGATCCTGACCTCCTGCCCGGCTTGCCTGCAAGGACTGAGCCGTTTTGGTGACGACTTGCAGAACGGTTTGTTGCAGGCCGACTACATCGTGGTTGAAATGGCGAACCAGATTCTGGGCGAGCAGTGGCTGGCGGACTACGTCAAGTGCGCCAACGCCGGCGGCATTGAACGCGTTCTGGTGTGAAATAGCCGAAGCATCAACGACTTGTCATCGCCAGGCCGCATTGGGGAAAATAGCAGTAGGCTAAATTCGACACTTGTGCTCTAATTTCCCAAAAAAGTTGTTGGGTTTTTGTTGAGCATCGGTATTGGGGGGGTTGCATTGTGTCGAGTCATGCATCGCTGAACCACATCTATCGAACCGTGTGGAATCAAGCTCTGGGGGCTATGGTGGCTGTTGCCGAGATTACTTCCGGCGGCGGGCGCTGCAAGGGCGCTGCCGGCGTCTCGGCGAGTCGTTCACCTGTTTCGCTACCCTTGTCTTCACGGTTCGCCGTTCTGTCTCTTGGTCTTGCCATGGCCTGGGGTCTGCATCCATCCATTGCACTCGCCAACCCCACCGGAGGCGTGGCCATCGTCGGCCAGGCCGGCATGGTCAATCAGGGCAACAAGCTCACCGTCACCACGCAGAACGCAGCGGGTACCAACTACTCTGCCATCAACTGGCAGAGTTTTTCGATCCCCTCAGGCAGCACCACCTACTTCCAACAACCCAGCGCTGCCAGCACCTCGATCAACCGCGTCGTCACCAACACGCCATCACAGTTGTTCGGCACGCTGGGCAGCAACGGCAGTCTGGTGCTGGTGAACCAGTCAGGCATCGCGGTGGGCGCCGGCGCGGTGGTGGACACCGCCGGCTTTACGGCGTCGAGCCTGCGCATGAGCGACGCCGACGCGCTGGCTGGACGCTTGCTGTTTGGCGATGGTCTTGCGTCAAGCGCGGGCGTCTCGGTGCAGGGCCGGATTCTGGCGCGCAGCGGCGACGTGGTGTTGCTGGGCAGCTCCGTCGATACCGGAAAAGATGCCCTGATCCAGACACCCAACGGCAGCACGATTCTGGCAGCGGGGCGGCAGATTGAGTTGACCGGCCGGGGTCTCGAAGGCATCAGCCTGCAAGTGCAGGCGCCGACCGACCAGGCCGTCAATCTGGGGACGCTCAAAGGCGATGCAGTCGGCATTTTTGCCGGCACGCTCAGGCACAGCGGCCTGATTCAGGCGACCACTGCCACGCTGGAAGGCGGCAGGGTGGTGCTGAAGGCCAGTGGCGACGCCTACGTTGAGGGCACAGGCACGATTACTGCCACAGGCACCAAAGGCGGCAATGTCGATGTGCTGGGCAATCGGGTGGCGCTGACCGATCAGGCGGCGATCGATGCCTCGGGTGAGCAGGGTGGTGGCACGGTGCGGGTAGGCGGTGACTATCAGGGCAAGAACCCGGATCTGCA
>CAITQH010000401.1 GCA_903894475.1 uncultured beta proteobacterium
GAAACCCGCGAGTTCGACGGCCACCAGTACATCATGGAGAAGGCCCTGGTGCCCGAGGTTTCGCTGGTCAAGGCCTGGAAGGCCGACAAGAGCGGCAATCTGATCTTCCGGCGCACTGCGCGCAATTTCAATCCGGCGGTGGCGATGGCCGGCAAGATCACGGTGGTGGAGGTCGAAGAGATCGTCGAGACCGGCAGCTTTGACCCCGATGCTGTGCATCTGCCTGGCATTTACGTGCATCGCATCGTGCTCAATGCGCATCCCGAAAAGCGCATCGAACAGCGCACTGTTACCTCTAAAGGAGTTTGATCATGGCCTGGACACGCGACCAAATGGCGGCCAAAGCGGCTGAAGAATTGCAGGACGGTTTCTACGTCAATCTGGGCATCGGCCTGCCGACCCTGGTGGCCAACTTCGTTGCCCCAGATAAGGAAGTCTGGCTGCAGAGCGAAAACGGCATGCTGGGCATCGGACCGTTTCCGACCGAAGACGAAGTTGACGCCGACCTGATCAATGCCGGCAAGCAGACCGTCACCACCATTGCCGGTTCCAGTATTTTTGGCAGCCACGAGAGCTTTGCCATGATTCGTGGCGGCAAGGTCAATCTGAGCATTCTGGGCGCCATGCAGGTCAGCGAAAAAGGTGACCTGGCCAACTGGATGATCCCAGGCAAGATGGTCAAGGGCATGGGCGGCGCGATGGACCTGGTGGGCGGTGTCAAGCGCGTGCTGGTCCTGATGGAGCATGTGGCCAAGAAGAAGGACGGCAGCATCGATCTCAAGATCCTGTCCGCATGCAATCTGCCGCTGACGGGCGTCGGTGTGGTCAATCGGATCATCACCGATCTGGCTGTGATCGACGTGACGCCAGGCGGGCTTAAAGTGGTCGAGATGGCGCCCGGTGTAACGCTGGAAGAACTGCAGTCCAAGACCGGTGCGACCCTGCACTGAGAGCAGTCCGTGAGGTGAGGGCGGCCCGCCCTTGCACTCACCGTCTGCACCATGACGTATAGGGGGACAGGATGAAGCAGATTTTCCGCTTCTTGCTGCGAATTGCGTTGTTGCTGGCAGGAGTGGTTTTCCTGGCCAGTTTGTTGCTTGCTGCGCTGCTTATGCTGGCGCTGTGGTTGCTGCGCTCAATCTGGGCGCGTTTGAGCGGCCGACCCGTGGCGCCCTGGACCTTCAAAGTCGATCGGCAAGCGGTTTGGGACCGCTTCTACCGTGCCCCCAGTCGGAACTCGACAAGCCAATGCAATGATGCCGACGTGATCGATGTGCAGGTCAAGGAAAAGTTGCGCTAACCACACCGCCATACGCCAAGTATTGGACAGGAGCACGCATGGCCACGATATCGACATCGGTCAAATAAGAATTTCCACTGCTGACGGCCTCCAAGCAAAAACCATTTTCCTCAGCGCCTATCGGTCAGCGTCGATCCGCCGCGCTGCAAGGCTGATCGAAACAATGAACGCTTGCGGAACGCAGCAAAACGGGCCTCAAAGTCTGGAAACGAATGCCTTATACCGGACATTCCAGATCTGCAAATCGCTCTCGCCTGGCATCGCCACTTGAGGCCCAGCGATTCAAATATTGCCCCTACTCAAATGTCATCTAATGTCGGGTCGGCAAGCGTTCTCCTATGGAAATGTGCCCAATCTTAAGAGTGCGCGATCCTTTTGCGTGACTCGTTTATCTCAACTCCAAGGAGCATCCCATGAAATCAGGCCTTCAAATTGTTGCATCCATTGCCATGGCTGCCTTTGGCGCCGCGTCTGCGCACGCCCAGGCCCCGCTGACTGAAAAGAACGTGTCCATGAAGATGGCACACATGATCATTGACGGAGCGATGGAGGATTGCGCAAAAGCGGGCTACAAAGTGAGCGTGGTGATTGTTGACAATGCCGGTATCGTGCGCGCTTCCTTGCGTGGCGACGGTACCAGTCCGCACACCATGGAATTTGCCCGTAGAAAGGCCTATACGGCGCGTACCCGCAACCAGACTTCGCTGGAGTTTAAGGCGGCGACGGACACTCCTGCCAGTGCGTATTTGCTGCAGATACCGGACGTGGTCGCGGTCGGGGGCGGCGTTCCGATCAAGATTGGGGGTGTCGCCATTGGTGCCGTTGGCGTTTCGGGGGCACCTGGCGGTGAGAAAGACGAAGTCTGCGCGCTTGCCGGCATTGCCAAGGTGGCAGACCAACTGAAATAGCTCTGATCAAACCTCATTGGTGCAGACGGGATGGGCTGCCCCAAGCGCGCCAGATCGACCGCTTGTTCTTGCAATGTCTTTCACCAGTCTGGCGGCATGGCGTGCAACCCTAGCAGAATATCAATGCCAGCCAGGCGGGCTCGTCCATCACGTTGAGCAGCAGATAGCCGCCGATGCGGTAGAACCAGAACTGCGCTCGGGCTATTGCCGCGGACCGCGGGTCAAATAACATCGATTGCATGGAAATTCAAATGACCTGCTGCGCGGTCGCTGAAGTAGTGCTCCAGCGTCTCTTTCACCGTCCTGAACGCAATCTGGTCCCAGGGGATTTCTTCTTCCGCAAACAGGCGCGCTTCGATGGTCTCGAAGCCGGGGTTGAAGCGGTCGCTGAGTAAGCGGGCCAGATGGAACATGTGTACCTGACCTACGCGCGGCACATTGAGCAGTGAGAAGAAGGCTTCGAGTTCAAACTGCGCGCCGGACTCTTCCAGAGTCTCGCGAGCTGCGCCCTCGGCCACGGTTTCGTTCAGCTCCATGAATCCGGCGGGCAGCGTCCACTTGCCCCAACGCGGCTCGATATTGCGTTTGCAAAGCAAGACCTTGCTGCCCCAGTAGGGCACGGTCCCGACCACGATCAAGGGGTTCTCGTACTGAATGCTGCTGCAGACCGGGCAAACCGCTCGTTCTTTGGTATCGCCATCGTCCGGAATGCGATAAACCGCGGCAGCGCCACAGTCCCTGCAGTGTTTGATGGGCTTGCGAAGCATGGCGGCAGCGCTGCGCGAGTTATCCGACGGTGACCGTAATGGATTGGAGCCCTGTAATACCAGCGCTCATGCTGTCGCCAGACACTACCGCTCCGACGCCCTCTGGCGTGCCTGTGTAGATCAGGTCGCCGCTTTGCAACTCCCAGGCAGCCGACAGGTGCTCGATGACTTCGCTGATATTCCAGATCAGTTTGGAGATCTGGCTGCGCTGGCGCTGCTGGGCGTTCACCTGTAGCGAAATCTCGGCGCTGGCGATGTCGGGTGCATCGGCTGCGGGGGTGATTGCGCCGATGGGTGCCGAGTGGTCAAAGCCCTTGCTGATGGACCAGGGTCGGCCCAACTTCTTCATTTCGTTTTGCAGATCGCGGCGCGTCATGTCAAGGCCGACGGCGTAGCCAAAGATGTGCTTGTGTGCGTCGGCGGCGGCGATGTTCCTTCCGCCTTTACCAAGCGCTACCACCAGTTCGATTTCGTGATGCAGGTTCTTGGTCAGCGTGGGGTAGGGCATGCTGGCTGTTTCGCCGGGGTTCACCACGACCAGTGCATCGGCCGGTTTCATGAAGAAGAAGGGTGCTTCGCGGCCGCTGAAGCCCATCTCCTTGGCGTGCTCTTCGTAGTTTCTTCCGACACAGTAAATACGATGGACCGGAAAGCGCTGGGTGCTACCAAACACGGGGACGGAAACGACCGGGGCGGGGTTGAAAACGTAGCTCATGGCATCTTTCTTTCTTCAGGCGGATTTGGCAACAAGCTCGAAATGCTCGACAACGGGAGGCCCTGCAAAAAACGGGCCGACAATGGCGCGCCATTGGCTAAACGCCGGTGACTGTCGAAAACCCACGGTATGGTCTTCCAGAGTCTCCCAGAAGATCTGCAGAATGTAGCGCTCGGCGCTTTCGATGCCGCGGTTCACCTTGTAGCCCTGAAATCCTTTGGCCCTATGAATCACGGTCTGAAGACCCCGTTCTATCGCTTCCTCAAAGGCGGCGTTCTGACCGGGGTGAATCCGAATATCGGCGAGTTCAAGAATCATGAAAGTCTCCAGCATCAAGTGTTCAGTCGTCTGATGCCTGAGTTTAGCGTCAGTGCATCGGGAGTCAGCCGTGCGGTATGCTGACGCCCATGCACACAGAAAACTTCATCCCCGGCAAAGACGCCTCGCTTGAGTCCACCATCAACACCTTGCAGACGCGTTTGCAGGCACTTGGTTTTCACATCGAGGAGCGCAGCTGGCTTAATCCGGTAGAAGGCATCTGGTCGGTGCACATACGGGATCGGGATTGCCCGCTGCTCTTCACCAACGGCAAAGGCGCAACCCGACTGGCCTGCCTGGCCAGCGCCTTGGGGGAATTCCTGGAACGTCTTTCGACCAATTATTTCTGGACGCATTACTACCTGGGGCCTGATGTTGCCGACCGCCCCTATGTGCACTATCCACAGGAGCGCTGGTTTCCAGTGGAACCTGATGGTGTCTGGCCGGCAGAATTGCTGAACCCGGAACTGCAGCGTTTGTATAACCCTGAAGTCACGGTTGACGCCAACAGCCTGGTGGAGTTCAACTCTGGCAACGTCGAGCGTGGCATTTGTGCTATCGCCTATGTGCGTCAACGCGACGGCGTTAAGACCTGGTTCCCGGTCAATATCATTGGCAACCTGTATGTCAGCAACGGCATGTCGGCGGGCAACACCCAGGCCGAGGCCCGTACCCAGGCTTTGTCGGAAATTTTTGAACGGTATGTCAAGTTTCGCATCATCAGCCAGGGCTTGTGTCTGCCCGATGTGCCCGAAGAGGTGATCGGCCGATACCCGCGTATCGCGGCCGGTATTGACGCCCTGCGGGCCGCGGGTTTTGGCATTCTGGTGAAGGACGCTTCGCTGGGCGGGCAGTACCCGGTGATGAATGTGACGCTGCTGCACCCTCAGGATCAGGGTTGCTACGCCAGTTTCGGTGCCCACCCGCGCTTCGAGATCGCATTGGAGCGGGCTTTGACGGAACTGCTGCAGGGTCGCGCGCTGGATGCGCTGGCGGGTTTTCCGATCCCCGGCTTTGATCTGGAGGAGGTTGCCAGTTCAACCAATATCGAAATTCATTTCGTCGATTCCAGCGGTGTCATTCACTGGAAGTTTCTTGGTGATCAGTCCGATTTCGAGTTTTGTGACTGGAACTTCAGCAATAGCACAGCCGAGGACTATGCCTGGTCGATTGATCGCATCCAGCGCGATGGGTTCGACGTTTACATCGCCGACTTCACCCACCTGGGTGTCTATGCGTGCCGCGTGCTGGTGCCTGGAATGTCGGAAATCTACCCGGTGGACGACCTGGAGTTCGAGAACAACAGCGTTGGCAACGAAATTCGGGAGGCGATCCTCAATCTGGGCGATCTGGACGACCAGGAATGCGCTGATCTGCTTGAGACCTTGAATGAGTCTGCTTTGGCTGACCAGCGTCCGGTGGCCGCAGTCATTGGCCTGGCGGCAGACGCGGGATCGTTCTGGAGCGACCTGCGCATTGGTGAACTCAAGACACTGCTGGCGCTGGCCACTGGGGACGAGGCGGCAACGCTGGAGGGCTGTGACTGGATCCGGCACTTTGATCAACTCAATGCACAGCGTCGCAATGTTTACGCCTGCATTGAGACGCTGATCAACCTGGCCGACATGGGCGACAGCGGTCCCTACCTGGATGCCCTGCGCCAGCTCTATGGTGCCGGCGCTGTGGCCCAGGCACACGCGCTGATCATGCAGACTGACCGCTTCATGGGATTGCCTTCGCCCGGCTTGCGTCTTGAAGGCTGCGAAATGCACCGCAAATTGCTGCTGGCCTACGACAAGGTGCATCCAAGCGACGCCTGACATGCACGCCTTCAGAAAGTTCTTTCAGCGCCTGTTTTTCTTCCTGTTTGCTGCCCTGCTGCTGTTTGAAGAGTGGGGCTGGGAGCCATTGGCGGCACTCTTTGCACGACTCGCCCGTTTGCCCTTGTGGGCAGCGCTGGAGCGCCGAATCACACGTTTGTCGCCACAGGCGGCATTGCTGGTGTTCGGCCTGCCAGTGCTGACCCTGCTACCGGTGAAACTGCTGGCGCTGTACCTCTTCGGCAAGGGGCAGACCCTGCTCGGATTGGTGCTCTTGCTGAGTGCCAAGATCGGCGGCACCGCCATTCTGGCCCGACTGTTCCAGTTGACTCAACCAGCGTTGATGCAACTGCGCTGGTTCGCCTGGTGCTATCCGCGCTGGAAGGCATGGAAAGATGCTGTGCTGGCCGAGGTCAGAAAAACTTCGGTCTGGCGTTCAGCGCAGTCGGCGAAGGAGTCAGTCAAACTTTGGTGGAAGGGCTTGAAGCGTTGATGGATTGGCTTGTACCGCAATGGCCGGCTCCGCCTCAGGTGCGTGCACTGTGCACGACGCGCGTGGGTGGCAGTTCCCGAGCACCGTTTGATTCCCTCAATTTGGGTGACCATGTGGGCGATAGACCGGGCGCCGTAGCCGCAAACAGAAGCTTGCTGCAGCAGGCGATGAACGTGCGAACTATCTTCCTGAAGCAAGTGCATGGAGTGCAGACCATCAGCTTGTCCGATACAACCGACCAAAGCACTGTGGCGGACGGCTGCAGCACCGACCAGCCCGGACTTGCCTGCACCGTCATGGTGGCCGATTGTCTTCCGGTATTGATTACCAATGAGCGCGGTAGCGTGGTGGCTGCTGGACACGCCGGGTGGCGCGGCCTGGCTGGACAGGGCGGGTTCGGAATTCTTGAATCAGTCTTGTCCTCGCTGGACTCGTTGCCGGGTGCCGACGCCCTGGCAGGTCGATCCGCTATTCTGGCGTGGCTTGGGCCGTGCATTGGACCAAAGGCTTTTCTAGTCGGGGCCGACGTGCGCGACGCCTTCGTATCGCAGGATCCAGTAGCGGCAGCGATGTTTGTTGCTCAAGCGGGCGAGAAATGGCTGGCTGATCTGCAGGGCCTGGCTCGCCTTCGCCTGAACTCTCTGGGCGTGCAGAAAATTCATGGCAATGACGGTACAGACAGTTGGTGCACCGTCAGCCATCCTGCACGGTATTTTTCGCACCGGCGGGATGGTGTCAGCGGCCGCATGGCAGCTTGCATCTGGCTCACCTGACAGAGCGATACCTGTTCGAACTGCGGGACAATCATGGCTTGCAGGAGAATGTCAGTATTGTGAAGGGCTGGACCTGAGATACTCGGGTTTCCACTTATAGCTAACAATGTAAACAGGACCAAGCATGACGAAGGAATCCCCTGATTTTTGGGCGCAATCAGTGCAGCAGTTTCAACAAACGCTGGCTGACAACTGGACGCAGGCTCTGACCGCTATGCAAAATATGGATTTGGGCGCAGCGGGCGCTGGCGGCGCGACTGCGCTGCCCAAATCCCCGTCCATCAGCTTCGAGCCGAAAAAGTTGCAGGAGTTGCAACAGCAGTACCTCAAAGATGCCGCCGGTCTGTGGACCCAGGGTCTGCACGGCACACAGCAGCCCAAGGACAAGCGGTTTGCGACCGAGGCCTGGGATAACAACCCGGTGGCTTCTTTTTCCGCCGCAACCTATCTGCTCAATGCCCGCACCCTGATGGGGCTGGCCGATGCGGTGCAGGCCGACGCCAAGACCCGCGCGCGCATCCGCTTTGCGGTGGAGCAATTGACGGCCGCCGCCGCGCCTAGCAATTTTCTGGCCTTCAACGCCGAGGCACAAAAGCTGGCGATCGAGACCCAGGGTGAAAGCATTGCCAAAGGTCTTGGTAACCTGATTCACGATATGCGCCAGGGTCATGTCTCGATGACCGATGAAAGCGTTTTTGAGGTCGGCAAGAACGTTGCGACGACCGAAGGGGCCGTCGTATTTGAAAATGAACTGTTTCAGTTGATCGAATACAAACCGCTGACAGCCAAAGTCTATGAGAAGCCCTTCCTGCTGGTTCCACCCTGCATCAACAAGTTTTACATTCTGGACCTGCAACCAGAAAACTCCCTGATCCGCTATGCGGTGGCGCAGGGACACCGCACCTTTGTCGTCAGCTGGCGCAACCCCGATGAGACGCTTGCGCAAAAGACCTGGGACAACTACGTCGAAGATGCGGTCATCAAGGCCATTACGGTTACGCAGGAAATCAGCGCTGCCAAGAGCATCAATGCGCTGGGCTTCTGCGTTGGCGGGACGCTGCTGGGTTGCGCGCTGGCGGTGTTGGCCGCGCGTGGCAAGAGAGCGGTTTCCAGTGCCACTTTCCTTACGTCTTTCCTGGACTTCTCCGATACGGGTGTGCTTGACGTTTTCATCGATGAGTCGTTTGTCAATTACCGCGAGAAGGAGATGGGCGCAGGTGGCCTGATGAAGGGCAAGGATTTGTCCAGCACGTTCAGTTTCCTGCGTCCCAACGATCTGGTGTGGAATTACGTGGTCGGTAATTACCTCAAGGGCGAGACACCTCCGGCGTTTGACCTGCTCTACTGGAATAGCGACTCGACCAACCTGCCAGGGCCGTTCTACGCCTGGTATTTGCGCAATACATATCTGGAAAACAGGCTGGTCAAGCCAGGCGCAGCGACGGTTTGCGACGTCGGCGTCGATTTGCGCACGCTGGATATGCCGGTCTACATATACGGCTCACGCGAGGATCACATCGTACCCATTGGCGGTGCCTACGCCTCGACCCAGGCCCTGCCTGGAAAGAAGCGTTTCGTGATGGGGGCCTCGGGTCACATTGCCGGCGTCATCAATCCACCTGCGGCCAAGAAGCGCAGCCATTGGACGCGCGAAGACGGCAAGTTTCCCGAGACGCAGAGCGAATGGCTTTCCGGTGCCACCGAGCACGCTGGTAGCTGGTGGAGCGATTGGTCGCAATGGCTCAAGGGGCACGCTGGCAAGCAGATCGCTGCACCCAAATCCTACGGCAAAGGCAAACACAAGGCGATTGAGGTTGCGCCCGGTCGCTACGTCAAAGCCAAGGCTTAACAGTTTTATTTTTACTTTGGAGAGATCAAATGGAAGACATCGTTATCGTTTCCGCCGCCCGTACAGCCGTTGGCAAATTTGGTGGCAGCCTGGCCAAGATTTCGGCTCCCGAATTGGGTGCGGCAGTCATTAAGGATTTGCTGGCACGCACCGGTCTCGGTGCGGATCAGATTGGTGAGGTCATTCTGGGACAGGTACTTGCTGCCGGTGCCGGGCAGAATCCGGCACGCCAGGCGCTGATCAAGAGCGGTCTGGCGAAGGAAACCCCGGCATTGACGATCAATGCGGTATGTGGCTCCGGTCTCAAAGCAGTCATGCTGGCAGCACAGGCGATTGCCTATGGTGACAGTGAGATCGTCATCGCTGGCGGCCAGGAGAACATGAGTGCCTCGCCCCATATTCTGCAGGGATCGCGTGATGGCCAGCGCATGGGTGACTGGAAGATGATCGATTCCATGATCGTTGACGGCTTGTGGGACGTCTACAACCAGTACCACATGGGTGTTACCGCCGAAAACGTTGCCAAGCAGTACGGCATCACGCGCGCCATGCAGGATGCGCTGGCGCTGGCCAGCCAGCAAAAGGCTGCGGCGGCACAGGACGCTGGCCGCTTCAAGGACGAAATCGTGTCCATCAGCATTCCACAAAAGAAGGGTGATCCGATTGTTTTCGCGGCCGATGAATATCTGAACCGCAAGACCAACGCAGAAGCACTGGCGGGCTTGCGCCCGGCTTTTGACAAGGCGGGTGGCGTCACTGCAGGCAACGCATCGGGCATCAACGACGGTGCTGCTGCGGTGATGGTGATGAGTGCGAAAAAGGCCGCTGCGTTAGGGCTCACGCCGCTGGGTCGGATTGCCAGCTTTGCCACCAGTGGTCTGGACCCGGCACTGATGGGCATGGGTCCGGTTGCGGCTTCGCAAAAGGCGCTGGCCCGCGCCGGATGGAAGGCTGCCGATCTGGACCTGCTGGAAATCAACGAAGCTTTCGCCGCCCAGGCCTGTGCTGTGAATGAGCAAATGGGCTGGGATACCTCCAAAGTCAACGTCAATGGCGGTGCGATTGCCATCGGGCACCCGATTGGCGCGTCCGGCTGCCGTATTCTGGTGACGCTCTTGCATGAAATGCAGCGCCGTGACGCCAAGAAAGGCATCGCTTCCCTGTGCATTGGCGGTGGCATGGGCGTGGCGCTGACGATCGAGCGTTGAGTCTGAGCATGCGGTTGCGCACAGGCAGTGTCGCCGTTGTCTGTGCACTGCTGCTGGTGCCTCAGCTGCTGCGAGCTGAAAGTTCCTTGTGTCAGGCCGGACGCAAGCAGTCGCCTGTTGATATCGTGGCGCCAGTCAAGACAAGCTTGCCGGCGCTGGAGCTTCAATATCGCCTGTCGCCGCTCAAAATCGCCAACGATGGACACACCGCCCGCGTGCGTATTGCCAACGGCAGCCGTCTGCTGATCGGCAAAGAGACCTACTCGCTGCAGCAGTTTCACTTTCACACGCCGGGTGGCGACCGGATTGAGGGTGAAGAGTTTCCCATGGCGGCGCACCTGCTGCACAAGAGCCAGTCCGGCCATTTACTGGCTTTGGTCGTGCTGTTTCGTCAAGGTGCAGAAAACGCGGCGCTGGCAGCGCTGTGGCCCAGCATCCCGGCGCACGCCGACGGCGATCACAGGGTGACCGATGCGACGGTGGACGCTGCTGCATTGCTGCCCGCC
>CAITQH010000402.1 GCA_903894475.1 uncultured beta proteobacterium
AGGCGTGTCCATGATTTCCAGCGCCAGCATGACCTGGTGCTGCGCCGCCAGCTCCAGAGCACGCGCCATGCCTTCAAGGTAGCGCTGCCTGGAGACCTGCGTGGTCGGCTCGTAATACACGTCATAGCCAGCCAGTTGAATCACGCGGATGCCGGTGTCGCAGGCAAAGCGGATCGCCTTCTCCATGAACTCGGCCGCCTGCTGGCGAATCACAGGGTCAGCGCTACCGAAGGGGATCTTGCGGTGGCCGGACAGGCACATCGAAGGCACGGGTACACCACATTCCCGTGACGCCTTGAAGAACGCCAAGCGCTCACCGAGCGTCCAGTCGAGCCGCGCCATGCGCTCGGGTGTTTCGTCGACAGACATCTCGAGAAAATCGTAACCGGCGCGGCTCGCCGCCTCGAATCTCTGAGCCCAACTCAGGTCCTTTGGAAGTGCTTTTTCGTAGATGCCAACGGGGTTGTTCATGGATCGTTTTCCCTCTGGCAAATTGTACGTTAGCACCAGTTCAGCTAAAGTCGGGCCATGGACATTCAACAAGTCGTTGCCGATACCGAGCGCGCTTTCGCCAGGACCATGGCGGAGCGGGATCACGCCGCCTTCGTCCGCTTTGTCTCGGAAGAAGCGGTGTTCTTTTCCGGCACCAAGGTATTGCGTGGCAAGCAGCAAGTGGCCGACGCCTGGAAGCCTTATTACCAGGGTCCGACCGCGCCGTTCTCGTGGCAGCCGGAACAGGTCGAGGTGCTGCAGTCCGGCGCGCTGGCCCTGAGTTCAGGCCCGGTGCGCGACGCCCAGGGCAAGCAGATCGCCACCTTCAGCTCGGTCTGGCGCCTGGAGGCACCCGGCGTCTGGCGCATTGTGTTTGACAAGGGCAACGAGGTCTGCGATTGCGCCAAACCCTGACCTCTAGAAGAAGCATTTGCATGGATTTCAAACCCCTCGTCACGCTGCTAGCCATCGTCAACCCGCTGGCCATCGTGCCCTTTTTCATTCACTACACGCAGGACTTTTCGCGCGAGCAGCGACGCCGCACGATCTGGATTTCATCCTTCAGCTGCTTTGTCGTGATTGCTGTCAGCGCCTTGATGGGTCTGCACATCCTGGACTTCTTTGGCATCTCGCTGGCCAGCTTTCAGGTCGGCGGTGGCATGCTGCTGCTGACCTCGGCCCTGGCCATGCTCAACGCACAACCAGCCGAGGCCAAATCGAACGAAGAAGAAATGCACGACGCTGCAGCGCGTGCCAGCATCGCCGTGGTGCCACTGACGATTCCCTTGCTGACCGGGCCCGCCACCATGTCCACGGTCGTGATTTATGCCGACAAAGCCAAGACTTTCTGGCAACTGAGCGCACTCGTCGGCTACGGCGTTGTCATCGCGCTGGCCACCGCCCTGTGCTTCTCATTGGCGCAACCGATTGCGCGCGGCCTGGGCAAGACCGGCATCAACGTCATGACGCGCCTGATGGGTCTGATTCTGGCGGCCCTCGCCGTGGAAGTGATGTCGGACGGCCTGGTCAAGCTGTTCCCGATCCTGGCCAGGTAGGTCAGCGCGGCGGTCCGATCTCAGCGGTTCTGCGAGCCGCGGTGCGCCCAGCCCGTGGTGTGCTTTTCGATCCTGGCGAACAGTTCATACATCAGCATCGCCATCGCGCCCACCACCAGCAAACCGGCAAAGGCCAGGCCCATCTGCATGGCGGAGCCGGCCGAAATCAGGAGGTAGCCAATGCCTTCGTTGGCGGCGGTCATCTCCGACACCGTGGTGCCGACAAAGGCCAGCGTGATCGCCACCTTGAGCGAGCCATAAAAGTAAGGCATGGAACGCGGCAGTCCGACCTTGATCAACACATCCCAGCGCTTGGCGCCGAGCACCCGCAGCACGTCTTCCAGTTCCGGCTCCAGCGTGGCCAGTCCGGTGGCGATGTTCACCATGATCGGGAAGAAGCTGATCAGGAACGCGGTCAGGATGGCCGGCCCCGCGCCAATACCGAACCAGACCACCAGGATCGGCACAAAAGCCGCCTTGGGTAAGGCGTTGAAGCCGGTCATCAAAGGATAGACAGCGGCATAGGCCAGGCGCGAACTCCCGATCACGAAGCCCAGCAATACACCGACCACAATCGCGATGCCAAAGCCCGCCATGGTGACCCAGTAAGTGCGCCAGGCGTGCGCGGCAATGATGGCCTTGAACTCCCAGAATTGAGTCCAGATGCGCAGGGGACTCGGAAAGATGAACTCGGAGACTGAAAAAGCCGAGCAAATGATCTGCCACACCACCACCACGCTCAGCAGCAGCAGCCAGGGCGACCACAACTCAATCTGTTTCTGGTTCATGACGGCCTTGCCGCTTGGGCGGTCGCACTGTTTTGACGCATGGCGCCAATGTGCCCGCGCAGTTCATGCACGATGTCGGTGAATGCCGGCGTGTAAGTGATCTCCAGATCGCGTGGGCGTGGCAGGACGATTTCCTTCTTCACCACAAAGCGCCCCGGACTCCGGCTCATCACATACACCGTATCCGCCAGAAAAACCGACTCGCGCAAATCGTGTGTGACCAGGATGACGTTGAACTTCTGCTCGTTCCAGAGGTCGCGCAGAATGCACCAGAGCTCCTCGCGCGTGAAGGCGTCCAGCGCGCCGAAAGGCTCATCAAGCAAGAGCATCTTGGGCTCGTGAATCAGCGCGCGGCAGATGCTGGCGCGCTGCTGCATGCCGCCCGAGAGTTCCCAGGGAAACTTGTCCTCGTAGCCTCCCAGACCGACTTTTTGCAGCAGGGCGCGGGCCCGCTCCTCGTATTCCTTGCGTTTGAGCTTTAAGCTGCTGCGGTAAGGTTCAACGATTTCAAGCGGCAGCAAGACGTTGTCCACGGTGGTTCGCCACGGCAGCAGCGAGGAGGCCTGGAACGCCATGCCCGAGATCTTCAGGGGCCCCGTTACCGCCTGCCCGTCGATCAGGATCCGCCCCATGGAAGGCATCTTCAGGCCGGTCGCCAACTTCATGAAAGTTGATTTGCCACAACCCGAGGGTCCGACGATGGCAATGAACTCGCCACGGCGCACCGACAGGTCAATCGCTTCGACCGCGAACTGGTTCTGCTTCAGCAGTTCGTCGTTATAGGCCAGCCAGACGTCCCGAAAATCGACAAACAACTGGGCAGCGGGCTCTTGCATCTTACTTTTTGGGCAAGACGTTGAGATCTGCTTTGGACGGCAGGTAGGCAGCGGTCCAGACGGCGTCCGGATTGACGCGGGTCTTGGTGCTGTAGGCATCGGACACCTGCGAGGCCATCAATGACAGGCGTGGCCCATTGACCTGACCAAAGCCCTCGGCGCGCGCATTGGCACTGTTGATTACAGTGTCAATGGCCAGCTTGAGGCGCCGCGTTTCGAGCTCGACGTTGATGATGCCGTCGCGTGCCTTCACATCCTGAATCGATGCCGCCGGATTGCCAATCACGTCTTTCATGCCCTTGGCAAAAGCCACCAGGAAAGCCTTGACGGCGGCCGGATTTTCTTTGAGCATTTTGGGCGAAGCGATGATGGCGTTGCCATAGAGCTTGACGCCAAATTCAGGGTAGGGCATGACGACCACGTCTTCCACCTTCACACCACGCGCTTCCAGATTGAGCAGCGAGGTAAAGGTAAAGCCCGTGATGGCGTCCACGTCGCCGCGCACCAGCATGGTTTCGCGCAGGGGCGGGTCCATCGCAGTCCACTGAACATTGCTGATGCTGTTCGCCTTGGCAAAGATCGGAAAGGCGCGCCGGCCAGCGTCAAACACCGGAGCGCCCAGCTTCTTGCCACTCAAGTCAGCAGGTGTCTTGATGCCGGACTTCTTCAGCACCATGACCGAAGCGGGCGTGTCGTTGTAGACCATCATGATGGCCACCGGCTTGTTGGGCGCGTCCGGGTTGTTGGCGTGGAATTCCATCAAGGCTGCCAGATCGGCAAAGCCCATGTCGTAGGCACCCGATGCGACGCGGGTCACAGCGCCGCCGGACCCGTTGCCGGCGTCCACCACGACGTCGAGCTTCGCGTCCTTGAAATAACCCTTGGCAACCGGCGTCAGAAACAGGGCAGCCGGGCCTTCAAAACGCCAGTCGAGCTGAAACTTGATGGGCGTGCTCTGCGCCTGCGCACCGGCGAAGCCGAGGACGGCGGCACAGGCCGCAATGGTTTTCAGTAAGACGCGCTTTTTCATTTGATCTCCAGCAGTAAATACTTTGAACAGGTTGAGGCAATAAAGGTGCCAGTCAACTCCAGACACCCCGGAAAACAATCTATTGTCACCGAACACCGGGCGTCGCAAAATGATGGATGGAAAAAATGTTTACACTTTGATCGACCACAACGGTTTACGCCAAGCTCCCCAAAAACCACCATGACTCAAACCAGCAATACTGTGCGCTTTGTACTCGACGGCACCGTCGTCGAAGTTGGCAGCCAGCACTTCAACACCACGGTGCTTGATTATCTGCGCGAGCATCTGCACCGCACCGGCACCAAGGAAGGCTGCGCCGAAGGCGACTGCGGCGCCTGCGTTGTGCTGATCGGTGAGCTCAACACCGACGGCACGGCGATAGCTTACGCCGGCGTCAACAGTTGCCTGCAACTGGTGCCCACGCTGGATGGCAAGTCGGTCAAGACGGTGGAAAGCCTGCAGCGCGCCAACGGCGAGTTGCACCCGGTGCAGCAGGCCATGGCCGAGAGTCATGGCACGCAGTGCGGTTTTTGCACGCCCGGCATCGTGATGAGCCTGACCGGTTTGTTGCAAACGGTCTCCAGGCCCACACGCACTCAAATCAATGATGCGCTGAGCGGCAATCTGTGCCGCTGCACCGGCTACAAACCGATCATCGATGCCACGCTCAAGGCGAGCGTTGCACCGACTGAACAACTGCGCCTGGACGACCGCGCCGACCTCAAACTGCTGCAACAGTTGCGCCTTGCCAGCGAGCAAGCGGCCGTGCTCCAGTCGGAACAGGGCAGGACCTTTTTTGCGCCCAAGAGCGTGGCTGCGCTGGCCGACTACCTGCTGCAACACCCGCAGGCAACGCTGCTGGCCGGCAGCACCGAAATTGGTCTTCAGGTCAACAAGAATTTTGCCCATCCGCAAGACATCGTCTACCTCGGCCAGGTCAGCGAATTGCGCACGATTGAGGACGACGCCAAACGCTGGCGCATTGGCGCTCAGGTGTCTCTCACAACGGTGCTGGAATTGGTCAACGACGCCTACCCGGACTTTGCTGAAGTACTGCGCCGCTTCGGTTCGCCACCGATCCGCTCCACCGCCACGCTGGCCGGCAACATTGCCAACGGCTCGCCCATCGGCGACAGCATGCCCTGCCTGCTGGCTCTGGGCGCCACGCTGCTGCTGCGCCGGGGCGAGGCCACACGCACACTGGATCTGAGCGAGTTCTACACCGGTCAGAAGAAGAATGCATTGCAGAGCGGCGAATTCATCGAAGCCATCGATCTGCCCAAGCCAAGTCCTGGGAAAGTGTTTCGCGCGCACAAGGTCAGCAAGCGTTTTGAGCAGGACATCTCGGCCACTTGCTGCGCCATGACTTACCAACTGGTCGACGGCAAGTTCACCCAGGTCCGGCTGGCCTACAACGGCCTGGCACCTTCGCCCTGCCGCGCGCCTAAACTCGAAGCGCTGATCGAAGGTCGCACACCGGATGCCGTCAGCGCATCGGAGCTGGACCAGGCAATCGCCTCGAGTTTCACTGCCCGCGACGGCCTGCGCGCGAGCTGGCAATACCGCTCACTGCTGGCACGCAACCTGGTATTGCAGTTTGTTGAAGAAGCCACCACACCTGCCATGGAGACCGCCCAATGAACGCCTTGAACTCACTCGAAGAGCTGACCCGCGTGGCTGAGCTGGGGCGCGAATTGCCCCACGAATCGGCGCTGCTGCACGTCACCGGCCAGGCCACCTACACCGACGACATTCCGGAGTTGCGCGGCACGCTTTACGCTGCATTGGTGCTATCGCCGGTGGCGCATGGCGAACTGCTGGGTGAGGGTATTGACCGCGCCGCGCTGCTGGCCCAGAGCGATGTCGTGGCCGTCTTCACTGCCAGGGACATCCCCGGCGAGAACAACTGTGGGCCCATCATTCACGATGATCCCTTTCTGGCCAACGGCAAAGTGGAGTTTCTCGGGCAGTCGGTGGCGGTGGTCGTCGCGCGCAGCATGATCAGCGCCCGCAAAGCCGCCAGGAGTGCCAAAGTCGCTGTCAAGGAGTTGCCCGCCATTCTGAGCATCGATGACGCTCTGGCACAGCAAAGCTTTGTCATGCCATCCAAAGGCATCACACGCGGTGAGCCGGAGCAGAAAATCGCCGCGGCACCACACCGCATCCAGGGCCGCACCAGTTGCGGCCAGCAGGAACAGTTTTATCTGGAGGGCCAGATTGCCTACGCCGTGCCGCGCGAGGACAACCAGCTCACGCTATTTGTGTCGACCCAGCATCCGGACGGCAATCAGCGCGAGGCGGCCGCTGCGCTGAATCTCTCGGCCAAGGATGTGGAGGTGATCTGCCGGCGGATGGGTGGTGGCTTTGGCGGTAAAGAGGGCAACTCCAGTATCTTCTCGCAAAGTGCGGCACTGGCAGCCTTCAAGCTGAAACGCCCGGTCAAGCTGCGCGTGAACCGCGACGATGACATGATGATCACCGGCAAGCGCCACGACTTTCGCATCGACTACGACTGCGGTTTCGATGACAGCGGTCGCATCCTTGGCATCGATGTGGTGCTGGCCTCGCGCTGCGGCTACAGCACCGACTACTCGGGCCCGGTAAACGACCGCGCGCTGCTGCACATCGACAACTGTTACTACCTGCCGCACCTCAAGATCATCAGCCACCGCTGCAAAACGAACATGCAAAGCGCGACAGCTTTTCGCGGCTTCGGCGGCCCGCAAGGCATGTTTGGCATCGAGACCGTGATCGAGGAGATCGCGCACAAGCTTGGCAAGGATCCGCTGGAGATTCGCCGCGTCAACCTGTACCGGGATCCCGCACTCTCAGGCGACGCCGGCTCCATGACCACGCAATACGGACAGACCATCGAAGACTGGATTGGCGACCAGGTGATTGACCAGGTGGCAAGCCGTGCCGACTACCCGGCGCGGCGCCAGGCCGTTGCCAGCTTCAATGCACAAAGCAGGTACCGCAAGCGTGGTCTGGCGCTGGTGCCACTCAAGTTTGGCATCTCGTTTACCGCCACCATGCTCAATCAGGGCGGCGCGCTGGTCAACGTTTACCAGGACGGCTCCGTCAGCGTGAACCACGGCGGCACCGAAATGGGACAGGGGCTGAACACAAAGATGGCGCAGGTGGCTGCCGACGGTCTGGGCATTCCTGTGAGTCTGGTGCGCGTCACCGGCACGGACACGCAGAAAGTGCCCAACGCCAGCGCCACAGCCGCGTCCAGCGGCGCCGACATCAACGGCGCGGCCATCAACAATGCCTGCGACCAACTGCGCGCGCGGCTCAAGCCGGTGGCGGCGCGACTGCTCGGGTGCGAGGTTACGGCTGTGGAATTGAGCGCCGGCTATGCGCGCGTCGCGTCAAGCACAGCGCCACCGGTGCCCTGGCAAACCGTGGTCAAACAAGCCTGGCTGGACCGTGTCAGCCTGAGCGTCACGGGCTTTTACATGACGCCCGACATCCAGTACGACTTCAACACGCTGCAGGGGCGTGCCTTCTACTACTACTGCTACGGGGCGGCGGTGAGTGAGGTCGAGATCGACACCCGCAGTGGCGAGTGGTGGCTCAAAGCCGTTGACATCGTGCACGACGTCGGGCAGAGCATCAACCCCGCTATCGACAAGGGCCAGATTGAGGGCGCCTATATTCAGGGCATGGGCTGGCTGACGATGGAAGAGTGCATCTGGGACAAGCAGGGCAAGCTGCTGACGCACGGACCCAGTACCTACAAGATCCCGGTCGCCGGCGATGTTCCGGAACACTTCAAGGTCAGTCTGTTTGACGGTCGGAACGTGAAGCCGACGCCGCATCGCAGCAAAGCCACCGGGGAGCCGCCGTTGATGAACGCACTGTCGGTCTTCTTTGCACTGCGTGATGCCGTCAGTGCCTCGGCGCAGCATCGCGCTCGCGTTGATCTGGTGGCACCGGCCACACCGGAGCGCATTCTGCTGGCCTGCGAACGGGCCAAGTCGCTGCTCAGGCCCTGATCGAGCGGACCAGAGCGCGCAAGTCGGCCTCGAATTGGGGACGATTGGCCGGGGCAGGCATTCTGTCAGCCAGTTCGTTCTTCGAATAGATTGTGTGCAGTTCGTCGTAAGCCAGCGCATAACGTGTGTGCGGCATGGGGTACCTGCGGCAAGTGCTGCCGCCGCGCTCGACAGAATAGACTGCGGTGCCGTCCGGCTCCTGTGCATACCTCAGACCGGTAGCCATGCCGTCCAGAACAAGACTGTTATCAGTGTTGAAATTGATGCTCATAAGTGCTCCCTTGGATAAGGCCCGATTGCTTTCGTCAATGGGGTCAGTTTGAGCGCTTTGAGAGCAGATTTGAATGGGTTGGGAGCACCCTTTTTGAGAGACTGTTGTACTAGCCCGGACGGCAGATGAGCTAGTACACGACTACCAGACACGCTGGCAACAGACTTCCTTGGCGCCGTCTAGTCCTGGGGCTTGATCACGGGCCCGACAACACCTTCGAGGTTGGAAACCACGGCCTTGCGGTACTCGGAGACGTAAAACTCGACGGCCCGCTCCCGATCTTCTTCCGACCCGTTTTGCGAGAGAAAGTTGAAGGCGTTATAGCGACCGGCAGCAAACAAAATGGCAGCACTGGCCTCGCCGGCGCCAGCCTCTTCGGCCAGTTCATTGGCAAGATGGATAAACCGGTCGACCAGTTTGAGAAATTCGGGAGGGTAAGACATATCAAACGAGCGCCTGACCGAAACGTTCCAGCCGGGGCAGCCAAAGTCCCAGTATATCGACCGACACGAGCACGCGCGCGGCTTTGCCAATGAGCAAGTGGCGCGGCACCAGACCGATGTAGCGCGAGTCAGCGCTGTTGTCGCGGTTATCGCCCAGCATCAGGTATTGCCCTTCGGGAACAAGCAGCGTTTCAAAGTTGTCGCGCGCCAGCGCACCCGTCAGCCATTGAATCATGTGCTTTTCGCCGGCCATCTGCTCCACACGGAGTTCAGCCTGCCAGGGCGCATCCAGCGCCGCATGGTCGGCTTGCGCCTCTGTCGCGCGGTAACTGGCACGCTCACCATTGATGATGAGTTGCTTGTCCTGCATGGCAATGCGGTCCCCCGGGAGCGCGACGATGCGCTTGATCAGGCGCACACCGTCGCGCGGCGAAGTGAAAGTGACGATGTCGCCACGCTGCGGCTCGCCCAGCCGCATCACGATGTGATCCGTCAAGGGCAACTTCAGGTCATAGGCCAGGCGATTGACCAGCACCACGTCGCCTTCCAGAATGTTGGGGTGCATGGATCCTGAAGGAACCGGGTTCCAGTCCGCCACGGCGGTCCGAAACAGCCCGAGCAGCATCATGAAGACCAGGAAACCCCGGTTCTGGCGAATCCAGTGCCTCATGCTGCGCTCAGGAGGAATGCAACAGTGGCAGCCTGGATTCCAGTGGAACAAAAATCCACAGCACGAGGTAGGCAAAGAAGCCAAAGCCCATGCACATCGTGACGGCAAACACAATGCGCCAGACCCAGGCTTCCATGCCAGTGGAATTCGCCAAGCCGCCACAGACACCGCCCAACCAGCGCTCAGTGGCCGAGCGGCGCAGGCCGTTGATGCCCTGCAACACGGGCTCCGTCGGGTACGGCGTGTTCAGCAGCTTGTTCTTGGCGCGCTGGAATTCGTCAGCACTCAGACTGGCGCGGTCGCGCAGTTGTTCGAGTCGAGTCAGATCATCGGCAATAGACATAAGGTTCTCCAAATTTTGGCGTCTTTCCTTGACGCCTGAGTCGAACTCTAAATCAGTCCCCGCAGTCCGGCAAGTAGCGTGCGATGTAATGCAGAAAACGGGGGTCAGAGAGTCGAATTCGGCCACCAAACCGGGTGGATCTGGCCGCTGGGGCACTCAGCTCCGCGGCTGTCCCCCGTCCTGCTGACGCCTCCTGCCTCCTTTATGCCGCTGAATGGCTGTCATTGCGGACATGATCCGCAATCCAGTCGCGGTGCAGCACTGGTCGCGTTTGCATGGGCAATGGCGCTGTTCTGGCTGAAAGGGCGGGCCTGCCATTATGATCAGCGGAACTCAGACAGGCGGCCACAGCGCCGACCATCGTTTATCCCATGTCAAAGTACACCCCCGTTCTCAGCGCCTCCATGGCTGCTGCCCTTGCCTTGCCCTTGTCGTTCGCGATCGCGCAGGAGGCACCACCCGGCACCGGCGACGCCAGCGCCCGCCCCGCCGGATCGCGTTTGGACCGCGTCGAAATCATTGGCAAGCAACCCTACGACAACGACCTGCGCCGGCGCGCCCAGGTTGCCAAGCAGATCTACGGCCGCGAAGAAATCGACAAGTACGGCGATACCAATGTGGCCGAGGTGCTCAAGCGCCTGCCCGGCGTCAGCATGCAGGGCAACGCACCACGCATGCGCGGGCTGGGGTCCGGCTACACGCTGCTGCTGGTCAATGGCGACCCGGCGCCACCCGGCTTTGCCCTGGACCAGTTGGACCCGGCACAGGTCGAACGCATCGAGATCACCAAGGGCGCTACCGCCGACCAGAGCGCGCAGGCGGTGGCTGGCGCCATCAACATCATCCTCAAGGAAGCGCCCAAGGTGTCGCAGCGCGATCTGCGCGTGGGGCTGGGCTACAACGCGGAGCGGCCGACACTGTCGGGAACCTTCACTTTCGGCGAAAAATGGGATGACAAGTCGCTCTCGCTGCCGCTGTCGGTATTTGAGTGGCGCGGCCTGGGACAGGCTGTCACCGAGCGGCAACAAAGCGGTATCGATGGTCAGCCTTCGCAATCGATCCAGAGCAATGACAGCTCCTACCAGGGCCACGGTTTCAATTTGGGGCCACGCCTGAGCTGGAAGATCAGCGACGACCAAAGTCTGACCTGGCAGAGTTTTCTGCACTATGGACAATGGCAAAGCCGAAACACGGTTGCGAGCCAGTTCATCAGCGGCTCACCCAGCCTGGAAGACAACAGCGAGTCAGCAGGCAGTTGGCAAAGTGCGCGCAGCAATGTGCAGTGGGTGAATCACCTGAGCGCCGCCTCGCGCCTGGAACTCAAGGGCGGACTTCAGGAATCCAAAGGCACGTTTGACACGCAGACCTTCCGTCTTGGCAATCCGCAACGCCGCACCGTGGGCGACAGCGGCGAGGTCGGCCTGACCCAGGCCGGCAACTACACGCGTCTGCTCAACGACGTTCACAGCCTGACCACGGGTTGGGACCTGGAGTGGCGCCAGCGTGATGAAAAGCGCGACGTCACCGAGCTCGGCGTGCCACAGTTGGTGGACTTTGAGGGTCAACCCTTCTCGGCCCGCATTGCGCGCCAGGCACTCTTTGTGCAGGACGAGTGGGAAATCACCAAGCAATGGTCCACCTACCTCGGGCTGCGCGGTGAACGCATCCAGACCACCAGCCAGGGCCTCGCTGCGGCGGTGTCCAACACCAGCACCGTGGTCACGCCCATGTGGCATCTCAATTACAAGTTCGACCCCGCCGGGCGCGACATGGTGCGCGCCAGCATCACGCGCAGCTACAAGGCCGCAGGACTGGGTCAACTGGTGGCCCGTCCCTCGCTCAGTTCGCTGTTCACCGACACCACCCAGCCCAACACCGAACTCTCGCCGGACCGCACGGGCAATGCCAATCTGCTGCCCGAACTGGCAGCCGGTCTCGACATGGCTTATGAAAAATACCTGCCCAGTGGCGGCATCATCAGCGTCGGATTCTTCTTCCGGGACGTCAAGAATCTGGTACGCACGGTCACCACGCTGCAAAGCGTAAGCTGGGCCAGCGTGCCGCGCTGGGTTGCACAGCCGACCAATTTTTCACACGCCCGCACCGGCGGTCTGGAGCTCGAAATCAAGGGACGCGCCGGCGAGCTGATGCCATCGCTGTTTGAAGCGCGTACGCCGCTGAACCTGCGCAGCAGCCTCAACCTCTACCAGTCCAGCGTCGACGCTTTGCCCGGTCCGAATAACCGGCTGGTCGGCCAGCAACCCTGGTCCGGCAATGTGGGCTTTGATTACCGCTTCACCGCAATGCCCCTGAACACCGGCGCCACGCTGGCCGTCACACCGGGCTACACCACGCAGCAGAGTGACACACTGTCGGTAGAGCAGTCGCGCAGCCGCAGCATCGACGTCTTTGCACAGTGGTTCTTCAGCCGCACCGTGTCGGGTCGGATCTCTGCCAACAACCTGATGCCGCTGGACACTCAAACGCAGAACCTGGCGGCCGACTCATTCAGCAGCACCCTGAGCCGCGGTCGCAGCAGTTTCAATGCGAGCCTGGAGATCAAGCTTTAGAGCGCGAAGCAGGTATTTTGACAATATGCATTAAATATGCATAATCACACCATGCAGTTTGAATTCGACCCTGTCAAAGCGCACAGCAACCTGCAAAAGCACGGCGTCAGTTTTGCACATGCCGAGCAAGCTTTACACGATGACCAAGCTGTGACGATTGAGGATCCAGACGCCGTCGGCGAGCAGCGTTTTTTGACCCTAGGAATGGATGCATTCGGCCGGGTTTTGGTGGTGTGCCACACCCAGCGTGACGAGCGGACGCGTTTGATTTCGGCTCGAAAAGCCAGTAAGAACGAGGCAAGGAACTACCATGCGTAAAGAATACGATTTCAGCCAAGGCAAACGTGGTGCGGTGTTGCCATCTTCTGGCAAAACCCGCGTCACCATCATGCTTGATGATGATGTGATTGAGGCCTTTCGGGCCCGTGCAGAGGCTGCCGGCCAGGGCTACCAAACCATGATCAACGCCGCTCTTCGTGCTGCCATCGACCCCGAGGCCGCGCCCGTTACTGTGGGCACCTTGCGTGCCGTGCTCAAGGAGCGCTTTGCGCTGGTGGCGTAACTTTCATCAATTTGGCCGGACCAGTGTTTTGCTCCGGGCAAGTACGCCCGACCCCTGTGCGCAGCATTCGGCAGCGCCGCTCTGTGCCTTGCCGCCACGCTGGCGCACGCCGAACCCGGCATGCTGCGCATCACCACCGACCCTGGCGATGCGCAGATCTTTATCAACGGCCAGCGCAAGGGCAACAGCCCGAGCTAGGAGGGGCAAAGCTTTGCCGTGAAGCTGCCGCAGGGTGAATACACAGTGGAAGCACGCAAGAGCGACGGCAAAGACTATTACGGAAAAAAGAGCGTGTATGTGGCCAATGACAGCTTGCAAACCGTCAATGTGTCGCTACAGGAGGTGATCCTGCCGGCCAAACCCTATGGCACAGCGGCCAATGGCAGCACAGTGGTCGGCGGGCTGGAATGGCTGCGTTGCAGTGTGGGCCAGCAGTGGACGGGCAGCGGCTGCGCCGGGTCGGCCAAGAAATATACGTGGGAAGAAGCCAAGCCCATTCCAGACAGTTTCAACGCCAAAGGCTACGGCGGCAAGCGCGACTGGCGATTGCCTACCCTTCGCGAGCTGCTTGCCTTGCGGGTTTGCAGCAACGGGTTTACCAGTGATACCAGAGACCTGAACGATCGTGGGGATCCGGTTCCGCAGTACTGTAAGCACGGCTCCAGCGAACCCACCATCGACATGAGGCGCTTTCCGCAGACACCAGCTACCCTGTTTTGGTGTTCGTCTACCAATGGCGGTACAGACGTCTTTTTCGTCAACAGCAACACGCCCATCAACGTCGGCGGTTCTGCGGTGCGTTTAGCTCGCGCCAGTCAGTGATTGAGGTGTGAGCCCGTTGAATATTACAGAGGTGACGCGATGATGAAGCCACTTTTCTGGTGCGCCGCGACGGTGGACGATGGCCCTGCCCTTGATGCTTCGAGTCGAGACGCCTCAGCAGGCCAGCGGGTCAGCATCGCCCCTTGGCTGTGTGCGGTGGCCATGGCCTGCGTAGTGCCACACGTTTGCGCCTTCAACTTCGACGACCTGGAAAAGGTCGAAAAAGTCGAGCAAAAAGAGCGTAGCGTGCGCCAAGCGCGGGAGGCCGCTGCACGGCGAGAGGAAGAAGCACGCCGCCAGGCCGAGCTGGCCGCGGCGCAGAATCGCGGGGGTCGCGGCGGCGGTGCTGGGCGCGGGATGGGGCCAACTGGATTTCGGTGGAGGCAGAGTGTGTTGCGGTCATTTGCAATGTGACCAACTTGACGATTAACGGTGGCCCCGGACGGTTCGAGCCGAGCTTTCGCGCGGCGCGCATGTGGGCCATCCACAAAGGCTTCAACGGTGCTTTGGCGGGGCAGTATTCGTATTCGTTTGCGATAGAAAAAGGCGGGCGCCGTTGCGTTGCCTCCGGCAGTTTTTCAGCCAACGGCTCGCAGGGCAACATCCAGATCAACCACTATGACGATTGCCGGTTGAGCAATGTGCACGCTTTTTGAGGTGTCGCGAGCCACCACACTGTCGTTGAATGCGATAAACTGAAATCCATGAACACCGTATTTACTCCCATCGAATCCGAGTTCACATCGGCCGAGCAAGAGTTGGCCTACGACCGATGGTTGCGCGAGAAAGTCGAGGCGTCTCTGGTCAAGGCGGATGACCCCAACTCGCCCCGCTATAGCACCGACGAAGTCATGCGGCGCATGAATGCCATTGTTCAGGCAGCACAGGCAAAGCCTGCTGCAAGTCGTCTGGCTTGATACTGCCGTCACCGATCTCGCGACGATTACCGCGTACATCGCCGATCGCAACCCAGCGGCGGCCCTCAAGCTCAATGCACGTTTGCAAGAAGACGCGGATTTGCTGGGCGAACTGCCAGCCATTTATCGTCGTGGGCCAGTTCCCGGCACGCGCCAATTTGTCAGCCATCCGAACTACATCCTGATCTATCGCGTGACTACGGTTGCGGTAGAAATTCTCAACGTGGTTCACTCTCGACAACAGTACCCCTGAATGTGGCGGAGCGAAAAACGGGGTCAGAGCACATGTCCGCTGCGCGGCCAGTGATCCGACCCCATTTTCTTGCTGGATTCAACTGCATGGATTGCCGCGCTGCGCTTTCCATGAACAGTTACACCCCTGCTTGTCATTGCGGGCCCCGACCCGCAATCCATGGCTCGCGTGGCACTGGATCCCGGATCAGAGCCTGCCCCGGGCTTGATCCGGGGTCCGGG
>CAITQH010000403.1 GCA_903894475.1 uncultured beta proteobacterium
TCTGAGTCAGGCCACCTTTTCCTTCAGCCGCGAGGACGCAGAAAACAAGTTCCTGCCCTTCTACAACGAGACCGGCATTCTGGAAGACAACCCCTTCGAAGTGCTCGACATCAAGGGCGTTGGTCAACTGATGAAGATGGCGGTGAAGCAGGGACGCGAGACCAACCCCGACTTGAAGATCGGTATCTGCGGTGAGCACGGTGGGCATCCGGGTTCCATCCATTTCTGCCATTACATCAAGCTCAACTACGTCTCCTGCTCGGGTCCGCGTGTGCCGATCGCTCGGCTCGCGGCAGCGCAGGCCAAGTTGCTGGAAGATCAGTACCGCGAGCCGGCCTGATACGTTGCCATGACTCTGCGTCGCCCGCTTGCGCTGCTGGCTGGTTTTTGCTCCGTCGTGCTGGTCGCGTGCAGCGGTGCTTTCATGTCTGGCGATGGCGGCGCAGCGGAAGCGCATCAGATCGAGATCGAGGACAAGATCGTCAGCGTGTTCGAGAACTCGACCACAGTGATTCAGTACGCCTCTATCGCCAACATCAACGATGGCCGAGGCTATACGGCGGGTCGCTCGGGGTTCACCTCGGGCACGGGTGACATGCTCGAAGTGGTGAAGGAGTACCAGGCACGGGTCCCGGACAACGTTCTTGCACGTTTTCTTCCGGCATTGCAAAAGGTCAATGGCAGCAGCTCAGTATCGGGTCTGGAGGGTATCGACAAGGCGTGGCCAGTGGCAGCGACCGACGTCAAGTTCATCGCCGCCCAGGATGCCGTGAACGACAGGCTTTACCGCAAGCCGGCGCACAAACTTGCAGCCAAGCTGGGGCTGCGCTTGCCATTCTCCAAACTCGCGATTTACGAGGCCGGCATTCAGCACGGGCATGGGCAGGACTACGACTCGGTCAACAAGATCGCAGAGCGGGCCACCAATGCCGCCAGGGGGGCACCAAGCGGCGGTATGGATGAGAGAAGATGGTTGCGGGAATTTCTGAGTGAGCGTCGCAACGATCTGCTGCACCCGGCTGACCGGGCGACGGCAGCGGGCTGGGCGGCGTCGGTCAGTCGCGCCGACGCGATCCAGAGCATCTACGACAGCGGTAATTTCAAGCTCGAGTCGCCCATCACGATCACGGTCTATGGTGATACTTTTACCTTTTGATCACGCGTGGCGTTCAGAAGACCCGGGGCAGGAAGCGTTTGCTGCGCTGCATGTAGGCTGCGTAGCCAGAATGGCGCTGCTGCAGCCAGGTCTCTTCCAGAAGCGATTTCAGGAATAGTACCAGCGCCAGCGCGAGCCAGGTGGCCCAGCCAGCCAGCGGGCTCGACAGCAAAGCCAGCGCAGCTGCACCGAGCAGCACCGAACTGTACATGGGGTGTCTGATCCAGCGGTAGGGTCCGCTGGTCACCAGGACACCGGAGGTTTTGGGTTTGGGATGAATGCTGAAGTTTCCCAACCGGTTGTGTCGCAGGGTCCAGAGCGCTAGTGCGAGCGCGATCATTGCCAGCAGCCAGGCACCCGGAGCAAGTGCGAATCGGAAAAGTGCGGGCAGTGCCAGCAGCGTCAAGAGCAGTAGCAGACCGAGTTGCAGGAACACCAGCAGCGTGCCGGTGCGCAGGGATTTCTGGATTGGAAAGAGTGCCATACTCGCGATTTTGACAGTGTGTCAAGTTTTCATTTTTGAAGGAATTGATTGTGTCTGAACTTGTTTCCTACCAGTTGGAAGATGGCGTCGCCACACTGAGCCTCAGCAATGGCAAGGTCAACGCGATCTCGCCCGATGTCATCGCTGGCTTCAATCAGGCGCTGGACCGCGCTGTGCAGGACAAGGCGATTGTCATCATTACCGGGCAGCCGGGCATTCTCTCGGGCGGCTATGACCTCAAGGTGATGACTTCTTCACCCGAAAATGCGCTCTCGCTGGTGACACAAGGCAGCCTGCTGTCCCGGCGCATGCTCTCGCATCCGTATCCGATCATCGTGGCCTGCTCCGGGCACGCCGTGGCCAAGGGCGCTTTCCTGCTGCTGTCGGCCGATTACCGCATCGGTGTCGAGGGAAATTTCACGATTGGTCTGAATGAGACAAAGATCGGGTTGACGATGCACTGGGTCGGCATTGAGACGGCGCGTGATCGACTCAGCAAAGCTGCTTTTCAGCGCTCCGTGATCAATGCCGAGATGTTCAATCCGCACAGCGCCAAAGAGGCAGGTTTCCTGGATCAGGTGGTGCCAGTCGATGAACTGATGAACGCGGCCCGCGCGATGGCGCTGCAGTTGAAGACGATAAATCTGAAAGCCCATGCCAAAACCAAGTTGAAGGTTCGAAAAGCGCTGCTCGAAGCGCTGGATCAGGCGATCGAGATCGACAAGACAAGTGGGCTGGCCACCTAAGCAATCAAGCCGTTGACGTTACGGCGTGTGTGGGCGGATGGCGCGGCAGTGGGCGGCTCCGCGAATGTCCTCCGGCCCCGGATCAGGTCCGGGGTTTCAACATCCGGGATCCAGTGCCACGCCACCACTGGATTGCGGGTCAGGCCCGCAATGACA
>CAITQH010000404.1 GCA_903894475.1 uncultured beta proteobacterium
GCAGTACAAGGTCAGCACTGGCGAGGTACGTTTTGCCTACACCACGCTCAAGGCTGACAAGGTGGCCAACGATGCAACGCAGTGGGCGGTGGGTTATGTGCACGACCTGTCCAAGCGCACGGCGCTCTATGCCAACTACTCGCAGGTCAGCAATGACGGAACCGGCGTCAAGTTCTCGGTCGGCAGCGGCGACAGCCCGAAAACCCCGGGTGGCGGCAGCACCGGTTACGAATTTGGCGTGCGCCACAGTTTTTAAGCTGTCCATCTCGATGTCGACCGATCGATCCGGCCGGTCGACCGGCCCAGCAGCAAGACCCGTTTCCCTCGATGGAGAATGTCATGAAAGAAAGTCAATCGTCGTTTGCATTTTTGCGGCTTAACCGCAGGTTTGCGATGCTCTCCCTGGCAACCCTGGCAGCTTGTACGATCAATCTGGCTACGCCAACCGGAGCTCTGGCATCCTATATGCCCGAAGCCGTGGGGACCACAGGGATGGTCTCGGCGGCCCACTCCCTGGCGACCCAGGCTGGTATGGACGTGCTCAAGAAGGGGGGCAACGCCTTTGATGCCGCTGTGGCGGTAGCGTCGACTCTGGGAGTGGTAGAGCCATCGAGATCCTCTATCAGCGGGGTTGGCTTCATGACGCTCTACGATGCCAAGACCAAGGAAGTAGTTTCCCTGCAGATGACCGGCGCAGCACCGTATGCAGCCAAGCCCGCAGCGTTCAAGAGCAAGCGTGATCAGGAGGTCGGCTATCTGTCTGGTGTCGTTCCCGGCAATTTCGGCGGTTGGGTCTACCTCCTGGAAAAATACGGAACACTGAGCCTCGCGGAGGTACTTCAGCCGGCAATTCATTATGCGGAGAAAGGTTACCCGCTTGACTCCTACGGGTACGAAGTTCTATCCAAGGTCAAGGCCACCATGGAAATTTTTCCGACCTCGGCCAAAGTCTTTTTGCCGGGTGGGGATATACCCAAGGAGGGCGACCTGCTGATACAGAAGGATCTGGCGCTCACCATGAAACGTCTGGTCAGTGCCGAACAAAATGCCATCAAGTCCGGAAAGAGTCGCAGTCAAGCCCTGATGGCCGCCTACGATTATTTTTATACCGGTGACCTGTCCAAGGAAATCGTTGCCTTCTATAAGGAAAACGATGGGCTTTTTACCACCAAGGACCTCGCGGACTACAAACCTGTCTGGACCAAACCGGTACATACCAAATACAAGGACTACGACGTCTACAGCAACAACGCACCATCCCGAGGCGGCATCCAGACGGTCATGATTCTCAACATCCTTGAAGCCTTCGACCTCAAGAAAATGGGACACAACAGCGCCGAATACCTCCATCTGATCGCCGAAACAATCAAGCTGGTCAACGCCGATGTTTACAAGTATGTTGGTGATCCGAAATTCGTGAAGATCCCGCTCGAAGGGATGTTATCGAAAGAGTACGCCGCAGAGCGTCGCAAACTCATCAACAAGGACAAGGCACTTGCCTTTGGTACGCCAGGCAATCCGGCGGCTTCGCAAAAATCCGCCCTCGCCGAACCGTTGGAGCAAGCTCCGATGAGCCGCTCTGCGCTCAACCTTGCCAGCGCCAACGTGGCCTCGTACCTTGACGACACCAATACGACCCATATCGATATCTATGACAAGGACGGAAACGCTGTTGCTTGCACGCCCACGATTGGCACTTTCGGGACCAAGGTCGTGGTTGGCAACACCGGGATGATTTTCCACAATGCGACCCGTTTCGGATCATTCTCGCCGTACAAGGGTGACGCGAATTTCATCGATGGCGGAAAGACGTCGCTGCTCAACAACTCACCACTGATCGCCCTGAAAGGCGGAAAACCGGTGATGGTCTGGGGTACGCCTGGCGGCGAGGGAATCGGCCAGCTTCAGTTCCAGGTTTTCCTCAATGTTGTCGAATTCGGCATGGGCATCCAGGATGCCATCGAAGCGGTCCGGATGCAACTGGTGGCCAAGCCTGACTTCTACAAGCCTGAACTGGTAAGCCCACGCTTCGAATCACGCCTGCCAGCTGAGACACGCAAGGCACTTGAGGCCAAGGGCCATCAGGTCCAGGTCATGAAGGAGGAGTTCGAACAGGATCTGGGCGGCATGCAGGGGATCGTGATCAATCAACAAACCGGCGTACTAAAAGGTGGCGCTGATCCGCGCAGAGGTGGTTCGTCCCTGGGTTATTGATAGGATGCTTGTGCCTGATTTGTTGCATGATGCAAGTTCACTGTTTTGGAGTTAGACACGCATGAAAGAGGGATTTACCCGTTTATCAGGACTGTTCGCACGAATGGTCTTTATCTCGTTAGCCTGCATTGCTGCCACCGTGTGGGCGGCACCAGGCAGCTTCAAAGCCGAGATGCCCTTTGCGATTTCGTCGTGCGGCCAGAGTCTGGATGCCGAGACCGTGAGCCTGCTGGCCAAGCGCAACAAGCTGGATCACAGCTTCAACAATGTACTCAAGGCCAGCGAGTTGCAAGGGATCAAGACCCTGGTGATTGCCATGGGAGGGAGTGCCAAAGGACTGGGTGAAGCGGGCATTGATGAGAAAGGTGAGCTGGCACGAGTGACGGCCCTGCTGGATGCTGCCAAGAAGAACAACATCAAGGTAGTCGCTGTTCATGTCGGCGGTGATTCGAGAAAAGGCGCCCTCTCCGACAAGTTTATTGACCCGGTCGTGGCCAAAGCGGATTTTCTGATCGTCACCGAAGACAGCGACAAGAGTGGATCGTTTACAAAATCCGCTCAGGCCAGGAAGATTCAGATCGCCGTTGTGAAGAAGGCAACCGATGTCGGAACTGCCTTGAAGGATATTTTCACCAAGTGACTGTTTCGCGTATCGCGCTGTGCGACCGCTTCGGCAAACCACGTCCCGCTGCTGATGTGCCCCAGGTCTGAGAGGCGTTTTTGTCCTACCTTGCCCTGTTCTTTTTCGTCATCGTCGGCTATCTGGTGCTTGAACGGATCCGGCACGAACAACGCCTGAAGCGGATAAAAATCCGCATCCACGTCAACGGCACCAGAGGCAAGTCGTCTGTCACCCGATTGATCGCAGCGGCATTGCGCCGCTCCGGGATCCGTACGCTGGCCAAGACCACTGGCATGACCCCCGAACTGATTCTGCCCGATGGCACTCGGGAGACTATCCGGCGCTGGGCTCCGGCCAACATACTTGAGCAGTTGAAAGTGATCCGTCGAGCAGACCAACTGCAGGTGGATGCCGTCGTGATTGAATGCATGGCACTCGATCCTGTTCTGCAGTTCGTTTCCGAGACGAAACTAATTCGATCGACTATTGGAGTGATTACCAATGTCCGCCCCGACCACTTTGAGGTGATGGGTGGCAACCTGGACGACATCGCCAAAGCCCTGTCGCAAACCATACCCGAGCGCGCAACGTTGATCACCGCCGACGCCGCTTACTTTCCCCTCTTTAGTTCTTTGGCTCGCACCGTACAGACCGACGCAATTCTGGCTGACGCCGCGACAATCTGTATCCCGCATGAATGGCAGGGCCACTTGATATTCACGGAAAACCTTGCGATTGCCAAGCAGGTTTGTTCGCAGTTGGCACTGGATCCAGCGCTTGTTGATTCCATTTTGGACGAAGAATGTTCCTTGTCGGAAGGCAGCGTCATATTTACGCGGTCCATGGATTCAGGAAAGATCTGCTTCATAGATGCCTTTTCGGCCAACGACATTGAATCAACCCGGATCATTCAGGACTGGGCGTTCGCCCGGACGCACTGCCCCAAGCCCTGGATTGCGCTCTACAACAACCGCGAGGACCGTCCGCTGCGGATGCGTTCCTTCGCGGGTTTTCTGGCGCAGGCGTCCCGTTACGACTGCGTAGCCGTCGTTGGAGACAGTCTTGGTCTGGCCACCCGGTACCTCAGCCAGTCTTTGCCTGGCAACAGCGTGCTGCCAATCCGCAGCTCTACGCCCGAACTCGTCATTGCTGAACTGTTCAAGAAATTGTCTTGCCCCGAGTTCACCATCGTCGGCATGGGCAATGAAAAGGGAGCCGGCCTGCTCCTGTCCCGGTTCTTCAGGGGAAGTGTGAAAGCATGAATCTGGTTGAATCGATAACCATCGGACTCGTTTTCGGCTTTGTTTTCTACGAGTGGATCGGTTTGTCAGCGGGAGGCTTTGTTGTCCCTGGATACATTGCGCTGCAATTGACCAATCTCCCGGTTTTGGCCGGCACATTAACCATCAGTGTTCTGACTTACGCCTCAGTGAAGTTGTTTTCGCGTTACACAATTCTGTTTGGCCGGCGGCGCTTCATCTTGATGGTCCTGGTGGGTTTTAGCTGGCAGTGGGTATTCAAGTTGCTGGTTGTCCAGCAATTCAATCTGGCGAGCGAAACTGACAGCCTTGGCTTTATTGTTCCCGGACTGATTGCCAATGAAATGGACCGCCAGCGCGTTCTGCCCACACTCATGGCCTTGCTGATCATCTCGGTGCTGGTCAGACTCGCCTTGATCGGTTTAGGTTTGCTGCGATGAAAACACTATCCATGAAACGATTCCTTCTGCTCTTGCTGCTGGCGCTGTGCGCCTTCGTTACCTTGGCGAAGGCGGCCACCACCGAGTTTGAACCCGGTCCCGGAAGCTTCACCTTCACCGATCAAAAGGGAGACCCCCAGAAGCCGATCCAGGTCTGGTATTTCAAGCCGCCCTCGTATAGCGGTTCAACTCCGATACTCTTTGTCATGCATGGAATGCAGAGAAATGCCCGGGAGTACCGTGATCAGTGGATCTCTTACGCCCGGCAGTTTGGCGCTCTGCTGGTAGTGCCTGAGTTCTCCGAAAAAATCTATCCGGGTGAAGGCTATGCCCAGGGAAACATGTTCGATTCCAGCTTGCGACCGATTCCAGAAAACCGATCCGGATTCGCGCTTGTCGAACACCTTTTCGACTACGTGCGCACGCAAGGCAACAACCAAAGCATCGACTATTACCTCTATGGTCACTCGGCTGGCGGCCAGTTCGTCCACCGCATGCTACTGTTCAGACCCGATGCACGCATCAGGCGTGCTGTTGCTGCCAACCCGGGCTTCTACACATTGCCGCGTTTCGTCGAGGAATTCCCTTACGGGCTCGAAAAGACCGGCCTGCCTGGCGAAACGATCCAGCAGGCATTCGGCAAGGAGTTGACCCTTCTCCTCGGCGAGCGGGACACCCTCGAAAACCAGAAGAGTCTGAACAAATCTGTCGGCGCCATGAAGCAGGGCAGCCAGCGGTTTGCCCGTGGCATGAACTTCTTCAAGGTCGCCCAGCAAGAGTCGCTGACACGAGGAATTTCGCTCGAATGGAAATTGCAGACTGTGCCCGGTGCTGGCCATTCCAACAGTCAGATGGCGGCAGCGGCCGCTCGGATACTTTTTGAGAGCAGCAGGCAATAGCGGTCCTGCGGTGCAAGATCGTGAATTCTGAAATATTGAAGTGATGAGGAGTGATTGTTAATGTCTCAAACCATGCAGGCAACCCTGCTTTTCCTGGAGATGGCTGTCGTATTTGCCGCGGCGCAGCGATTTTTCAATCTGACCACCGTCCTGTCCCTGCTTCTGGCTGCCATCGTTGGCTCCCTGTCATCAGGGTTTGACATTCCAACCTCACTGCACCACATCATCGAGGGCTCCTTCACATTCTTCTACATCGCACTCATCATCATCACCGGCACGCTGTTCGTCGAGGTGCAGAAAGAGTCGGGCGCCTTCGACGCAATGGTGCGAACCTTGATCGTCAGGTTTTACCGCTATCCCAAAGTGCTACTGGTTCTCCTCATGTTTCTCATCATCTTGCCGGGCGCCCTTACCGGGCCGGGAGCAGCTGGTGTCATCGCCCTTGGCGGCATCGTAGCGCCGGTGCTGATGAGCATGGGCATACCCCTTTCCAGAATTGTTGCATTCCTGGCCATTGGCGGCGTGCTGGGTGATTTCGCGCCGCC
>CAITQH010000405.1 GCA_903894475.1 uncultured beta proteobacterium
GTCAACGGCCAGCTTTGCTACCGACGCAGCGGCGTGCTCATCCAGGGGGTCACAGGGTGCGACGCTTGGGATTCGAAGGGCAACCTGCTGAGAAACGGTTGAGGACGACGGTTACAGCGGGGCGCCTCAGCAGTTATCTCAAATTGCAATGACTGCAAGTTAGGCGCCCCTTGTTCCAGCTCTTTTTTGTTTCCATCGTCGTTGGACGCGAGCCCCGAAGGGGCGTCAATAAACCCAATGCTTTCCCTGTGCCCCACCAAGACCCTTAGCTTCGACGAGATCATCCCCGGCAACGGCGTGCGCGTGACCAGTGATAACATGATCTATGCTGTGGATTTGACCATGGTCATTGCTGGAAAGAATAGAAACGATGCAAGTGAGTTTTAATGAATTTTGTTTAAACGACTGTCTATAAGGCATTTTGCATTATTGATGCTTTTGATGCAGATGAAATAATGCGTCGTCTACCTGAAGAAACCTTCCTATCGATAAAATTTATCGAAAGAAGTACTGGTGGCCGTGGCAACGGCAGGACCAAGTTGGTGTCCTTTAACGACGCTTTGGAGCTGATCATGGTCCTCCCTGGCAAGATGGCCAAGGAGATGCGTGTGAAGTTTGCTGACATCATCAAGCGCTACCTGGCTGGCGACGCGTCCCTCGTTAAGGAGGTCCAGGCCAACGCGGCCTCCTCCCATCCGATCGCGCAAATGGCCAGGGAGTCGCTGGCTGCTGACGTGAGCCCCGAGGACAAGGCGCTTGAGGACCGCAAGCGCAAGCTCGAATTGGACCTTATGGAATCAGAGGCTGCACAGAAAAGGCTCCATATCCACAGGGAACGATTCGAGTTCATCAAGTCCCTCTCGCCGAACGGCGTGGTTGACGACCAGGTGCGCATGGTGTTCAAGGACTCCATCCTGAACGCTGTCCGCAACGACTCCGGCCAGGCCCTTTCCGCGCCCGATCCGAGCATGCAGCCGCTGTGCCTGAGCAGCGTCGCGACGGAGCTGGGCCTCCGGTTCAGCAGCGACAATCTCAAGGCGATTGGCAAGAAGGTCAAGGCTGCGTATGTGGCGGCGTATGGCACCCCGCCTGGAAAGCACGAGGGGTTCGTGGAGGGAGCCCCGCGGATGATCAATCTGTACACCAAGAGGGACAAGGCGATGGTTGAGAAGGCGATGCGGGAGTTTCAAGCGCAGCGGTGTGAGGGGGGGCACGGGAGGACGCTGGTCCAGTTATGGAAGCTTTGATGACTTCAAATTGCGTTTTGCCCATCGCACGGCTGCGGCGCGGGGCCACACGCGCGAATGAACCACGCCTGGCGTGCGACGCTGTCGCCCAGAGCCAAAACGGCGCGGTCCAGGAGGGGCTGGACGTAGAGGTAGAACCAGTAGCACCCGCCGTAGATGAAAATGAACATGAAGAGGACGCTGACCGATGAGTCCGCCCGCCTGGTGATTTCGCTGATGGCCGTGAAGATGACGAAGTGGCCGAGGTACAGCTGGAGCGAAAAGGTGCTGAGCGTGCGGAGGACGTGGTTGTCGCGCAGGACGCCCGAGAGCCAGTGGGGGTGGTCGAGGTGCTCCGAGGACGCCAGCCAGTGGATGAGCACCGCCCACGCCATGGCGTACTTGGAGCAGAAGGCGTCGTACCAGATCACTGCGCACGGGTAGGAGTCCGGGGCGGAGGCGTAAAAAGGCTCGTGCTCGCAGGGGCCGGTCGATTCGTACATAAAATGGACGGCCAAGTACCAGGCGAGTAGCAGCACCCCGAGCGCGAACGGAATCGACCAGTGGAGGCGCGTCTGTATGGTGGTGGCCGTGACGCACCCCATGGTAAACTCGATGGCGCGGGGGGCGGGAAAGGGATAGTATCCCAAGTACCCCTTGGGCAGCATAACCGCGTCGATGCCGAGATCGACGACCCTAAAATTGGGGGATCTCCCAGAGCAAACTCGAAGTGTACAAGGAGGAAGACCTTTGGTCACGTCGGTGTTTGCTTAAAATTGACCTGCGTCCCATCGCACGCACAGGCAGCCGCAATGTTCCGAACGTGCCGAGTTGGTGATCAGCACAAGACTTGCATGGGTGGCGGTGCATGGCCGTTCACAGTGGCTGTGAGAAAGCGGAGTGATTGGTCAGGCTACCCTTTGAAGGGTGTTCTGCTTCAGGTTTTTATTCTTCTGGAACGAGGATAACAGGTTTGTGTTCAACGATTGCGCTTGGATGTTCAAGGATACATTGATGGATATTCCATCGTGATGCGGAAGCTGGGAAGGCTGCACCGACTTCTTCGCTGTTGGATGCTGTGGAATTGGAGGGGATGGAGCTGTCCGAGTCCGACAGAGTCACTGAGCAATGGCAGCTCTCGTCCCTGCGGCTTTGACAGGGCCCCCGCCGGAGAGTCCGGACTCTTGCCTCTGATCGATCGGAGGGGGTATCAGTCCGAACCGGCCGCGGCGTGCACCAAGGTTGGTCAC
>CAITQH010000406.1 GCA_903894475.1 uncultured beta proteobacterium
CGCTTGCGGACTCATTGCGACAGTGATCTGAACGGATTCACCGAGGTGAACTGGCTTGATCACAGGTGTGGTTGCACATCCGCACAGCATGACGAAAACCAGGACAGCATTCACGGTGTGCTTGTTCAATCAGGGCTCCTTACGGAACCGGAAAGCAGTGGACGACGCACTTGGCGCAGTTTGTTTTTTTGCGCCGCCAAACATATAACGTTGCTCCCTATCGCAGATGTGACAGCCCACAGCAATGTAGCGGACATATGCTTCCAAAGTAACCGGCACAGACCCGGCACTCTGATACCAACGAGGAGCACTGCATGAAGATCCCGCACCGAAAGTTCGCCAATATCTTGTGCTGCGTCGCGCTGCTGTCTGTCTGTGACAGTCAGGCCGAAAGCATCATCCCCAAGAATGTGCCGGAGTTGCGGCCCGGCATGCTCGCGGGTTACCTGCCGCGCAACGTACTTCCAGACAGTCTGGCGCTGTTGCCGGCTCCGCCAGCGCCTGGCTCGAGTGCTCAGGCTGCTGATGAGGAGGCGTTCGATGCGACCGTTGTCCTGCGCAATACACCGCGCTGGGACCTGGCTGCCGATGATGCAGTCCTCAGCTTTCCCAAAGCGGCTGATGCTTTTGCATGCGCCGTGGATGCGCCGATCGGGCCAGACACAACACCGCATCTCACCATACTGTTGCGGCGTTCGATGGTGGATGCTGGCTTGTCAACCTACGCAGCCAAGGATCACTACAAGCGCGCGCGTCCGTTTGTCACAAACAAGGCGCTCAGCTGCTCGCCTGCCGAAGAAGTAGCGCTCGCCAAGGACGGTTCCTACCCTTCTGGCCATGCGGCCCTCGGCTGGGCCTGGGGCCTGATCCTGGCTGAGATGGCTCCGGATCGTGCAAATTCGTTGATCAAACGCGGCTATGAATTCGGCCAGAGTCGCGTGGTCTGTGGCGTGCACTGGCAAAGTGACGTGAATCAGGGCCGCGTGATAGGTGCCGCCGCAGTTGCCCGTCTGCACGCAGACCCAGTGTTTCGCGCCCAGTTCGATGAGGCTGCAAAAGAGCTGGCTGACGCCCGCGCCAAGGGTCTGGAGCCCACGGGCAACTGCGCTGCGGAGGCGGCTGCCCTCAAACCCTGAACGGCGTCGCTTGCCACGCGGCCGTGAGGCGCCACCTGTGGGTCGGCGTTCTCGAGAAGGTCCTTCCCGTCATAATGCCCGCTGCAGTTTCCAAGTTTCTTGGGGGAGACCGAGGCAATCATGATGAACACAATCAAACGCATTCTTGCGCCGCCGGTCTTTCGAGGTGATGAGGAGAAAACACGCCGGGCCAGTTTTCTCAACGAGGTTATCGGCATCAACCTGCTTTTTGGGGCGCTGATCACTGTTGTCGCGTTACTTGGAAGCAACGTCCCCACCAGTTCGCAGATCATCGCAATATCGTTGCTGGTCATGCTCGCGCTGGCCTGGCGCATCCTGCACAGCGGCAGGATTGACTTTATCGCTTTTGCCCTGTCCATACTCGGCTTTGTTTTTCTGACCGGTGCGAACATCAGTCTGGGAACGGTCCGCACACCGACGGCCGCCTTGTACGTGATTTGGATTCTCGTGGTGGGCGTGCTATTTCAGTTGCCCGGCATCCTTATGTCTACCAGTGCAAGTTCGCTCGCCGTGCTGGGCTTGATACTTGCCGAAAACGCCGGACTGTTAACGCAGCCCAATTACAGCGTCGGCGTCACACAGTGGTTGAATTACACGGCATTGTTCGGCATGACTGCCGGTATGGTTTATTACGGCAGCCGAGTAACCCGAAGCGCTCTGGCGCGTGCCGAAAATGAAATCGAACAGCGCAGGCAGACTGAAATAGAACTGCGTAAGCTCACCCGCGCTGTCGAGCAAAGTCCAGCTTCAATCGTCATCACCGACCTGAACGGAAAGATTGAATACGTCAACCCACGCTTTAGCAGTGTCACAGGATACTCATTTGATGAAGCCATCGGAAAGAATCCGCGCATCCTGAAAACCGACAAGACGCCCCTCGATACATACCGGCAATTATGGGATGCGGTCACCGCCGGTCAGGAGTGGCGGGGTGAATTCGTGAACCGCAAAAAGGATGGTTCACAGTATTGTGAGTTAGCTAACATTTCACCCATCACAGATCTCAATGGCGTTGTGACTCACTATCTGGCCGTGAAGGAAGACATCACGGAGCGCAAGCGGATGGAGGAGGAGATTCGCCAGCTTGCGTTTCACGACACCCTGACAAGTCTTCCGAACCGGCGATTGCTGATGGATCGCTTGGCGCAGGCCATGGCGGCTGGCACGCGCAGTGATAGCTCTGGCGCACTGATGTTCATGGACCTGGACAATTTCAAGCCGATCAACGACCGGTACGGGCACGCAGTTGGCGATCTGCTTTTGGTTGAGGTGGCACGTCGGCTCAAGGCTTGTGTGCGTGCGGTGGACACGGTGTCCCGCATTGGTGGTGATGAATTTGTCGTGCTGCTGGGCGATCTGGCACCGGATCGGGCAGTTGCCGCTGAACAGGCGAACAAGATGGCTGAAAAGATCCGAGTCGCCCTGGCAGAGCCCTACCTGCTGACTGTCAGCAACAACTCTGAAAGCGTCGAACACCACTGCAGCAGCAGCATCGGCGTGGTGCTGATCGAGCCACAGCACAAGAGTGTGGAGGGCTTGTTGAGGTGGGCCGACGCCGCGATGTACATCGCCAAGGCAGGGGGTCGAAATCGCGTCACATTCATGGTCGAAAGGCGTGCCCAGCAGCGTCCTTAGCCGCTGAATTGCCAGTCATGGCCGGTTCCAGTCA
>CAITQH010000407.1 GCA_903894475.1 uncultured beta proteobacterium
ACTGGCTCTGACAAACATATCCCTTGCTGAATGTGATTTGGCAAGGAGCATCAAGCAATCGATGCGCTCAGGGGTCACGCCACACGCCAGAATAGTCGCTCATTCAGCCAGTCTTTCGCAAACTGGCAGTCTCAATGCGCATCGCCACCGGCTTGCTCAGCATCTCCAGCAAAATCATGGACCGGCTCTCGGCATCAGCCGTCTTGAAAATGGCCTCGAAGCCAACAAACGGACCATCGGCCACAACAACCTTCTCTCCAGCTTTAAAAAGCCGCTCAGGCTGGCCCACTTGCTCGCGTGTGCGAAGAAGTTCGATCAGTTTGGAATCAACCAACGCCGGCTGACCGCCAAACCGGACCAACTGACTCACACCCAAGGTGGAACGGATCGGTGACCAGCTTGGCCCTGAGCCGCTGGTGTCGAGCCGAATGAAGAGGTAACGCGGAAACATCGGCTCATTAACCAGCGTCGCCTTGTGCCGGCGCAATTTCTCCATTTTGATCATAGGTATGTAGCACTCAAAGCCCTGGCGGTTCAGATTGGTCATGGCCAGTGCTTCTTGGCGTATCTTGGTGTGGACTACGTACCAAGACAGAGTGGCCGACGATGCCGATGAATGGGTCGGGGAGGGCGTTGCCGGTTTACTTGACCGAACAGGCTGGGCATCCGGCACCACAGGCTGCCGCACTGGAGTTGGCTCGCTATCGGTCTTGGCAATCGGCAATCGATGAATGTTCGACGGCCAAGCCATGGCACCAACAGACGCTGAAATCGGGGCGGATGCTGATGTGATGGAATCGTTGACCGGCGGCGCCATCACCATCTTGCCGATCGCACGGATCAGTGGAAGCGGACGATCGGCTGCCAACACCTGTTTCACAATGGCAAATAGCTCGCGCTGCTCGAACGCCTGGATGTCTTCTAACTGGTAGCCCACCAGCAAACCTTTTTGCAAAATCGGCAAACCATCGTCTTTGCAGCGCAACTCGTGCAGTGCGCTGGTCGTCAAACCGAGCCGGTCAGCGGCTTGCTGGGTGGTGAGGAGGGCGGGTGCTGTGGGGTGCTGATCGTTGAACATGACGGAGCCATGTTGGCTTCGAAATGCGAGATCTATCAAGTCAATTCTGGGAAATTTGGCGTGGAAGTCGCTTCACAGTGACCGGTGGCAGTGATGGTCTAAACGGCATGCGGGTCCAAGAACCATTCAGCATGCGCGAAATCTGCGAAATCTGCGAATTGTGTTTCCTGGCATTGAGTTAGGGTTGATTTGCCGGTTGCGACTCTGCGAAATGAGGTCAGAGCATATAAAGGTAGACGACGTGTGTCAAATGTACTAACATAACGCCATTGAGCTAACAAGTTAGGGAAAAATAATGACCGCTGCCACACTTTCACCGATCACCACCACGGCCCGTTCCGCTCGGCTTGGGCTGCGCGCTACGGCAGAGCAAGAGGCGGTGCTGCGCCGCGCTGCGCAGGTCGCACACAAATCACTGACGGATTACATCCTCGATAGTGCCTGCCTGGCAGCAGAGCAGACCTTGCTGGATCAGCGTTTGTTCATGGTCACAGGGAGTCAGTACCAGGCTCTGCTGGATTTGCTCGAGCGACCAGCACAGGAAAACGAAGGGCTGGCTCGGCTGTTTTCTCGTCCCGCTCCCTGGGATAAAAAGTGAGCTTGAGCAGTCCAGAGCCACTGGCCTCTGGCCACAAGCTTGAAGACTTTGATTGCGGCAAACCATCGCTTAACGATTGGTTGCTGCACCATGCCCGTCAAGCGCAAGCCAGTGGGTCAGCCAAGACCTTTGTTGTGGCCGCTGATGATCGGGTCGGTGGCTATTTCAGTCTGACAGTCGGTCAAGTCGATACATTGGAAGCGCCTGAGCGCTTTCGCAAAGGGATGGGCCAATACCCCTTGCCGGTTGTCATATTGGCGCGGCTGGCGGTTTGCACCCAAGATCAGGGGCGAGGGATTGGCTTTGGGCTCTTGCAGGACGCTATCAGGCGCACTTTCCTGATTGCCGAGCAGGCTGGCATTCGGGCGATGCTGACACATCCGATCGATGAAGATGCTGCTCGTTTTTACACCCGATTTGGTTTCTCTGCGTCGCCGCTGAGAGAGCGACAACTCTTGCTGCTGCTCAAAGACGCACGGCGTTGGGTCAAATAGGTTTCTCGACGCTGATTTAATGGCCTTTCGAGCAGCGGCAACACACGACATTTCACAATACGAAACAGACAATCTCCGCAAACAGGGGACAAACGCCCGAATCTTTCCTCACCTGTTGTGAGAGCGAGTTTGAACCCAGGTCCGCATTGCACCACCACACACAAAATCCAACCCTTCATCCGGTTGGATTTGTTTTGCCTACACCCGCGTATTCATTGGGGTTGACGAGGGTTCTTGCGGACTTCGAAGTTTTTTCGGAAGCCCAAAATTCGGCCATTTTTGCTCTCTCAGGGCCAATAGTCTCCGCGACAGAGAGAACTCAAGATGGGTCGAAGTCCGCAATGGACATTTGAGATATCGATAAAAATCAATAGGTTACGCGCGGACTGATCAAGCGAGTTGTATTTCCGCTTTGGTAGGCGGAAGGGACATCTACTTCAGTCCCTGAGTTCCAACGACGGCTTCGCCATTGGATGGACTGACTTTGGCGAACTACTGCGATCGGCCCTATGGTGCCCGGCCGCCTGCGGAATCAAGCACTCAACTGTGCCGACCACGAATGACTCAAACAAGCTTGATAAGGTTATGCCCTGCAGCTAAGTCCAAGTATAAATAGCGAATAAAGCCGTCCTTCCAGACGTGTGATTTGCGGCTGCAGAGATATCACTTGCTATCGGAGTGACGACAAGTTCTGTTCACACTGCACTCCCGTAGCGACTGATGCTCACAGTTCACAATACAGAGCCCGGTCGTGCCCCGGTTGGGCGCCCATCGCGCCAGACAATAGTACCGTTGACGACGACGGCCTCGATGCCCCGGGCCGGAGCTATCGGTGACTCATAAGTCGAGGCGGCGTCCACGGTTTGGGCATCGAACAGGGCCTCCCGAGTTCGACAGTTAATTTCGTAACGTGTTGATTCATATAGGGGTACGATGCAATCGTGCCACTACAAAAGGGTCAACTGGGCGGGAAGGGTCGGTTTCTTGATCGTCAGTGCTTGCAAAATCTCCGTGTGATCCTGAT
>CAITQH010000408.1 GCA_903894475.1 uncultured beta proteobacterium
CGAAGAACTGGAGTGCGAAAACGGCATGCCGGTGACCTTCAAGCTGAAGGAAATCGGGGTCCTGCGGGCGCGCGATATGCCAACAGTCGAGGTCATTCTCGTGGAAGAACCCGAGCCAGAGGGGCCACTCGGTGCCAAGGGTGTGGGCGAGATCGGTCTGGTGCCAACGGCTGCTGCGGTTGCAGGCGCACTGGAGGCCTTTGATGGCATTCGCCGCACCACGCTGCCGATGCGGGATTCTCCCGCGGCACGGGCCATGAGCGTGGGGCGGCCGGCAGCGGCAAAATGAGCGCGGCAGGCCAGGTCAACGCGCACACGCACCTGTACTCCGGGCTGGTGCCCTTTGGCATGCCCGAGCCCAGACCGGCGCCTGAAAGCTTTGTGCAGATTCTCGAGCGCGTCTGGTGGAAGCTGGACCGCGCGCTCGATGCCGATTCATTGCGTGCCTCAGCCCGCTGGTATGTGGCTGAAGCACGTCGGCTCGGTACCGTTGGTCTGATCGACCACCATGAGTCACCAAACCTGATCGAAGGCTCGCTCGACATCCTGGCTGATGCCTGCCAGGAAGCCGGCATGCCGGCCGTGCTTTGCTACGGTGCGACCGAGCGCAACGGAGGTCGCGCGGAAGCCCGGCGTGGCCTGGCTGAATGCCGCCGATTTATCGAGAACAACACGCGTCCTCTGGTGCGCGGCGTGATCGGCTTGCATGCCTCCTTTACCGTGTCGGACGAAACGCTGCGTGAAGCCGCAGACTTGTGCCGCGAATTGCAAACTGTGATGCATGTGCATGTCGCCGAGGATCTGGTCGATGTGGCGGATGCCCAGCGGCGCGGCTGGGCGGGCCCGCTGGAGCGGCTCGCTGAGCTGGGTGCGTTACCTCCGGGTTCCATCATCGCGCATGGGGTTCACCTGGATGCCTCACAGGTGCGTCGTTGCGAACAAATGGGCTGCTGGCTGGTGCAAAACCCGCGTTCCAATCGTGGCAACCGGGTTGGCTATCCGGCAGCCCTGCGAGAGAGCCGGCATGTGGCACTGGGCAGCGACGGCTATCCGTCTGACATGGTGGCAGAACAGCTGGCACTGCTGGAAGATGCGCCACGCTACGGTGATTCCATCGACGCAGCATCGCGACGTGCACCGGCCGGTTTTGCGCTGCTGGTTGAACTTTTTGGAGGTGGTGAATGGGTGCGCTGTGGTCCCTGCGATGAGTCCGATATCGACTTCAACGTCTTGAGAGCAGAAGCCACCGCCGAGGCACGGCGGCTTTGGTCGCGCCTGGTCGCAATGTGATTCTATGGATGACTCTGGGCCACACCTGCGCACGCTCTTGGGCAGGGCGGCACGCTTCTTTGCGAAAGCCACTGCTGCCCTGACGTTGTTGGCGTTGGGCGCTTGTGGTGACGGCGCCGGCGCGCCGCCGGGTGGTGGTCTCGATGCTTGCGGAGTGTCGGCACAAAAGGACTGGCTGCGCAGCTACATGCTGGACCAGTACCTCTGGACGGGTGCATCGCCCAACCCGGAGCCAACCGGCTTTGAGTTGTTACAAAGCTATTTTTCAGCACTGCTGTCCACGGGCGTGGGTGCAGTGCCAGCCGATCACTGGAGTTACATCACCGAAAGTGAGAGTTACAACCAGTACTTTGAGGAGGGCAAGACGCTCGGCTATGGTGTTGCTGTCAACGGCCTGGAACAGCGCTTGCCCTTGAAGCTGCGCTACGTTGAGCCGCAGTCTGCCGCGGCAGCACAAGGGCTGGCGCGCGGCGATGTGATTTTGTCGATCAACGGTCGACCCTCAGCCGAGTTGCTGGCCAGCCTGGAATTCAGCGCCCTAAGTGCGAGTAGAACTGGCGAGCAGCTGACTTTACAGATTGCCGGTTCCGCTGGCCCGCGCAACGTGACGCTCACTGCTGCCTCTTACCCACTGACGCCCGTGCCGGTGTCGCGGGTTCTGAGCCTGGTCGGTGACAGCAAGGCTGGCTATTTGTTGTTGAAAGATTTCGTGACGCAGGCCGAGGCACCTCTGGTCGATGCCTTCGATGCGTTCCGGGCAGAGGGCGCTAGCGAACTCATCCTCGACTTGCGCTACAACGGGGGTGGGCTCATTTCCGTTGCCAAATTGCTGGCTTCGCTGGTGGCGGGCAGCGCGCACGATGGCAAAGTGTTCACTCGACTGAATTTCAACGCGAAGCAGTCAGCCAGAAATTCCAGCTACAAATTCGCCGCTGCGGTGTCCGGTTTCGCGCGTGTCGTCGTTCTCACTGGGTCCCGCACGTGTTCGGCAAGCGAGTTGATCGTCAACGGTCTGCGGCCCTACGTAGAGGTGGTCACGCTGGGCGGTCAAACCTGCGGCAAACCGGTTGGCTTCGTCCCGGTAGAGTCCTGTGGCAGCACTGTCAGTGCTGTGAACTTTGAGACGCTCAATGTCCGGGGCGAAGGCGGCTACTACGACGGTATCGCACCCACCTGCGCTTTGACGGAAGACTTTGACAAGTCTTTCGGTGACCCGACAGAAATCCTGACCGCCGCGGCCCTGCAATATCTGCAAACTGGACGCTGCTCCGAGCCCGCCGTCAGCTCGAGCGGCGCCGCCAAGGCTGCGGCACTGTGGCGTCGCACCAGAAGCGCACCAGCCGAACCCGGCGAATGGCGTGGCATGCGGGCGGACTGACGCGCGTTGCCGATGGGGTCGGTCATTTTTCGCCGACGCAGAACCAGAGGGCGCCTCCGGGTAACTATCGTTTTTGTGCGTTGCGCAAAAGTTCACCCACGTGATTCACATCCTGTGGATCGAGCAGGGCGTCGCGCAGGGCGCGAAGCGCCAGGACTTTCGGATCATCGTTGGCCGGATCATTGTCTGAGACCCGCAGCACGGCACCGTCAAAACGTGCACTGATGGCGTCGGCCTCTACCAGCACTGCGTCGCGTGGCGCGTCCTGCTCCCAACGCTCCCGGTTCACGAACAGGCGGGGCTTCAGGATGTAAGGGCCACCATCTTCCAGACAGAACACATCACAGTTGCCGCAGTCGTTGCAGAAGTCGGCAAAGTTGAGGATCTGGCGCTTCATCTTGAGCGGCAGCTCCGGTGTGGACGGCACACTTACGCTGAAGTTGGCGTCGTTCGGGCAAACCGGGATGCACTTGTTGCAGGTCACACAGTCAAAAAACTCGAGGCGCCGGTTGATCTTTCGCGGCCCCACCTGATGGCTTGATGCGTGATAACGCACGTCGGAGGCCAGGCTCTCCACATACTTTTCTGTGTTGCTCAGCTTGGCTGCGCTCAGGTCGGTGGCGCCGGTGTCGCCGTATGCGCGCAGGACAAATTCGTCGACCGTTGTCGCGCCGACCGCGTCCATGCGCTTGACCAGTTCTTCAAAATAGCCAAAACCGCGCCAGTAACCGCCGGCTTTCAGCAGATCGGTGCAAACCGTGACCGGCACCAGGCCCAGCGCCACCGCGTCGGGGAAATTGGCGCGCTCAATGCCGGCCGAAAAGGAAACCGGGAAGCGGTCGCCGAAATGGCGACGCAGGTCCCGCACCAGATGCATCGCCAGCACGTGCAGCGGTGGGCCCGACAGGTACATGACACGCTCGCTGGGCGGGAAAAAAGTCTTGTGGTTTTCCACCAGCAGGGTGTTGGAGAGTTTCACGCCCAGATGCAGACCCAGTGATTGCGCCTTGTCGCCCAGGCGGTCCAGGAAGGCGGTGGCTTGGTCCCAGCGAGTGTCTTTCTCGAAGGCGCTGTCGGGGATGCGCAGTTCGCTGTAGCCCAGGGTGTCGTGCAACAGGCGGCGTGCCTCGGCGGCGCCCAGCAGCGTCGGATTGAGCTTGACGACGCAGGACAGTTGGTTTTCCTGCATCAGGTGTTCCACCATCGCCTCAATCTCGTCCGGTGGACAGCCATGGAAGGTGCTCAGCGTCAGCGTGTCCGACAGGCGGGTCTGGAAGTCCAGATCGCGCAAGGGCCCCAGTTCTGCCGGCAGTTCACGCCGCAGTCGCTCCACCACCGTTGTGGCGTCCATCATGCCGCGCAGGAAGGCTTGCACGCGTTCGCTGCGGATGCCCGCCAGGTCGTAGCCCACGCTCATGTCGAACACCGTGCGCCCGAAGCCCGGCGCCAGGGCCACGCGCCCGCTGGCCTCCAGAATGCGGATCAGCATCGCCGCTTTCACGTACTCTTCGAGCGACTGCTCCAGCGTCAGTTCCTGTGACCACTCGACGTTGTAGCCCAGGGTCTGCATATCAATGCAGGGGCGCGGCAGCGTCAGGCGGTCATTGATCTGCACCGTCTTGAGCTCCATCACACGCCCACCCGCGAGCCAGCACAGCACGATGTTTTGCGCCAACTGGGTGTTGGGTCCGGCAGCCGGGCCGAACGGGCTTGCCGCGCTGTGACCGTGAAAGCGCACCGACAGGTCGTGCGTGGCATCGCCCAGCACAAACTTGCGCTGTGGCAGGTCGAAAATCGATTTGCGCGTGTCGAACTCGCGCAGCATGCGCTGTGCCAGCGCTGCGAAGGGGTAGGGTGCAAGTTCGCTCATGCGAAGATATTAACAGCAGGAAAAGCGCACTCGAAGCACGCAGCAGTGGCCTGCTTAGGGTAAACCTTGGCGGATTGGGCGTGAAGCAAGCCTACCCCTTCGCTACAATCGTCTGCACCACCTGCCGGCACTCATTCTGATCTCTGTGTTGGCAGGTTTATTGCTAAAGAACTGGTAGAGCTCACAAGGCGGCGCCGCTCGTCAGCAAAGAGGCTGATTTCCTGGTGCCGGTCACAAATCGGAGAAGTTTATGGATACCTTCATACAGCAAATCATCAACGGTCTGGTGTTGGGCAGTATGTATGCCCTGGTAGCGCTGGGCTACACCATGGTGTACGGCATCATCGGGCTGATCAACTTTGCCCACGGTGAGGTGTTGATGGTCGGAGCGCTGACCAGCTGGTCCATCATTGGGCTGATGAAAGACGCGATGCCCGATGCACCGGGGTGGCTGATTCTGCTGATTGCCACAGTGATTGCCTGCATCTGTGCCGCCACCCTCAATTTTGTGATTGAAAAAGTTGCCTACCGACCGCTGCGCAACAGCCCGAAGCTCGCTCCGCTGATCACTGCCATCGGCATGTCGCTGCTGCTGCAGACGCTGGCCATGATCATCTGGAAGCCGAACTACAAACCCTATCCGACCCTGATGCCGAGTTCGCCCTTTGATATCGGCGGTGCCGTGATCACACCAACCCAGGTGCTGATTTTGGGGATGACAGCGCTGGCGCTGGCGGTGCTGATGTGGCTAGTCAATTACACCAAATTGGGGCGCGCCATGCGCGCCACGGCAGAGAATCCGCGCGTCGCGGCACTCATGGGCGTCAAGCCCGACGTGGTGATTTCGGCCACCTTTGTGATCGGCGCCGTGCTGGCGGCGATCGCCGGTGTGATGTGGGCAGCCAACTACGGCACGGTGCAGCACAGCATGGGCTTCCTGCCCGGTCTGAAGGCCTTCACGGCTGCGGTATTTGGCGGCATTGGCAACCTGGCGGGTGCTGTGGTTGGCGGCATTCTGTTGGGCTTGATTGAATCGCTGGGCGCGGGCTACATCGGCGCCCTGACGGGCGGCGTGCTGGGGAGTCATTACTCCGACATTTTTGCCTTTATTGTTTTGATTGCTGTGCTGACGCTGCGACCCTCGGGCCTGCTCGGCGAGCGGGTGGCGGATAGAGCTTGACACTTTGTGGGACAGACTGCGGTGGCGCGTAGCGAACCAGCGCTGTCCCCAACTGATTAAGGATATTTATGAAGCAACAACAAAAAATCATTGTTTTTCTGCTGACTGCAGTCGCCTTGCTGGTCCTGCCGCTGCTGTTGCAGGGCTTTGGCAACGCCTGGGTCCGGATTGCTGACATGGCGCTGCTTTATGTTCTGTTGGCGCTCGGACTCAACATTGTGGTGGGCTACGCCGGTTTGCTCGATCTGGGTTATGTGGCGTTTTTTGCCATCGGCGCCTACATGTACGGCCTGTTGGCGTCGCCACATTTGACCGAAACTTTCGAGCTGTTTACCTCCATGTTTCCGCAGGGAATGCACACGCCACTGTGGATTGTGGTGCCGGCAGCCGCTGCGCTGGCCGGTTTTTTTGGTGTCCTGCTGGGTGCGCCCACCCTGCGCTTGCGTGGCGACTACCTGGCCATCGTGACGCTGGGCTTTGGCGAAATCATTCGCGTCTTCCTGAACAACCTCGATCATCCGGTCAACATCACCAACGGTCCCAAGGGCCTGGGACAGATAGACGCCTTGAGTTTCTTTGGCTTGAACCTGGGCAAGAATGTCACAGTGGCTGGTTTTGAAGTGGCGTCGGTCTCGCTTTACTACTATCTGTTTCTAGCGCTGGTGGTGTTCAGCGTGGTGATTTCACACCGACTTGAAACGTCGCGTGTTGGGCGCGCCTGGATGGCGATTCGCGAAGATGAAATTGCCGCCAAGGCGATGGGCATCAACACCCGCAATCTGAAGTTGCTGGCCTTCGGCATGGGTGCTACTTTTGGCGGCGTCTCGGGCGCCATGTTTGCATCGTTTCAGGGTTTCATTTCGCCTGAATCATTCAGCCTGATGGAGTCGGTGATGATTGTGGCCATGGTGGTGCTCGGCGGCATCGGTCATCTGCCCGGCGTCATTCTGGGAGCCGTCTTGCTGTCAGCATTGCCGGAGGTGCTGCGCTACGTTGCCGGCCCGCTGCAGGCCATGACCGATGGTCGCCTGGATTCAGCCATCCTGCGCCAGTTGTTGATTGCCCTGGCCATGATCACCATCATGCTGTCCAGGCCGCGCGGTTTGTGGCCTTCGCCGGATCACGGCAAGGCACTGCAAAAGTAAGAAACTTGCGGGACAGACCGTAGTTACGCGAAGCGAACAAGCTCTGTCCCCAACTGATGAAGGATGAACATGACAGACACTGTACTCAATGTAGCTGGTGTGTCCAAGCGCTTTGGCGGCCTGCAGGCCCTGAGCGATGTGGGCATAAAAATCCTGCGCGGCCAGGTTTATGGCCTGATCGGACCCAACGGCGCTGGCAAGACCACTTTTTTCAACGTGCTGACCGGGCTTTACACACCTGACAGCGGCAGCTTTGAACTTGCCGGCAAGACCTACCAGCCGACAGCGGTTCACGAAGTCGCGAAGGCCGGAATTGCACGCACGTTCCAGAACATTCGCCTGTTTTCTGAAATGACGGCTTTGGAAAACGTCATGGTCGGGCGCCATATCCGCACCCATTCGGGCCTGCTCGGTGCCATGTTTCGTACCAGTGGTTTCAAGGCCGAGGAGGCAGCCATCGCCGCGCGCGCGCAGGAGTTGCTCGACTATGTTGGCATTGCCAGGTTCACCGACTACAAGGCACGCACACTGAGCTATGGCGATCAGCGCCGTCTTGAAATTGCACGCGCGCTGGCCACCGATCCACAGCTGATTGCGCTGGACGAGCCGGCCGCTGGCATGAACGCCACCGAAAAGGTCATGCTGCGCGAACTGATCGACAAAATTCGCAATGACAACCGGACCATCCTGCTGATTGAACACGACGTGAAACTGGTGATGGGGCTGTGCGATCGGGTCACGGTGCTGGACTACGGCAAGCAGATTGCCGAAGGAACGCCAGCGGACGTGCAGAAGAATGAAAAAGTGATTGAAGCGTATCTGGGTACTACTCACTGAACGGTTGAGGACAGAGCTGGCCCACTTCGTGTGGCTGCGGTCTGTCCCGCAAACAGATAAGGAAGTTGGGGACAGAGTAAATATCTGTCCTGTAAGGAAACTACGATGACTATTCTTCTTAAAGTGACGGGTCTCAAAGTGGCGTATGGCGGCATTCAGGCTGTCAAGGGCGTTGACTTTGAAGTGCGCGAAGGCGAACTGGTTTCGCTGATCGGCTCCAATGGCGCTGGCAAGACGACCACCATGAAAGCCATCACCGGCATCCTGCCGATCAATGACGGCGACATCGAGTACATGGGCAAGAGCATCCGCGGCCAGGGTCCGTGGGATCTGGTCAAGCAGGGGCTTGCCATGGTGCCGGAAGGTCGAGGTGTCTTTGCGCGCATGACGATTGTCGAGAACCTGCAGATGGGAGCCTACATCCGCAGCGACAAGGCAGATGTGCTGGCCGACATCGACAAGGTTTTCACCATCTTTCCTAGACTCAAAGAGCGGCGCAACCAGTTGGCCGGCACGCTGTCGGGTGGCGAGCAGCAGATGCTGGCCATGGGGCGCGGCCTGATGAGCCGGCCCAAGGTGCTGCTGCTCGATGAACCGTCGATGGGCTTGTCGCCGCTGATGGTGGACAAGATATTCGAAGTGGTGCGCGACGTTTACGCGCAGGGCGTGACCGTGCTGCTGGTGGAACAGAACGCCAGCCGTGCGCTGGCCATTGCGGATCGCGGTTACGTCATGGATTCGGGGCTCGTCACCATGTCGGGTGATGCCAAGACCATGCTCAAGGACCCGAAGGTGCGGGCGGCCTACTTAGGTGAGTAGCTGCGCATGAAGATTTACAGGATTGCCTGCATCCCGGGTGATGGCATTGGCAAGGAAGTGGTGCCAGCCGGCCAGTCGGTGCTGGCGGCACTGGCTTCAAGCAGTCGCAAGTTCAGCTTCGAATTCGAGAACTTCGGCTGGGGTGCTGACTGGTACCGCGTGCACGGCGAGATGATGCCGGCCGATGGGCTCGACGCCTTGCGCGGCAAGGACGCCATTCTCTTTGGCTCGGCCGGTGACCCGCATATTCCTGATCACATTACGCTGTGGGGCTTGCGCCTGAAGATCTGTCAGGGTTTCGACCAGTATGCCAACGTGCGACCAACGCGCATCCTGCCCGGCATTGACGCGCCGCTCAAGCGTTGTCGCTCGCAAGACCTCGACTGGGTCATTGTGCGTGAGAACTCCGAAGGCGAGTACTCTGGTGTCGGCGGTCGTGTGCACCAGGGCCAGCCGATCGAGGTCGCCACCGACGTGTCCATGATGACGCGCGCCGGTGTCGAGCGCATCATGCGCTTTGCCTTTCGGCTGGCGCAGTCGCGCCCGCGCAAACTGCTGACGGTGGTGACCAAGTCCAATGCGCAGCGCCACGCCATGGTGATGTGGGACGAGATTGCGATGCAGATCTCGAAAGAATTTCCTGACGTGAAATGGGACAAGGAACTGGTCGATGCGGCGACAGCACGCATGGTCAATCGCCCGGCCACGCTCGACACTCTGGTTGCCACCAATCTGCACGCAGATATTCTGAGCGACCTGGCGGCCGCGCTGGCGGGCAGCCTGGGCATTGCGCCCACCGGCAATATCGACCCGGAGCGACGTTACCCGAGCATGTTCGAGCCCATTCATGGTTCGGCTTTTGACATCATGGGCCAGGGCCTGGCCAATCCGGTGGGCACTTTCTGGAGTTGTGTGATGTTGCTGGAACACCTCGGCGAGGTGGACGCGGCACGCACCCTGATGCAGGCCATCGAGCAGGTCACAGCCGAGCCGGCGCTGCATACGCGCGACCTGGGCGGCAATGCGACCACTCAGCAGGTAACGCAGGCGACCTGCGAGCGCATCGCCGCTGGTGCGCAATAATTGGCTGACTGGTATAGCACTTTAGTCGCCCCGCAGAATGAAAGAAGACTGTCATTGCGGACCTGATCCGGGGCCGGTATGACAAGCCCATCCTTTCACGTTAACAACATCGATAGGAAAGATATGAATAAGCTGCTTTGCGCCCTGGTTCTGACCCTGCTCACGCCCGTCGTCATGGCACAAGCCTGCCCCGACAAAAATCTGCTTTACTGGCAGGCCTTTCCGCCTGGCGGTGAGTCCGATCTGTCGGCACGGCACCAGCAGATGGTGCTCAAGAAGAAGTGCCCTGCCATTGAAACCATCATCCAGTACAAGGCCGGTGCGGGCGGCGGGTTGATGTGGGGACAGATGAACCAGTTGCCAGGCGATGGTCTGAATATCGTGGGTGTGAATCTGCCGCATATTGTTTTTCAGCCGCTTGAAGGACAGGTGCAATACAAGACGCAGGATGTGACTCCGGTCTTCTGGTTTCATTTCACGCCCGATATTCTGGTGGTGCCCGAGCAGAGCGCGATCAAGACCTTCGCTGACTTCATCAAGGCCGCCAAGGCCACTCCCGGCGCGCTCAATCTTGGTGGGTCCGGCTTGAATTCTGCCAACCATGCAGCCCATGAGCGCATGAACGCCGCTTTCGCGGTCAAGACCAACTACATCCCGTACAAGGGCACCGGCGATATGGCGAGCGCCGTGCTGGGGGCACAGATCGACGGGGCCATGACTTATTCGGCCTTTGCCATCAACAACAAGGCGCGGGTGCGTGGCCTGGCGATTGCGATGGAAAAGCGGCATCCTTTGCTGCCCGACGTACCGACCTTCAAGGAACTCGGTGTGGACTGGGTTGACGGTGCTTACCGTGGCATAGGTGTTCCCAAGTCGACCTCTCCCGAGGCGCGCAAACGTTTGGCCGAACTGTGGGCGGCGCTGAACAATGATGCGGAGATGAAGGAACTTGCAGCCAGGAATGGCTTTGAACTGGTCAATGTGGGGCAGGATCAGATGGATGCCTTCATGAAAGAAAAAGTGCGTCTTTATACCGAGGGCGCACAACGTCTGGGCATGGGCAAGAAGTAGCCAGGCTGCAGACAATGGCACCGGACCCGTTTCTGCAGCCAGCGCAGTTTTTGCGGCACCTCTATGAGGTCGCCGTGACGAGGGCTCTGCCCTTGCATAACACGGCCGCCTTTTTGCCAGCACCACCCAAAGGCAGAACCTTGGTGCTCGGTGCCGGCAAGGCCGCTGGCGCCATGGCCCAGGCGGTGGAAGCCCTCTGGCCGGCTGACGCAGCCTTGTCGGGGCTGGTGGTGACACGCTATGAGCACATCCCGCCGCGTCCGGCGGGTCTGGCACAACGCATTGAGGTGGTGGAGGCGGCGCACCCGGTGCCCGACGCCGCTGGCGTCGCGGCGACCCAGCGCATCGTGGACCTGACCCGTGGCCTGACCGAGGACGATCTGGTGCTCTGCCTGATCTCGGGCGGCGGCTCGGCCTTGCTCAGCTTGCCGGCCGAAGGGCTGAGGCTGCAGGACAAGCAGCGCATCAGCAAAGAACTGCTCCATTCGGGTGCGACGATCACCGAAATGAACTGCGTGCGCAAGCACCTCTCCGCAGTCAAGGGTGGTCGACTTGCCTTGGCCTGCGCCCCGGCGCGTGTACTTACGCTGGCCATCAGCGACGTCCCCGGTGACGACCCTTCAGTCATTGCCAGCGGACCGACCGTTCCTGACGCCAGCACTTGTGCTGATGCCCTGTCGATTCTGCAGCGCTTTGGCATTGCGCTGCCCGCTTTGGTCAGTGCTGCCCTGGCCAGTGGCGTACTCGAAACACCTAAAACGGGCGACCCGGCGTTTGACCGCAGCCAGGTGCATTTGATTGCCACGCCTGGCCAGTCCCTGCAGGCGGCCGCACAGGCGGCGCGCCAGGCCGGTCTGTCGGCCTGGATTCTGAGCGACGAGATGGAAGGCGAATCACGCGAGGTGGGCAAGGTTCACGCCGCGCTGGCGCGCTTTGTCGCGAACCAGGGCGAACCGTTCCAGAGGCCTTGCGTGATCCTCAGCGGCGGCGAAACCACGGTGACCGTGCGTGCGCAGCCACCCGGCGTCGCGCGTGGTCGGGGTGGGCGTGCCGGCGAGTTCTGCCTGGGACTGGCGCTGGCCTTGCAGGGTCAGCCCAATGTCTGGGCGTTGGCGGCCGATACGGACGGCATCGACGGCACCGAAGACAATGCCGGTGCCCAAGTCGAGCCGTCAACGTTGCGTCGTGCTCTGGCGGCAGGAATGAAGGCTGAGGATTTCCTTGAGCGCAACGACGGCTACGGCTATTTTTGTGCCCTGGGCGACCTGGTGAGGACCGGGCCGACGTTCACCAATGTCAATGATTTCCGGGCTTTGCTGGTTTTGTGAGACTTTTACTCAAGTTTGTTTGATTTTGCTCAAGGTCAGCAGGGCTCAAGCGCGGCACAGTCGCATTCATGCTATCCGCTGAAATTATTGAACTGCCTACTGATGTACGGGTTCTTGCGCGGGGCGAGCGTTTGCTCACGCGGACCGAGACTTCACGCTGGGTTGCGTATATCGAGTCCGGCCGGATTGCCCTGGGCATCATGGAAGGTGCCGTGATGGAACATCAACTGGGCGTCGTCGAAGGTCCGTGCTGGCTTGATGCCAGCGCTGCAGTGCTGGGTCTGCCCCATGCGGTGGATGCAGTGTCCGAAACCGATATTTCTCTTCGTCAGGTACCGATAGCTGATTTTCATCGGTCGCTGGCGGCCATGTCGCCCTCAGCGCAGGCGGTTCTGCATGATGTGGCCATGGCGCATCGTCAGCAGACCGAGTTCTCCGTCAGCCGACTGGCCAAGGATGCCGAGGCGCGCTGCGCCGAATGGCTGCTGCGTCACGCCCAGACCGGCGACAAGGGGCTGATGGCGGTGCAATTGCAGCAGCGCAAGCGCTCGATTGCGGCGCAGCTCGGAATCGCACCG
>CAITQH010000409.1 GCA_903894475.1 uncultured beta proteobacterium
AAGTGGCGCTGCGGCCGGTGCGCTGTGCTCTGACACGATGACCTTATCTTGCGACAACAATTTCGCTCAAGCCATGCTTGCTGGCCGCTCTTTCAAGGCGCCCATCGCCCTTGATGTGGGCTACGAACTGCTCAAGCTGTGCCAGCCACTCAGCATCACCCGGCTTGACAGCGTAGCCATACGGAATGATGTGAAACGGCTTGGCAGGAGACACCAGACGCACCCAGTCGGCACTCGCCATCAGGCGTCGACTGTAGGGATAGTCTGTCATGAAAACATCGACGCGACCCGATTCAAGCTCCTGCTCGCGCGTCAGGGGTGGCCGAATTACAACCAGCTTCGCCTGCTTGAGGGTGGCCGTCATCACCGGCTCCATGAAGGTTCCAGCCTGAACCGCGACCTGGATCCCGGGCTTGTCTATGTCGTCCCAACTTTTGATGCTGCGGCTGGCGCGCGTGGTCATGCCATAGATGTCGCTCTGAAGATAGGGCTGCGAGAATTTCAGCGATTGCTGACGCTGTGCCGTGATGCCTACCGCGAACATGGCGACATCACAACGATCATCGAGCAGATCAGGTATCAGCCTGGCAAAGGAGGATTCGACGTACTCCAGCCGTGCCCCGAGGTCCCTGGCAAATTCGCTGGAAAGATCAATATCAATACCATCGAGTTGTTGATTGCGCGGATTGCGAAAGGTAATGCCATAGTATTCCGGCCAGATACAGACCCGAACCACCTTCATGGTCTTGACGCGTTCCGCGACGGAACCAGCACCCGCCAGAGGCGATGTCAGCAGGCTGGTACCCGCGAGCAGGGCCAGCGCCCATGCCCGACCAGCAGCGCCGGCAAAAATTCGGCGCAGTCGCCGGAATTCCAAATCCATGTTGCGAACAGGCCGGCTCAGGCAAAAGACCTGACCGCCTCCTCACGCGTATCGTGAATATTGAACACCCGGTGCATGCGCATCAACTCAAACAGGGCGCGCACTGTCTTGGACATGGCGCAGAGCTTGAAGTCGCCCCGTCTGCCATTGAGAAGACGCAAACACGAAATCAGCGCCCCCAGACCGGAACTGTCAACAAACTTCACGCCCGACATGTCGAGCACGACCCGTGTGCGCTCGTGCATCATGGCTTGCACTGCATCCCTGAACTCGCGCGCATTGCTGGCGTCCAGATTGTCTTCGTTGAGCTCGATAACCAGCACATCGTTGTCTTCAATTTTTGCCTTCAGTTCCATCTTGGGTTCCTTCATTGGTTCGGGGTTCGCGTTGGCGTGCCCTGATTACAGCGCAGGGCAGCCTCAAGAGTGTCACCACAATGTGACGAACTTGAAAACATCGCACCGCATAGTCACGCGCCTTCGACTATGCGCCCGATTTCGGCCAGAACTTCTTCCAGCGCTCTGGCCAAGGCAGCCGGATTGTCTTGTGCTACCCGCGCCTCGGCATCGCGCGCGCACTGGCCCAGACGCTCGAAGCCAAAGCTGGCAGCGCTGCCTGCCAGGCGGTGCAGTGCCGCCAGCAAAGCCTGGCTATCCTGCGCCGTGGAAATTTCAGTCCAGCGAGACGCCAGTCCGGCCGCGTAGCGCTGCCGCAGGACCACGAACTGTGCCTTGGCACTTGAAGACAATCCCTCAGTCAATCCGCCGGCCACCACCATGCTCCCAATAAAGACGGATGTCCTGTGGCAATTTGACCGGGTCAAAAGGCTTGACAATGACGCCCGTCGCCCCGTATTGAAGCAGGTCCTCGACCTCGTCGGGCATCGCCTTGGCGGTCAGGAACACCACGGGCACACCCGCCATCCCGGGCTGGGAACGCAAGGCGACAAGCGTTTGTGGCCCGGTCAAGCCAGGCATCATCACATCGAGCAGAACAAGATCGGGTTTGAAGCAAGGCGCCTGCTCAATCGCCAACTGCCCGCCGGCACACATGCACACCTCGTAGCCGCCGACCGTGGCAAGGCTGAACTCGATAATCATCCGGATATCCGGGTCATCCTCAACGCACATGACACGTTGCAATTGACTCATGGGAACTCCTGCCGACCGGCTTGGATGATGGCGGACCGAACGGTGGCCAGCAGTTCTTCGCGGCTTGCATGGGACTTGCGCAACCATTTCAAACCCATGTGTTCGACGAAGGACTGGTCCACACCGTCGCTGTAAAGGATGACCGGCCGGGCCTTCGCCAGGCGCTTCAAACTCAGACAGAATTCTTCGGCAGCCCCCTGCGCACGAGGGTCAGCGACGATGATGGGCACCGATGCCTGACTGACCAGGCCCCGCGCCTGTTGCAGGTCTGCGGCACCTTCGACCCGGCACAGTGAGGACAGCCAGTCTGCCATGCGGCGCCTGGAGTCAAGATCATTGTCGATGTGCAGAACCCAGGGAGTCCAGACCGTGGCACCCGCGTCATCGCGCGGCAGTTCAACACTGAAAGTGGCCCCCTCGCCCGGTACAGAATCGACGCTCAACAAGCCCCCCATGCGCTCGACCAGCATGCGGCTGATGTACAACCCCAGGCCCGTGCCACCCTTGGCACGCCGGTCAGAACCATCCGCCTGTGAAAACTTCTCGAACATGCGGCCACGAAAACGAGGATCAACGCCGGGCCCGCGATCGCGTACCCTGACCCGCACATGGCTGGCAGTCCAATCCAGGCTGAGGGCAACAGCATCGCCGCTGGCCGAATGTTTGATGGCATTGGACAGCAGGTTTGCCATGACTTGCAGGAAGCGCTCGCCATCAACGCGCACCTGCGGGCTGCCTTCGGGGAGGTCGGCACTGAGCGTCACGCCAGCTCGCAGCGCGTAGCCCTGGTTGCTTGTCATCGCCTCCCGCAGCAGCACATCAAGCGGCGTCAGGCGCAGTTGCAGCACCATCTGATTGCCTTCGAGCTTGGTCAGGTCCAGGATGTCGTCGATCAGGTGACTCAGTCGCTCCGCGTTGCGCTTGGCTACCTCGGCCAGGGGCACGGCTGCCTTCGGTAAAGCGCCCGCCGAACCACTGGCCAGCAGGCCCAGGGCACCTCGAATCGAGGTCAGCGGTGTGCGCAATTCATGGCTGACCGTGGCGAGAAACTCGTCCTTCATGCGCTCGACGTGGCGTCGCTCCGTCAGGTCCCTGATGACCAGTGTGTGCTGGACTCGACCCTGCTCGGTCCAATCACTGAGCGCCAGTTCGGCCGGAAACACGCTGCCATCGGCGCGTCGCAAAGGCAATTCGTGCTGCACCAGCAGCTCGGGCAAGGGCGCGCCAATCGCAGTCTCAAGCAGTTGCCCGGTCAGTTGACGGTCAGTGCAGGCAAAAAGGCGTGCTGCTGCCGGATTGCTCTCTTCAATCAGACCGGCGTCATCAAAAGTGATCACCGCGTCCAGAATGCTGTCATGAATCGCGCGCTGACGCTGCGCCATAGCCGCCAGACGCGACTGCAAGCCCAGCACCTGCGCGTAATGGCGCAGCTTGGCCTCCAGCAAACCCGGGCTGATGGGTCGCGCCAGATAATCGTCGGCACCTTGCGACAGGGCATGAATGAAGTGCTCCTCGCCTTCCAGCGAAGACGTCACAATCACCGGCAGCCAGCGGTCGGTGATCATTTCGCGGATTCGCTGCGTTACCTCAAAACCATCCATCCCGGGCATCAACAGATCAAGAAGAACCACGTCCGGCGCCTGTGCGCGCACTTGCTCGATCGCCGCGCGGCCACTGTCCACAGCCTGCGCCTGGTGACCCAGTCCGCGCAATAAATCGCACAAATGAAGTCGTGAGACCGCTATGTCGTCAGCCACCAGAACCCGCAGTACGGGCTTGGCAGTCAGGGATCGGTGCATAGCAGGCAACTCATGGATGGGCTCGGGTAGTGCGCTCGCCATCAGTTTAACAAGTCGTTGACAATCCTGTCACAACTCCGGCAGGGCAAAGGACTGTAATACGAGGCACCAAACGAACGAGGCGTCTCATGACCGGATCTTCCCTGCCCCAGCTCAAAATACCACTTGCCAATCGGCTGCGGGCACGCCGCGCGCACCTCGTCTGGTGGTGGTCGACACGCAAGCTGCCGCTGATCAAACGTTCTCTGGACATTGTTCTGGTACTTTCGGCGCTGGTCATGCTGGCCCCCCTGTTCCTGCTGGTCGCACTGGCGATCAAGCTGTATGACCGGGGCCCCGTGCTGTTCTGGCAAAAGCGTGTCGGTCTGCACGGTGAAATTTTCGAGTTTCCAAAATTCCGCTCCATGTGTGTCAATGCCGAAGCGGTTCGTGCCGCGCTCATGGCGAAAAATCAACACGGCA
>CAITQH010000410.1 GCA_903894475.1 uncultured beta proteobacterium
CTGGCCAACAATCTGGCGCCGCCCTTGGGACTCTTGACTCCCTCGGGCGGGCGCCTGATCGTCAGCTTTGCAGCAGGCAGTTCGAGGCGGGAATCGTCCTGGGTTGAGGCAAGCTGCCACCCGCGGTTCTTGTCTCGCCGGCTCCAGAAGACACATTGCCGTCGGTCACGACAGTCAGGTTACGGGTTGCCCAATTGATTGCCCGTCACAAGCCGTTCGTGGCGGACTTCAACGTGCCCGAACCGGACAGCGGCGACCTCAGGAAGCAGTCATCGCCGGTCACGCTGGGAGCAGGAAAGCTGCCGTTGCGTGAATGCTGGAAATTCGACTAGCCAGAAATCAGCTTTTCCCGGCGCATACAGGTCAAGGCATCGGTCACCAGAATGTCCAAAGGGGTAACTGGAATTCCCTGCAGCACATATTGGTGCAGTGCCCGAGAAGCGCCTTACATGACGATAATCTTCTCCAAATGCCCGCCCGGTAGCAGACTTCTGCATCAGTGCACCAAGTGCCAGCTGTATGGATGAGATTTCAATCAAGTAAGTACTCGGATTCCAGCAGTTGCGGGCATGGTGCTGAAGATTCCAAATTGATACTTGATGTGCCCCGTGCCCGCGTGAGGGCAACTTCGGCGGACGAAACAACCAGCCATTCGCGTTTGACCTGGAAATCTTGGCCCGTCGCTGGCATGCAGTCATTGGAGAATCTCCTCCAATTCAGTCATCTAACGAATTCGCAGCCTCATCGTAAGCCACCCATCTTCAGTTCGGCCTCATTCCTGTTTGGACGAAATTGAAGATGGACCAAATTGAAGATTGACATTCCCACAACAGTAGTATCAAATCGCCCCAGAAAATCAAGGGAGAGGACCTTATATGCAGTACTTCAACCGACTAGCTTGGGCCACTTGTTGGCTTGTGGTGGCCATCGCGGTCGTGCCCAGTGCAATAGCGGACACCATAAGAAATAATCAGGACTTGATTAAATTGATCAAAGCCGGGTTGGGCGAAGCAGTTGTTCTTCAGGCGATCGATAGCAGTACTTCAAAACTTGACACGTCAACTGACGCTCTAATCGCCCTGAAGAAGAGCGGTGCGAGTGATGCAGTAATTCGCCGCGTGCTTATGAGGAGTTCGCCTCCACCTTCGGCCCCGGCCCCGGTGCCGGCGTCCGCGACTCTCGCGCCTCCTACCCCATTGCAATCCAACCCCCCCCCTGGAAACAAATGTGTTGATGATGCCCCTGAAGGGTATCAGGCAATTTTTGATGAGGGTCGGCAGATCAATGTTCGTCCGGCAAAAACTCAATTTGAAGCCGACGCAAACGCGGGAACAGTCCTGAGCAGTATTGGAACATTATTCAGTTTCGGTTTCATACGGACGTCTGTGAAGGCAGGAGTTGTCTTGGAACGCGCTAAGTCTGTGACTCGACTAAAAGGTAAGCAGCCGTTAATGACATCGATTGGCATTCCTAGTGACAAGCTGGCTGAAGAGGAAATCGTATTTGTGAAGTTGGCTTCAAGGGATGGGGGTCGCTACGTAGAAGTCGGAGAGGGGTCCACCGGAATCAAGGGTAGTAAGGGTCAAATCAAGTACCCTCCCGAGGTTATAGTGCCAGTGGAGCTGACAGTTACCGGAACGGGATGCTCCTACCAAGCTCAGGGTGGTAAGACCTACACATTAAATATATATTCGGCGAAGCCGCAGTCCCCACTTTCACCAGGGGAATACGCATTGTTGATTTCGGGCGGTGGGGTAGTCGTGGATTTTGGAATTGATGATTAGTAGCCGAGTTCGCCAACACGCGGTAGAAAACAATTTGTCCTAGACACTTCGGAGTAGACGTCTCGATATTGTCACTTTCTCCGGTCAGTTGGATGTTTGCTGGCTTACGATGTCATGTTTGGACTCTTGGCGTTCCTGGCTTCGGATCAGTAGTAATGGCCACGCTACATAACGCGAAATTCGATTAGTCTCGACCCATGCAACAAAGCCGTCTCTCAGACCATGGACATGCTTGATTCAAGCGTTGTTCGCGCGGCAGTGCGGCGAGCGCGTGAGGAGGCTAGTACGCTCGATGCAATCCTGACGGAACAAACCGGTCTTGCTACCGAAGATGTACTTCGTCAAATGGGACATGCGTTTCATTACCAAGTTAGCAGATTGGAGAAAGGCGTTGATCTTCGCCCGGACCTCGATGCTCTCGGCCTGCCTGATTGTCGGCGCCGGCAGGCATTGGTCATCATCCAGAACGGCGCCCAGGTCCTTCTTTTCGTCAATCCTGTTGACGATGGCCTGCAACGCTGGGCGGATGCGAAGGGTATTGCTGTAGGCGCCCGCCAACTGATTCTTGAATCGGAATTCCTTTCCGCGCTGGGACGGATTGAAGGTGCCGCTTCGGCGCTGCCACAGGTATTGGGCGACGCTTTCTCGGATGACGTTCGACGAATTGGCGTCGAGGAGATATCCTTGGCTCGCATCGACGGAACTGCCAGCCCAGTAATCCGTCTGATCAACTCCACATTGTTCGATGCAATGGGTGCTGGAGCCTCGGACGTTCATCTTGAAGCCGCCGCCAGCGGACTGGTTGTCAAGTACCGCATTGACGGCGTTATAACGGTAGCTGCGCGTGTCTCCGGAGTCGAACTCACTGAGAAGGCAATCTCTCGCGTCAAGGTAATGGCCGAACTTGACATCACCGAACGCCGCATCCCACAGGATGGACGTTTCAAGGCGTGCATTCGAGACCGCGACATCGATTTTCGAGTGTCGATCATGCCCAGTATCTTCGGTGAAGATGCAGTGATCCGAATCCTGCACAAAGACCACCTCAGCGACCAAATAGCGGGGCTTACGCTTGACCGCCTCGGCTTCGACGCCAACTCGCTGACCGTGATACGCCGCCTTGCGCGCGAGCCTCACGGAATGCTGCTCATCACTGGCCCCACCGGCAGCGGCAAAACCACAACCCTGTATGCTGCCATCTCGGAGATCAACGACGGCGCCAGCAAGATCATCACCATCGAAGACCCGGTTGAATACCAGGTGCCCGGCGTGCTACAGATACCGGTGAATGAACGAAAAGGCCTGACCTTTGCGCGCGGCTTGCGTTCCGTTTTGCGGCATGACCCCGACAAAATCATGGTCGGTGAAATCCGCGATCCCGAGACCGCGCAGATAGCGGTGCAGGCGGCGCTCACTGGCCACCTGGTGTTCTCGACCGTGCACGCAAACAACGTTTTTGACGTGCTTGGTCGCTTTGAGCACATGGAGGTTGACCCTTACACCTTCGTCTCGGCGCTGAATGGCATCGTGGCGCAGCGACTGGTACGGATCTTCTGCGCGCAGTGCGTCGGCAAAGGTTGCGCCGACTGCCGGGACACAGGTTTCAAGGGTCGGCGCGCCATTGGTGAATGCTTGGTGCTTGATGACGAACTGCGAGAGATGATTTCCGCACGCGCTCCGATCCGCTCCATCAAGGAAGCCGCACGGCAACGCGGTACGCGCCTGCTGCGCGAGTCGGCCGAAGAGATGGTACGGCAGGGTCTGACCAGCCAGGTCGAGATCGACAGAATTACGTTTGCAGGGTAATGTTGATGGGCAAAACCAAGCCGCAAGCATTCTCTATGCACGCAGTGATGGACTGGGCACGTGCGGCACTGCGCCCAAGCTGTCATGCCTTGATCACTCCGCAGGCCGTGGTGTTGGATGCCGGCGGCAGCATGCGCCCGGCGCTGCGCCAATGCGTGAGTTCCAGTGGAAGCTTGGAGGAAAGATTTGGCGAGGCTGTGGCAGCACTGCTTCAATTGATCGACGATTCAGGTTTACGCGGCCGGCGTTTGCGCGTCGTGGTTTCTGATTTTTGGGCACGTCCACTAGTTCTGCCTTTGATGGGCAAACGGAATAGTGATGAGGAAATGGAAAGCCTGCTCCAACGCCAGTACCACGCCACTTATGGCGACATGATGAACGACTGGCATTGGTGTTGGGAAGAGCGAGGGGCGCGCCTGCTGGCGGTAGCATGGCCTACCGCCGGCATAAACGCGCTACGTGATGGTTTGCGCCAGCGCTCTTGCGTTCTGGCTTCAGCAAGGCCACTAGCCATTGACGTTGCCAGCAAGGCGCTTAATGACGGCGGCTCAACCTGGCTTGCCATCATCGAACAGCAGTCGGTCACGCTGGTGCGACAGCAAACCGGTGCCTGGGAGGACTGGCGCGTTATCCCCGCTGCCGCCGATAGGTCGGAAAGTCTGCCGCTGCTGTTGGCGCGTGAGGTCGTGCGGCGTGGTGACGGCTGCCGTGCACTCACCCTCGTTGATCTCACTGGTACCGCCAATGTCACGCTTCTTCGCAGCACCTTGACTGAGTCCGGTTGGTCGATGAGGGTGGTTTCGTTGACGGAAGCCCGTACCAGCCTAGCATGTCGCCTGACGCGTTCCGTGCTGCAAGCGGGGGTTGCATGAGGCGCGCTCCAAATCTGGATTTTGCTTTAGACCGCGCCGCACGTCGGCAATGGCGAAATGTGTTGTTGGGCATCATGGGTCTGACGTTTGGTTTGCAGATAGGGATTGCAGCCTGGCGCTGGCAGAGTTTGCAAACCACACGAGAAGCGCTTGTTTCTCACCAACGCCAGCAGACAGGCAAGCGCACCCGTTCCGATGCCGCTGAACTATCGCCCGATCAGCTGAAGGCGGCGGTGGCCGTACAGGCCATGCTCAACAGCCTGGCCGTACCGTGGGAGACCCTGCTGAGGGCGATTGAAGCAGCCCACACCCAGAGAATACTGATTGACGCGGTGCAACCGCATGCTGAAGATGGCAGTGTGACGATCAACGTCAAATGTGCAGATTTTGATGCGTTGGCAGAGTTCATGAAGCGGCTGACGCAACAGGGCGAATTGAGCGATGTGACGCTGGTGTCTGAGGCGCGCCCCGAGAACGCCACCAATTCATTGCAGGCGATGATCAGTGCAAAATGGCGCAGCACAAAATGAAACTCACCAAATTGCCTGTTCCATCATTGCCAGTTCTTGTGGCGCTGGCCGTGGTCGCCATGCTTGGCCTCCAGGGGTTGATTGAATACCGGTTGTTGGCACCTCTGGCAGGCGAGGCTGCCAAACTGAGTCAAGACTTGCAGCTAGGGCGCGTGCGGGTGGCAGGTGACTTACCAGCCCGGCCCAAGACCGCGCTGCGGCTTGAAGAAATCATGTCTCAATTGCAAGATCAAAATGCGACTGCTGAACGCATTGAGCGCTTGCATCAAGTGGCAGATCAATACGGTGTTGTGCTGCGCAAAGCGGGCTACCGAAGCCAGGCTATGCAGGGCGACCTCTGGCGCCATGAAATACAGGCTGAAATTGTCGGCACTTACCCGGCGATCAGGCAGTTTCTTCGCACTGTGCTGGCACAAGCTGATGCGGCGACACTTGACCTGATCGAGTTCATCCGACCGGTTGGCGGCACGGGCGTGCGCGCCCAACTGCGCATGAGTTTGTACCTTCGGCACACTGCATCATGAGCAACGGTACCGCTCCGGCAGGCAAAGGCAACTTGCGTCGGCGCCTGTTGATGCTTGGCTTGTTGGCGCTCACGCTCTGGGCCACTTGGAAGCTCAGCAGTGACGATCCGCCAGCCACGGTCACTGGCCGCGGCGCACCGTCGGCCAGGCGCAGTGTGAGCAAGACAGCGCCTGGCCCAGCGGCCCTGCCGCTTGAGTGGCCCAGGCGAGCCGACAGCGGGCAACCCGTGTCCGACCTCTTTGGCCTACCGCCAGCGGTGTCGGTAGGCCCGCCTGCTGCGCTACAAGCTGGCCCAACCGTGCCGCCCTTCAAGCTGAAATACGTCGGCCACCTGGACCGTAGTGACAATGCCCACGTCTTTCTGATTGACGCGCAAGACCAGGTGATCTCGGTCAAGCTGGGCGAAGCCATGCCGGAGGGTTGGGTCTTGGCGGCGATGGACTCAAAACAACTTGTCTTTCGGCATGCGGCCAGCGGGCAAGAACAAAAGATGCAAATAGGGACACTTCCATGACTCATTACTTGCTACTTGTGGGGCAGCGCAAGTCGATGCGCATTGTGCTGCTGCTGAGCATGATTACGCTGATGCTGTCGGCATGCGTTGGGCAAGATGCCTTTCGCCGTGGCGAAGAACAGTTGGCAGCGCGTCAGTGGGAACCGGCCATCCAGAGCTTTAGCCAAGCCAACCGTGACGATCCAGCCAATGTGCAGTACCGCGCCGCACTCGGCCGCGCCACTGAGCGGGCTGTGACTACATTGCTGGGCGAAGCCGCCGCAATTCGTGACAAACAACCAGTCCAGGCCAAGACCATTTACCAGCGTGTTCTTGTCCTGGCACCGGGCAACGAACGCGCCATCGCCGGCCTACAGTGGATTGAGACGGCACAGCGACATCAGCGCCTGTTTGACGACGCCAGTCGTGCCGCCAACACCGGGCGGGAACAGGAAGCACGAGCCAAGTTCAAGAAGTTGCTTGACGAAGTGCCGACTCACGCGCAGTCACGCCAAGCTGTGCGCGCCATGGATGAGAAGGCTGGCCGTGCCGGGGCGCGGCCGGTAATCGACCCTGAACTTCGCAAGCCGGTATCACTCGTGTTTCGGGACGCAACGTTGAAGATGGTGTTTGATGCACTAGCCAGCGCCACTGGCATCAACTTCGTCTTCGACCGCGACCTCAAGCAAGACACTCGCGTGAGCGTCTTTTTGCGCAATGTAGCGTTTGACGAAGCACTGGAGCAAATCGCCAGTTCCAACGGGCTGGCAAAGCGGGTGGTTAACGGCAACACGCTGCTGATTTACCCCGCGCGGCCCGACAAGATGAAGGAGTACCAGGACCTGACGGTGCGCAATTTTTATGTCGCCAATGCGGATGTGAAGCAGTTGTCAGCCATGCTGAAAGCGGTACTTAAAGTCAAAGACCTGTTCACCGATGAAAAGCGCAACCTGATTGTGATTCGTGATACGCCTGACATGGTTGCTATGGCTGAAAAAATGGTTGCCGCGCACGACCAAGCCGAGCCGGAAGTCATGCTCGAAGTGGAAATTCTTGAATTCAACCACGGCACCGACAACAACCTTGGCATCAAATTTCCCGATCAGGTTGGCTTTGGTGTTGCCAGTCCAATTACGCTGGATGTTTTGCGCGCTATCACTGACAGCGGCATCAACGTGACCGGTCTGGACAGCGCTCTGACCATCAATTTAAAGCGTCAACTCGGAGACATTCACCTACTTGCCAACCCGCGCATCCGGGTGCGCAACCGAGAGAAGGCCAAGTTTCATATTGGCGACAAAGTGCCGGTAATTACCTCTACCACCTACCCGGGAAGCACCATCAACGCTACGTCGTCATCAGTGAGCTATCTGGATGTTGGCATCAAGCTTGAATTTGAGCCTTCCATCATGCTTGATGACGACGTGGTCATCAAGACCGTGCTTGAAGTCAGCTCCATCACCAACAAGGTTGAGAACTCCGGAACCACTGCGTATCAGGTCGGCACCCGCAACGCAACCACCACATTGACACTGCGCGATGGGGAAACGCAGGTGTTGGCGGGGCTCTTGAGCACCGAGGAGTCGGACACCACCAGCCGCTTGCCGGGTTTAGGTGACATACCGGTGCTGGGAAACCTCTTCAGTAGCCGCGCCACCAAAGGCGGACGCAAAGAAATCTTACTTTCGATTACGCCGCGCATTGTGCGCAACCTGCAACGCCCGACCGAAGACCTGCTGGAGATGAACTTTGGGCCGGAGGCCGGTAGTCAGAGTGGCGGTGTACAACCGGCGATATTGCCAATACAGCCACAGCCAACGCCGAGGCCTATGCCGCAGCCCGTGCCTGCTCCTGCACCGGCGCCCATACTAGTCCCGATGGTGCCGTTTGGTGCTGCCCCACCGAGTCAGCAAATGCAATTGCCTCAGCCAATGCCCGCTCCAGTGCCCCAGACCGCAGCGCCAGCACCAAGCAATCCAGCGCCACCGGGTGACTTTGTTATGCCACCGGGAGTGGGTGGTCCAAGTCGATAGCCATTGATACAAAGCTGTGCGTCGTCCATCGACTTGTCACATGAAGTAGAATGTGCCGGGTATTTGTCGATAGACAGACTGTTTCCAAATTGTTACTATTCGGCTCACAAGAGTTCGCATAGAACCGGGGCAGCTTTACTGGAAGCCCCAAATCATTTGATGACATAAGCCGTTCCAGGCTTCAGGGTAGGGTGAGGCATCGTGATCTTTCAAAGTTTCCGAGTCTTTTTCGGCCGACTGCCGAGTGCGTGGCCTCATTCGCTGAGGAAAGCAGTTGTCGCGGGCTTCGTCCTGCTTCTTTCGCTTACATGGTGTGGCGCCGTGTTTGGTATCGCGGTGAATGATCGGGTGCAGTCAAACGGTGTTGTGAATGTGCGGTCTACCGCTGCTGGCACCGTGCTAGGATCACAAGCAAGTGGGAGTCTGGGAACGGTAATTGGTGGACCCACACCCCTTTCGCTGAGCGGTACGTCATACATATGGTGGAACGTGAATTGGGATACGGGCGTTGACGGATGGGTAGCAAGCACAGGGCTAACCGTGGCCGCACCTGTAGTCGTACTGCCGGCACCGACGATCAGCAGCGTGAGTCCAAACCCGGTTACTGGCTCGGCCAGTGCGCAGACGATCACGATCAACGGTTCGAACTTCGTTAACA
>CAITQH010000411.1 GCA_903894475.1 uncultured beta proteobacterium
CGCCGCGATCGAAGACATGGCGGCCTACTATGTCGAGCAGATTCGCAGTACGCAAGCTCACGGCCCCTACCGCCTGGGTGGCATGTGTGCCGGCGGTGTGATCGCTTACGCCATGGCGGCGCAATTACGTCGCCAAGGTGAAGAGGTGGAAGTGGTCCTGATTCTCGATGGTGCGACACCGCAGGCTCCACACCGGGCCGGACGAATCGCCAGCGAGCGCATGTCGCGCATGCGCGCTTTGATGCAGGGCGATGGAGGGCGCGGCGTCATGCTCGGCAGTTCGCTGGCCTTGGCTGGTGCCGTGGCGAGAAAGATCTGGAACACTGCGCTCTATGAGTCGTCAGCGTTTCTCACGCGCATTTCTGCGCGATTGCGTTTTGCCTTGCTGCAACGACGGGTTCGGCGGGATCAGTCCTGGCCTGTGTGGGTGCCACGCTTGACGGTCGCGCAAATCTATACAGCGCTGGAACTGCGTTATCTACCACCAGCGCTGAGCGATGTGCCGGTGCTGCTGATACGTGCTTCGCAGGGAGTGGACGCGGACACGCCTTACAGGGATATTTACAGTGGTGAAGATTTCGGTTGGCGGGCAGTGGCTGGTCAACTCATGCTGGCAGACGTTGCTGGTGGTCACGCCAGCATGTTGCAGCAAGCCCACGTCGATTCCCTGGCCTCGAGCTTGTTGGCGCAGTTGCCGGCATGGTCCGAGGTCTCGGTTGGAGCGGCAACATGAACGTCATCAAGTGCAGCTTGCTACGGGTAGCCGTCGTGATCGTGACTTATCGCTCGGCCGCGTTGACGCTGGACTGCCTGCGCTCGCTGCAGTCTGAGCGTTTGCATCCTGCGTACCAACTGAGCGTGGTCGTTGTGGACAACGCATCAGGCGACTATCCGCAGATCGCGGAGTTTATTGCGCGCGAGGGCTGGGGCGATTGGGTGAAGCTGGTCGAGGCGCCGCGCAATGGCGGCTTCGCCTATGGCAACAACGTGGGATTCGAGCACGCTGTGCGACTCTGGAATCCGGATTACCTGCACATGCTCAATCCCGACACCCGGGTCAAGCCCGGTGCAGTCGGTGCGCTGCTTGCTTTTCTGGAGCACAACCCGGCTGTCGGAATTGCCGGTAGCAGCTTCGAGAACGGAGACGGTAGTGACTGGCCGATTGCCTTTCGCTTTCCGACAGCGCTCAGCGAAATGGAATCCGGTCTGCGTCTGGGATTGATGACGCGCTTGCTGCGTCGCTGGGTCGTTGCACGGACCATGGAGTCACGGTCGCAGCCGATTGACTGGTGCGCCGGTGCTTCGATGATGCTGCGGCGTTCCATGCTCGAAAAGATTGGCGGACTGGACGAACGGTTTTTTCTCTATTACGAGGAAACCGAATTCTGTTGGCGTGCACGTCAAGCAGGCTTTCAGACATGGTATGTGCCGTCGAGCCGCGTCGTCCATATTGCCGGCCAGAGCACCGGTGTGACCGAGCGCGGTGCCGCGCCCAAACGCTTGCCTGACTATCTGTTTGAATCAAGAAGGCGCTATTTTCTGTTGACTCTGGGCCTGCGCCAGGCCTGTGTCACCGATCTGCTTGCGCTGGCCGCAGGAGTTCTCGGTGCTGCCAAACTGGTGCTGCAGGGCAGACGGCACGAGCTGGTCCCCGGTTATCTGTCGGGCATCTGGCGCCACAGCGTGCTGCGCCAGCGAAACAGGATGCTGGCAAGGCCGTTGACACCGCCACTACCGGCAGCCTGAGCGGTGACAGAAATCGCATCAATACTTGGGCAGATGCAACTGCCACCGTACCTGTCGATCAGCGGTGGCGTCTTGTCTGACGCCGCTCCAGCGCTCAGTACAGGTGAGCAGGCATCCATCCGGCCGATGGCGCCAGCGCGTCTGGCCGAATTTGCCCAGGGGCGCATGCACGCACGCAAGGCCCTGGCCCGATTAGGTCTGGCGAACGCTTGCATCCCGGTGGCGAGCGACCGCGCGCCGGTCTGGCCAGAGGGTTTTGTCGGCAGCATCAGTCACGTGCCTGCGGACCGTGCGCGAAAGCTGCCAGGTCAGGTCATTGCGGTGGCAGCGCGCACGACAGAATGCAGCGGCGTGGGTGTGGATCTGGAGCGCACCGATCGCCTGTTGCCGGAGCACTGGTCTGCCTTCATGACGGAGCGCGAACTTCACTCGATTGCGATGCTTTGCGTGCCGCAGCGAAATGCGTTTGCGCACTGCCTGTGGAGTGCAAAGGAGGCGGTGATGAAGGCATTGTGCCGGCCGCTCGAGCCGCGTGACATTGAAGTCAATGTGCACATAGACGAGGGCACGTTTTCCTCTGACTGTCGCATCTGCGGGGCCGATAGGCGTTTGTGCAGTATCCATCTGAGCGGCTGGCTAAGCCATGCTGAAGGCTGGGTGCTTTCCCTGGTGGCAGTTCAGTCAACCCTGCCGCCGAGACCGGTTGTGCCAGCGCCGGAGTTTGGCAACCAGCCAGGCTGAGCCCGCTACCCGGTCGAACCAGCGCAAGGCTAGCACGTCTGTTCTGGACGACCTCTGAAAACCCAGCGGGTCGCTTGACAGACAGGTCAGGACTTCAGGATGAGATTGCCTGAACCAGCAGTAGGCGCCGTCGATATGCATCGGTCCACCGCGCGCATCACCCGGTGGGCGATGCAGCATGGCTTCAAGGTACTGAACGATCGCACCAATATGCTTGCCGTTGACCGCGACAAAAGCGCTGGTTCCGATGGGCCGCGCCGGATCGATTCGGGTGCAAGCGGCACCGGACTGCACCAAGGCGTCAGTCAGGAAGTAAGTCCCGTAGAACATACCCCATTCGTTGGCTTCCAGCCAGTTGGCAACAGCATCGAATCCGGGAATAAAGTTATCGCAGAAGTTCAGATCATCTTCCAGAATCAGGATGGATTTCGTTCCTTGTCGCAAGGCATCACGCAGTGCTTGCAGATGGCTCATGAAACAACCACGCACGCCGGCGGTCTCAAAACCCGCTGGTTCAAGAGGCTTGCTGGCTTCAAAGAGCGTCAGATGGGGAGATTGGAAGCTCAGGCCGATATGCCCCAGTTGCTCAGACATTTCGATGCGCCGATCCGGCCTGGTACGCAGATTGATGATGCAG
>CAITQH010000412.1 GCA_903894475.1 uncultured beta proteobacterium
ACATCGGTGGCTCCATTACGGCGGTCAGTGACACGCGCATCAGGCTTTGAGCCAACTGCGCATCGCCTTCATCCATGTCGCGCAGATTGGTGATACCGACCGGCTTGATACCAATATGCAGAACACGACCCTTCTTCTGCCCGTCCACTGCAAAGAAGTGCAAGGTGACAATCGCGTCGATGATGTTGAAACCTCGGCTCAACAAGGTTTCAGTTTTCTGCAGTTGGATGCACGCCAGCACGTCCGGTGCATCCCGCATCGCGACCGGGCTAATCGAATAGTCACACTGCGGCAGTCCGATTGACCGCACCTTGCAGTCGGACAGGCGGATTCGTTCTACGCAATTGGCAGCCAAGTCCAGGCCACAGCTCTCGTCGAGCACCAATCCGTCGCGCAGGCGATTGAGCAGGAACAAAGGCTGCTCAACACTCAGTGGTTCCAGATTATTCTTGAATATGTGTTTGCCCAGAGGGGCAAGCACCTTCTGCCTTGCCGGCTTTCCACCCGGTATCAGCAAGTCAATCACGCCACTTTCTGGGTAGACGATGACAGACAAGCGCATCGGTGGACGGATGTCGCGCCATACGGTCTTGTCATCTGGGCCGAACTCCAAACTGCGCTGCAGTTCATCTTCGATCCGGGCGTCGAATTGCACACCACCATCCAGGTGTCGCGCCAGCACATCGATCTCACACGCACGGGGTTTTCCTTTTCTGGGCGTGAACGCTTGTGCCAGTGACAATTTCAATCCGGCAACGTCCTCGGGTGCAACATGCAAGGACTGTCCTGGTGGCACATGAATGCGTTTCCAGTTGCGCTTGCCAACTTCAGAGTCGGCCAAAAAGAATGCCTCAGCCGCGCCGAACTTATTGGGCCAGTTCACTGACGCCCAAAGTGCGCGCTCTGCGTCGCTGCTGTGATGCAAGAAATCATCCAGCATGGTGTCGCCCAGCAGGGCACTGTTGCGCAAAGCGAAGACGCCGCGCCGGTTGGCCATGGCACTTACCCGACGCAGTTCACTGTAGACGCTGATACAGTCTGCATCAACCAGCGATTCAAGAGCCGTCTGTATGGCTGCGCCCAAGTCCTCGGGAGACTGATCCCAACCCACGCCATCGGGCAAATTGATGCCCCTTCTCTGAAAATAAAGCTGCCAAGTGCGAGAAGGTACCTGACGGATGAGTTCACGATAATTAAAGGCTGGCATACTGATGTTTTCCTGTGGTTGGGGTAGTCGCACGATTCGTTTTCTTCTCCTCGTGCGAGGCCGGGATGGAGATCAGCTGCCTGCCCAATGGCTCAGTTACCGACCGTATTTGTTCGTTGTATCGAACGCTTGGGATTAAATCAGAATAGATATAAGTTTGTCAAGCAGTTACACAATCGTTCGGTGTAGTGGTAGTATTCGCCGGCTTTTTAGGACAATTTAGGAGTTAATCGTGCCCTCACCCCTCGGTGACAAAATTCGCGAACTGCGCAAGAAGAAGAAACTCAGCCTCGATCAACTTGCCGAACTGACCGAGTCCAGCAAAAGCTACATCTGGGAATTGGAAAACAAAGACGATCCCAAACCGTCAGCCGAAAAGGCGGCCCGGATCGCAGCCACGCTCGACGTAACCACCGAATTCCTGCTGAATGATTCAGTGGTGAGTCCTGGCGAAGAAGTCATCGACCAAGCCTTTTTCCGCAAGTACCAGAACATGCCCGAAGGTACCAAGAAGCAAATTCGCAAGATCCTTGAAGGTTGGGAGGATGAATGACGGAGCCAAAGCAGCCCAAGGTGGAGGCCAATCGCATCTCAAATGTGCTGCGAATCGTCTTGGGCGAGGCGCGGTTTCCGGTCGAGGCTGACCAAGTCGCGATCCAGTATTCCGATCAGTGCTTTCCAGACTCCCCTGTCGACAAGGTAGAAGGCCACGATCTCGAAGGCCTTGAGGGCATGCTCGCAGCCAATAAAGCGCGCTCGAAATGGCGCATTCTGTACAACAGCGCGGTCACCTCCAGTGGCCGAAAACGGTTCACTGTCGCGCATGAGTTCGGCCACTACCTCTTGCACCGGCATCAACGAGACCGGTTTGAGTGCGGTGACGATGATATCGAAAC
>CAITQH010000413.1 GCA_903894475.1 uncultured beta proteobacterium
GGCGAAGAGGGGCGCGGCGTGCGCAACATCATCGAGATGGTCAGCATGACGCGCTTTGACTGCATGATTGGTTCCAGTGCCGGCATGCGCATGGCAACTTCTCAGGCGCTGCATCACTGCTCGGTGCGCTCGGCCTTTGGCAAAGTTCTGAACCAACAACCGTTGATGCAGAACGTGCTGGCCGATCTGGCGCTGGAGAGCGAAGCGGCCATGACCCTGAGCATGCGCATGGCGCGCGCCTTGGATCAGCGCAGCGACGAGCAGGAAGACCTGCTGGTGCGCCTGGTCACGGCGGTGGGCAAGTACTGGATCTGCAAACGCACACCGAACCATGCCTACGAGGCCATGGAGTGCATTGGTGGCAGCGGCGTCATGGAAGACAGCATGATGCCGCGGCTGTACCGCGAGGCACCGGTCAACACCATCTGGGAGGGCAGTGGCAACGTGCAATGTCTGGATGTGCTGCGTGCGATCTCGAAAACACCGGCGGTGATGGACGCCTTCTTTGCCGAAGTGGCGCGGGCGCGCGGTGCCAACGCGGCCTTGGACCAGTGCGTTGCGGGTCTGGTCAAAGAAATGAAGGATCTGAGCGAAATTGAGTACCGCGCGCGGGATCTGGTCGATCGCATGGCGTTGGCGTTGCAGGCGTCACTTTTGATCCGCCATGCGCCGTCATTTGTCAGCGACGCTTTCTGCCAGTCGCGCTTGCAGCAAACCGGTCACCACAACTATGGCACTTTGCCGCGCGGCGTCGATTGCGCTGCCATCCTGACACGTGCCACACCCAAGATGACCCATGCTTGAATTCGAACTGCTGCAAACCGATCCTGCCAGCCACGCCCGCCGGGGTCGCATGCGGCTCAACCACGGTGTGGTCGAAACACCGATCTTCATGCCGGTGGGCACCTACGGCACGGTCAAGGGCGTCACACCGGCCAGTCTCGAAGCGATGGGCGCGCAGATCATTCTGGGCAACACTTTTCATTTGTGGATGCGCCCGGGGCTGGACGTGATGGCTGGGTTTGGCGGGCTGCACAGGTTTGAAAAATGGGAGAAGCCGATCCTGACCGACTCGGGCGGTTTTCAGGTCTGGAGCCTGGGGGAGATGCGCAAGATTTCGGAAGAGGGCGTCAAGTTCTCCAGCCCGGTAAATGGCGACAAGCTGTTTCTGACACCCGAGATCTCGATGCAGATCCAGACCGTCCTGAACAGCGACATCGTGATGCAGTTTGACGAATGCACGCCCTATATTTCAGTCGAGCCCAAGACCAAGGGCCAACTCACCACGGAGTTGGAGGCGCGCAGTTCGATGGAACTCAGTCTGCGCTGGGCCAGACGCTGCCAGGCGGAATTTGCCCGGCTGCAGAATCCGAATGCGCTGTTTGGCATTGTGCAGGGCGGCATGTTCGAGCACTTGCGGGAGCAGTCGCTTAATGAGTTGGTGGAAATGAATTTTCCCGGCTACGCCATTGGCGGCGTCAGCGTCGGTGAACCCAAGGACGAGATGTTGCGCATCATGGCGCACACGCCGCACCGCCTGCCTGCCGACAAGCCACGTTACCTGATGGGCGTTGGCACACCGGAAGACCTGGTCGAAGGTGTGGCGCAGGGTGTGGACATGTTCGACTGTGTGATGCCGACCCGCAACGCGCGCAATGGCACGCTGTTTACTCGCTTCGGAGACCTGAAGATCCGCAACGCTCGTCACAAGATGGACCCGCAGCCGCTGGACGACACCTGTACCTGTTATGCCTGCGCCGGTACTTCAGGCGTCCCGTACGCGGATGGCGGGCGCGACGGCTTCAGCCGCGCCTACCTGCACCATCTGGACCGCTGTGCGGAAATGCTGGGGCCCATGCTCGCCAGCGTGCACAACCTGCATTACTACTTGAATCTGATGTCCGAGGTGCGCGCGGCGCTCGATGCTGGAAGCTTTGGCGCCTTTGTGACGCAGTTCAAGGCAGATCGCGTGCGCGGGGTTTGAGCAGAGGGTCTAGTCCCCGGTAAAGACGGTCAGCACCCCGGTATAGCCATACAGGTGATTGCGGGCGATTTCGCCGCCGGCAAAAAAGCCCACCAGCGGTACATCACCGAGCGCCCGGCGCACAATCTGCATTTCGGCGCTCGGCCCGCCAAAGTGTGGGCCACCGCGCCCGGAACAGCTGACATAAATTGCACCTGCGATACCGCGCGCCGGATGGGGTGCCGCTTCAGCCTCGGATGCGGTCAATGCCGTCAGCGCTTCCACCGGCAATTCTTCGGGTTCGAGCTCTTCCCGGATCTCGGCACAGATGCGTGTCAGGTCGGCTTTGGCTGCTTGCGCATTGCGCTGGCAGAACGCCAACTGCATGCCCTCTTGCAACCGGTCTGACACCGCAACGGCACGCCGCGCCGGGTCCAGGCCGATGATGTGACGCACCAGCACATCGCTGCCAAAGTTGCCACTGCGGCCAATCGCCACCGCGTCGTCGGGCGTGCCTCCGCGCTCTGGCGGGCGCATCAAACCGACCAGCGTTGCACGTATCGCCCGCAGTGCCTGTTCGGGTTGGTCCAAAGATACTTTGAGATCGCGCAGCAGCACGTCCAGCGCTGGCTCGCCGTCAAGCTGCGTCACCAGATTGTTCCGGCCGGCATCAACGAGATGTGCCTTTGACACCGGCAGACAGCCCTGCGTCACGCGTGAGACCAGGCTCACTCGCTCGCCAAAGGCGACACCGCTCAAACCGCCGCTGAAGACGCCACCAGCCGCTCCCTGCCCCTTGATATTGCCGTTGCCGCCAACGGCAAACTGCAGCATCGAGGAGCGGCTGGAAGACAGTCCGCCAAACAGGTAACCCGAGTCCGTGCGCAAGGCCATTTCCTCGATCAGTCCGGCCAGTTCGGGCGTATTGGCATCGGCGTGTACCAGTGCCGTATGCGCTTCAAAACCAAGGCCCAGTGGGGCCACGCCCGAGAACACGCGGTATTGGTCAGCCGGCAGCTCGCACAACATCAGCGTCAGCGCCGGCTCGTCAAAATACTCCACGTTGTTGGAGGCGATGCCGACGCCCACGGTGCCCGACCAGTCGGTGACTTCCGGCAATTCAGCGCTCAGATGATCGAGGATGGCCTGCGCCTCTTTGGCGTAGTGGTCGGTGATGTAGAGCAGAGCCAGCGTCGGCGCGCTGGCATAGTCGTGCAAGGCCATCTGGGCGCGTAACTGTGCCAGCACCAGACCCGCCGCCATACGCCACTGCGGGTGCGTGGCATGAGCATACGGAAACAACTTCATCCGATTATTTTCTTGCCGTCCTTCGGGGCGTGATCCGGGATTTAACGGCACTGGTTGCGGCCTTCTTTGTTGCCTTGACCGCTTCTTTTGCGAAGCCAGCCGCCATGTTCTTGGTCATGTCGACGGCGGTGTTCTTGCTGGCATCTTTCATGGCGCTGGCGGCGATTTGCTGAAACTGCTGCGTCAGTGAGCCCCATAACTGCATCGGGTCGACCATCCCTGCGGCAGCCGTGGCCGCGGGCTTGGCGGCCTTGCGGACTTTCTTGGCCACTGCTTGCGCGTCTGCCGCGACCTCGGAGATGCTCTGGGCCGTCGATGCTGCCTTGTCGGTGACGCGTTGTACACCGGAGAACACGGTATCGGCGGCCTTGAGTTTGAGCGCGTTGGCCATGTCGCCGATGTTGAAGTTCATGCCTTTGAGCGTGGCAAGCGTCATCTTTTGCACTTCCAGCGCCTGCACCGTGGCGCCCAGCGCCTTGGAATTTTGCTCCAGCCAGAAATGCACGGTCTTGAGTTCTTCGATTCGCTTTTCCAGTTCTTCCACGTTGAGTGTGGGCGCGATCCAGTTGGCCAGATTGGGCATTTGCGGAATGTTTTGCGTTGCCCCTTTAGCCAGGTTCTGGAGAAAATCAAAACCTGGGACGAATTTTCCGAAACCGGAATTTTGTGAATCACTCATGGCATCTCCAAAGGGTTTGATGGGAACTGGTGTCAGTATTTGATGGGTGACAGCTTACTCCAGATTGTGCGGTTAATAATGCGCCATGATTTGCACTCAGGGCCTTAGCTACCACTACCTCGGCGGATCTGCCTTGAGCTTCCCCGATGTGGCAGTGGCGCAAGGTGCGACCCTGCTGCTCAGTGGTCCGTCGGGCTGCGGCAAGTCGACCTGGCTGGCGCTGATGGCGGGCTTGGTGCGGCCTGCTTCGGGTCAGTTGGTGGTCGCCGGGCAACTGCTGAACGATCTTCACTCGGTGGCGACTGACGCATGGCGCGCCAAAGTGATTGGCTTTTTGCCGCAGAAGCTGCATCTGAGCGCAGCGCTAACGGTGCAGCAAAACCTGGCGCTCGCACAGTGGGCCGCCGGCCTGCCTGAAAGCCACGCCGCCATCGACGCGGCTCTGGCGGCTCTGGGGGTGGCAGAACTCGCCAGCCGCAAGCCGGCGCAGCTCTCGGGCGGTCAAGCACAGCGTGTGGCGCTGGCGCGAGCCGTGTTGCACAGGCCCAAAGTCATCCTGGCCGATGAGCCCAGCGCCAGTCTGGATGACGCCGCAGCAGCCGATGCCATCGCCTTGTTGCTGGCGACGGCTCGCTCACAATCGGCCACGCTGGTGATTGCCACCCACGATGCCAGGGTAGCGGTGCTGCTGGAGGCCGATACTGCGCAGGCCACCGGCCTGCAGCGCCTGCAACTGTTGCGCAATCCGCCATGAAGACGCTGACACTGGCCTGGACTTACCTGTGGTCGCGCCCACTGGCGGCGGCGCTGAACCTGCTCCTGTTGAGTCTGGGCCTGGCTTCCATCAGCTTCCTGCTGCTGGTCTCGCACCAGCTCGACAAAGCTTTCGAGCGTGACTTGCAGGGCATCGACCTGGTGGTGGGGGCCAAGGGCAGCCCGATGCAACTGATTCTGTCGGGCGTGTTTCACATCGATGTGCCACCTGGCAATGTGCCACTGAAAGAGGTGCTCGAGCTGGAAAAGCATCCACTGGTAGCGCAGGTGATTCCACTGAGCCTGGGCGACAGCTTTCAGGGCTTTCGCATTGTTGGCAGTTCGCACGACTACATCACGCATTACCGGGCGCAACTGGCGCAGGGGCAGCTCTGGACGCAGCCCATGCAGGTGGTGCTGGGCGCCATCAGTGCGCGCAAATTGGGCATGAATGTGGGCCAGACCTTTGTCGGCTCGCATGGCCTGAGCGCCGGTGGTCACGCACACGGCGAGAACTTTTACACCGTGGTCGGCATTCTGGCCCCGAGCGGCAGTGTGCTTGATCGACTGATACTTACCGACAGCGCTTCGGTCTGGCAGGTGCACCAGGAGCACGGCCCGGTGACCGATGACGAGTTGAGCCACGTGAACGAGCGACGTGAAGTAACCATGGCCCTGCTGCGTTACAAGACACCACTGGCGGCGCTGAGCCTGCCGCGCTACGTCAATGGAAATACCGGCATGCAGGCTGCTGCGCCGGCGCTGGAGATCACCCGGCTGCTGAGCATGCTCGGTCTTGGGACCGACGTGCTGCGCGCTTTTGCCGCTGTGCTCCTGCTCACTGCCGGTCTGAGTGTCTTCATCGCGCTGTGGAGCGCGGTGCGCGAGCGTCGAGGCGATCTGGCGCTGCTGCGCATGCTGGGTGCGCCGCCGATCAAGCTGGCGGCCTTGCTATTGCTCGAAGCACTCTGGCTCGGCCTGTTGGCCGCAGCGTTGGGCTTGTTGGCAGGGCAGGGCATGGCGACAGCGCTGGGCTGGCTGCTGCGGCTGGATAATTCACTGTTCGTCGGCGGCATGGCCTGGCCGAGCGAGTTATGGCTGGTGCCAGCGATGGCACTGGGCGTATCCACGCTGGCAGCGCTGTTGCCGGCGCTGGGTGCTTATCGGATCAGTGTTCTGGAACTTCTGCAAGGACGGTGAAATCATGAAAAAGACGACTTTGTCGCTCATCAGTCTGGCGCTGGCTTGCTTGTTGCCCTTGGGCACTCTGGCGCAACTCGGCTCCCCGCTTCCGGCTGGCGGAACAGGCCCCGGTGTGCACAGCCCGGACAGTCCCTTTGCACCGCTGGCCGAGCGCGCCGATGTGCTGGCCTGGTCGGTGCTGACCGATGTGAAGACGCAGACCGTCAAAAACCGTCTGCTGCCCAACTTTCCACCCAACGTGCAGGCGCTCGGCGACAAGACGCAGCGCATCCAGGGCTTCATGATGCCTCTGGAGCCGGGCGAAAAGCAGTCCCATTTCCTGCTCACCTCGGTGCCCATGACTTGTTCTTTCTGTGTGCCGGGGGGGCCTGAAAGCATGGTCGAAGTCAAAACCAAAGCGCCAGTGAAATACTCACTGGACGTGGTGGTTGTGCAAGGACGCTTCGCCGTCCTCAAGGATGATCCTTACGGACTGTATTACCGGATCACCGATGCGGTGGCGGTGAAATAGCGGGCGTCAGGGCTTGTGTTTGCTGTGGTCCATGGCTGGCATGTCGGCGGCCTTGGCGGCGGGTGCACCCGGTGCAGTAGTGGCCACGGTAACCTTGAGTTCGACTTTGCTCTCGACGCCCTTGGCGTCCTTGAATAGCAGTGTCAATGGCACGGTACTGTCCTTCTGCAGCGCGGCTTTCAGGTCCATCAGCATGAGATGATAGCCACCGGGTTTGAGCTCCACCGTCTTGCCAGCGGCAATATCGAGCCCGCCGGTGACGGCGCGCATCTTCATCACATCAGCTTCCATCTTCATTTCATGGACTTGCGCGACACCGGCCGCCGGCGACGAGGCACCCATCAGTTTGGTGCCATCTTTGGCGGTGATTTTCATGAAGGCACCGGTGGCCTTCTGACCTGGAACCGAGGTCCGGATCCAGGCGTCCCTGATTTCGACACTCTGGGCGTAAGCAGCGCCGCAGGTCAGTGCAGCGATGAGGGCAAGGAATTTCAGTTTCATGCGTTCTCTACCGGTTCGATCAGGCTCCCCGCTGTGGGTGAGTCTGGTGCAAGATTTGGATGGTCGCGCATTATGACCGATCGTGCGGCTAAGCGGATCCTGATTGATGTTCATCAAACACACGAGACGTGGAGCAGCGCATGCTGAATCCTTACGTCAATGGAGAAGTCACTCATGAACAAAAGAATCACTGCCCCGTTTCAGAAGCAATTGCTGCTCCAGCGCACCAGTTTGGTGGAGCAGTTGACAACGCTGCGTGGTGGCGCGGTCGGTCGAGCTGAAGCATCAGCCGAGCACTTCAGCGGCGCCGAGGATTCCGATGCCCAAGTGAACAGTGCGCGCGATCTGGAATTTGCACTTGATGACCATGAATCGGCAGAGATCCGACTGATTGACGCAGCACTTGAGCGCATCAAAGCCGGCAGCTATGGCCAGTGCCTGGATTGTGGTGAGAGCATCCCGGCGGCGCGCTTGCAAGCTGCGCCGCAAGCACTGCGATGCATTGCCTGCCAGGAGAAACTGGAGCGCTGAAGCTGCGCCGGCCTGCTATCCTGCGGTTATGAATTACACCTTTGTCTCGGCCACCATCCTGCTGATTCTGATTACCGATCCGGTCGGCAATATTCCGATTTTCGCGAACGCACTGAAGAACGTGGCGGTTCAGCGCAGACCCTGGGTCATCCTGCGTGAGGTGCTGATTGCTTTCGTGCTGCTGTTGACCTTCATGTTTGTCGGTGATGGCTTCTTGCGGGTCATGAATCTGAGCGAGCTGTCGCTGCAAATTGGCGGTGGCGTCATTCTGTTTTTGATCGCATTGCGCATGATTTTCCCGCCACCCAAATCTGAAGCGGCCGAGATGCCGGGTGAGCCACTGATTGTTCCGCTGGCCATTCCCGCCATCGCTGGCCCGTCGGCGTTGGCCACTGTGCTGCTGCTGGTCTCGCAAGCGCCTGAACGGCGTCTGGAGTGGGTCGCCGCGCTTTGTGTCACCATGGCTGTGAGCGCCGTGGTACTGGTGCTGGCAGAGCGCATCCAGCGCGTCGCCGGTGACCGTTTTGTCGTGGCGCTGGAGCGCCTGATGGGTCTGGTGCTGGTAGCGGTTTCGATCGAAATGATGCTGCGCGGCATCAAGACTTTTGCCGGGCAACTCGCTGCAGGCTGAACGCAAAACGCGCCCGGCTGTAGACCAGGCGCGTTCTGTCGGAAGTTGTCGGAGTTCGTGTCAGCGCATCAGGCAATCTGCTTGTTGCCCAGCAGTGCCTTGCCGGCGACCGTGATCAGCATCGCCATCCCGACGAAAGGAAGGCTGACTGCATAAACCAGACCGATGAAGGGTGCGGCAACAAAGAGCGCCACGTTCTTGGCAGTGGCCAGTACTTTTGCGGCAACCGGGTTGGCATTCATCGCTTTCCAGGCGGCCCATGCCAGCATCGCGAAGCCAACCAGCGGCAGCATCACTGCATAGGCCAAGCCGATGAACGGGGCTGCCAGGAAGAGGGCTACGTTTTTGATACGGCTCTCTTCTGCTGCCACTTCTGGCTTCACTGACTCAATCTGTGCTGCAAGCGCTTGCGCTGCGGGGGCTGCCACCGGTGCGCGCAGCGCGTGCGCGGCACTTTCTTCAATCATTTCGGGCGACAGGGGTTTGCGCACAAAATCCGAAACACCGGCGGCCTTGGCCCGGATTTCGTTCTCTGTTGTGCCATAACCGGTGATGATGACGACCGGCGTCCAGGGTTGGCTGGCTTTGACCCGCTCTGCGAGTTCAACGCCATCCATGCCGGGCATCTTGATGTCGGTAAAGACCACATCAAACGACTGCTCACGCATTTGCTTCAGCGCTTCGTGGGCGTTTTCCACCGTGGTGACAACATAGCCTTTCTTCTCGGACAAGACCCGGTTGAAACTCTTGCCAACAACGGCGTCGTCATCAACAACCAGAACTTTACGCAGTGCACTCATGATTCTTTCTCCATCAATAAATTCGTTAGCAGACTGTCTTGGTATAAGCAAAGCTTGTGCCAGTCAACTAGCTTTGAAAAAAAACAATGAATATCAACAAGTTGCAAGAACTTTGCCGGAACGAATGGCGCATCGGAGGCGACCACGCGGGACACCAAGTACACGGACTTTGTACAGCGGTTTGGCTTGTTCTTCCCGGAGTGGGAAGAAAATCCAGTTAAATCAAGGAGTTACAAGGCCCTGCACTGGATAATTTTCTTGTACAGCAGGGTTCGCTGGACCTGGCTGTCACCAGGCTCTATTGCAGGACCGCTGCATACACCATGTTTCGCAACAGGCTGCGGTAACGCAGATTCTGCTTGGTCGTTTGCACCATGAAGACCACCAGCAGGTCAGCCTTTGGATTGACCCACATGGTGGTACCCCCGGCTCCACTCCAGTTGTACTCACCCGGGTCTGCTGGCACCGGCGCTTCGCCCGTCGAGCGGCGCACGGCGAAACCCAGACCAAAGCCATAGCCGGTACCGGCCAGCATGCCCGGGGCGATACCGGAACTGGCGCCGGCGTGTTCGGACGTCATCAGCTGAACGGTCCTGGGTGCCAGGAAGCGCTTGCCGTCCAGACTGCCACCGTTGAGCAGCATCTGTAGAAAGCGCGAGTAGTCGCTCGCCGTGGATACCATGCCGCCGCCGCCGGACTCGAACTTTTGCGCAATTCGTGGGTTGCTGAATTCGGCATTGCGACCAATGCTGCGGTTGTCGGCAAAAGGTTCTGCGACACGGGCGTGCTTGAGGGGATCGGTCACAACGAAACTGGTTTCCGACATGCCCAGCGGATCAAGCAGTCGTTCTTTTTCGAACTGGAAAAGCGATTTGCCGGAAATTACTTCGACCACGCGACCCAGGATGTCGGTGGAGTGGCCATAGTCCCAGGTCGTGCCAGGCTGGTAGTTCAGGGGAAGCTTGGCAACGCGTCGGGAGAAATCGGCGCTGCTCATGTCTTCCTGCAGCAGTCTGGCGTCGTCATAGGCCTTCTTGACCAGGCCGTTGCCAAAGAAGCCGTACGTGAGGCCCGAAGTGTGGCGCAGCAGGTCGTAGACAGATATCGGACGGCGTGCCGGGACCAGTTCCAGCGCGGGCGCGCCGCTGGCATCCGGCTTTTCAACCCCGACCATCATCTTGGCAAACTCGGGTAGGTACATGGAGACCGGGTCATCGAGGTTCAGCTTTCCATCCTCCACCAGCATCATGGCTGCCACCGTGGTGATGGGTTTGCTCATGGAGTACACGCGAAAGATGCTGTCCGCCGTCATGGGCTTGTCGGTGGCCGGATCCACTTTGCCAAAGCTCTCCAGGTAGGCCAGCTTGCCGTGCCGGGCAATCAGCAGCACGGCACCGGGGATCTTCTTGCTGTCGACGTCAGCTTTGAGGACTTCGGTGATCATCGCCAGGCGCTGCGAGGACAGACCGACTTCTTCCGGCTTGGCTTTGGGCAGGTCGCCTGCATGCAGATGCAGAAAAGCGCTGATGAACAGGGTCGCAAAAAGGCGATCCCAGGGGAATCTGAAATGTCTCATGTCGTTCTCCGTATCGACGTTTCCCGCGACTTCACTGGTTGATACCCAAGGGCAATGGCAACCCCTCTTGCCGCATGACTTCGCGCAGTCGATCCGGGTAGTCGGTGATGATGCCGTCCACACCCCATTCGATGTAGCGTTGCATCGACGGCTTCTGATTGACGGTCCAGGGGATGAGCTTCAGGCCCAGGGCCTGCGTTTCCTTCACCAGTTCTGCAGACAGGTTCTTTTCATAAGGAGCCCAGATGACGCCAGCAGCCTGGCCGGCGGAAGCCTTGACCATGCGCGGTACCGAGCCGCCATGGTCCTTGAGCAGATGTCCGGCGGTCCAGGTGCCGTCTTTGAGCGTGTTGTAGATGGAGTTCCCCCCAAGGGCGATGGTCAGGTACATGGTGCGCAAGCCCGGCTCCAACTGGTGCAGCAACTCCAGTGTGCGCCAGTCAAAACTCTGCACCATGACACGCTGCGTCATGCCCGCTTCGCGGATGACAGCCAGCATGGTCTTGACGAAGGCCGCTGGCGGCAGGGTCGCATCCGGCTGAGTCGGGTCGATCTTGGTCTCCATATCGAAATGGATATGGTTGGCGCCCATGTCCTTCACCATCCTGAACAGTGCGGCGAGTGTCGGAATACGCTGACCATCGCGCGCCTGCTGATCCGGGTACTCGCTAGCGTAGCGACTGGCAGGGTTGACCCGTCCGACGTCGTAGGTCTGCAATTGCGCCAGTGTGAGTGACTTGATCAGCGGGCCGCGCTGCTGCAACCACTGGCCTTGTGCATCGCGTGTGATGTCGGGATTGAGGGCCGAGTCGTGCGAAATCACCGGTACCCCATCGGCGGTGATGGCGATATCGAGTTCAAGCGTGGTGACGCCCATCCGGATCGCGTTCTCGAACGAAGCCAGTGTGTTTTCCGGTCGCAGCCCACGCCCGCCACGATGGGCCTGCAGGTCAAATGCGCGCTGCGGTGTTCCGTAACTCTGCATCTTGACCTGCATTGCGGGGCTAAGTTGTTTGACCAGTTCTGCGTTGTAGGAAGCAGTGGCATGCTTGAAGATCTGCTGTGCCGCAATAGCGTAGGAGCGCGAGCGCGCGGCCAGCGAGCCTTCCTTGACTGCAGGGTCCACGTTGGTCGCCAGGACGGAGATCGTGTTGTCACTGTTGCGGAACAACTCGAAAGTGCGAAACTGTTGTGGAAAATCCTTGAGCGAGGAAGTTTCGACTTGCCAGAAGCCGAGCTCGGGGCGCGCAGGATCGGGTGATTTGAACGCTGTGATGGTGTTGATGTGACGATGCCCCGCGATCCACAGCAGCAGATTCGGGTAGTTGTGCAGCTTGGCAATCAGTGCTTCTTCGGTCAACGCCGAATTGACGCTCCAACCGCCATAGGAACCTGGCAACTCAACGCCGATCGGCATGTGCGCCGCGATGATCATCAGTTTGCCTTCCGCCTGGCCACGATCAAGCTCTTGGACGAGCCAGTCATAACGCTCCTTGTCCAAAGAGGAATGGCCATAGCCGCCGACATTCGGAGCGTCATCGCGCTGCGTGTTGTCAAGCACGATCACCTTGAGCGGCAAACCCGATTTGGGCTCGAAGCTGTAGCAGGCAAAGTCCTTTTCAATATTGGCTTGAGTAAACCCGTGCCCGGTGGGACGGGACGTGCTGCGCAGGAATTCGCTCATCCATTCCTTCTTGGAGAGAGAACGACGATCCGGATCGGCGACAGCCACCTTGGGCGGTGTGGCAAAACTCGCTACCGGGCCGACGCCGATGATGTCGCCGTATGGCGTTGCGCCATCCACCGAGCCCATGTAAAAACCGCGACTGTCAGTGCCACGGGGGTCGGTGAACGGGTTTCCCATCTCAAGAATATCCAGGCCGACGTGCGCCTGGCGAATGCGCTCAATGTTGGCTCCAGCGCCCATGAAGAAATGGTCATGATTGCCGATGGCCTGATACCAGGGAATCGTCTTGTCAAGTCCGGTCGCCTGGTAAGGCTTCTGGTAATCAATGCTGTTCTCACCGCGGTGCGAGCCGGAACTGGGTCGGATGAGCTTGCCATCCATGACGTCGATGTACCAGCGTGCCTCGTTGTACTGGTTGTTGTTCAGCGAATCACCCAGCGAGATGCCAAAGTCCAGTGCCGTCTTCCTGTGCAGCGCATTCACGGTCTGCAGCGTGGCATCAAGCACCTGGGTTGAAAACAGCGTTGTTGGCGAATAGCCGCCAACAAGTCTGCCAACCCAGCCAAAAAACACCCCGGAGGCAGGTGTTTCCTTGTCGGTGATATGGATGTCGGTTACGGCGAAAAAATGGAGCAGCCCGGCCGCCGGCATGACGGCTGGCGCAGCGTAGCCCGCCTGCATTAGATCAAGCCGCTTGACCGCAGGGATGCCGGGGCCGTAGTGCCAGTTCCCGTAACCGTATTCCTTGAATTTTGCGTTCTCGTGAACACGCAGTGCTGGGGCGCCCGCGGGCACCGGGTCGATCACGATAGCTCGTTCGCGCGTGGTGAAGACTTCCGATGCTATCGGGTAGCCTTCGACGCGAGTCGGATCGGGAGGTCCGGCCAGGGCGCAAGCGGACAGGGTCACGAGCAGCGCCGTGACCAGGGTGCATGAACCAGAGATTTTGTTTGGATGCCGAAGGTTCACTGCACTGCCCTTTTCCAGGTGACACTCAGAACTTGATGCTGGCGTTGAGGCCAACCGTGCGTGGTGCCGCGCGATAAACGTTCAGCGTTGTCGCATTCGACACGGCGCCGCCTGTGCCGTAGGCGCGGTCGGTCAGATTCTTGACCCAGGCCGCCAGTGTCCAGCGCTTGCCAAAGCGCAGTTCCATTCTGGCGTCGGCAACGAAGTCGCCGCCGACGGCCTGAAAGTTGTCCAACTCGGTGAAGTACTCGCCGACATAGCGGCCACTCAGGCTCGAGACCAACACCGTATCAGCGGCAACCGGATACTGGTAGCGCACCGTCGCTCTGGCACTGAATTTCGGTGCGTTGGGCACCTGATTGCCAAGTCGGCGCGCAGCCTCGGTGGGGCTGTCGGAAACGACCTCGGTGATTCTGGAGTTCAAGGCAGACATTCCAAGTATCAGATCCAGTCCACGGGTCGGCCGCGCCACCACATTGAGCTCAGCGCCATAAATGCGCGATTTGCCGACGTTGGTGCGCACGCCGGTGGGCAAAGTGGCTACGATCTTTGTGGTGTTGGCCTGCATGTCGGTGTAGTCGTAGTAGAAGCCCGACGCATCTACCTGGATCGGCCCGTTGGGCAGGAACTTCATGCCGGCTTCATAGGACAGGACGGTCTCCGACCTGAACGGGGCAGCCTCGGGTACCGAGGTGATGGTGGTGCCGTCAAAGCCACCCGCCTTGAACCCCTGCCCGATAGAGCCGTAATAGGTTGTGTCTGCGCTCGGGCGGTAAGAAACAGTGCCCTTGCCGGACCAGCGCGCGTCGTTGAACGACTCGTTGAAGATGACCGGCACGGCCGGAACCACCAATTTCACGATCGATGTTCCGTAGGGGTTGTTGTCAGTCGTGCTACCTTGAAAAGTGCTGCGTTCATCGGTATAGCGCAGACCCATGCCGACGGTCCACTGCTGACTCAGCTTTTTGCTCACATCACCAAACATGGCCCAACTGGTGCGCGTCTGACCGTAGTCAGCAGTCAAGGTCGTGCGCAACTGGTCAGCCGCATCAATCGTGCTGAGCATGTCGACCTTGTCCTTGTAGTAGATGCCGCCGACCACCCAGTCGATGCCGTGTTCGCCTCCGTCATTGTTGCGAAGGCGCGCTTCAATCGACTGCTGCTCGACGTGATCGCCGTAGTAGATGTCGGCCGTGCGAATCGGCGTGCCGTCATTCCAGTCAAAACGCTGTGCCAGGGTCTCGTAGCCCCCTACCACGGTCAGCAACATGTCATTGGCCAACTCCTGGTCCAGCGTCAGCGACATGCCGTTGCTGTTCTTGCCTACCCGTGGCACCATGTTCGAGTCGAAGGTATAGGGCAGGTTCGCCGGATATTTGGCGGAAGGCAGTGTCCTCTCCGCCTGCGCTACACCACCGGCTTCATGAAAGCCATGCAGATTGAACAACAGACTGGTGCCAGGCGCCGGGTTGAACGTGACCAGACTGCGGACACCGGAAAAGTTGGTGCCGGCCGCCTTGTCGTCGACGGCTGGTGAACCGTTGGGCGGGATGCGCGCTGCGTTAGCCGTCGTTCCGCCGAAGGTCCCAGAGCCGACGTTGGTGATGTAACCATCGGTGCGGTCGTAAACGCCTGCGATGCGCACGCCCCAGCGCTCGTCGAGGGCGCCACCAACGGCGAGTTGGGTGCGCACGCTGCCGAAGCTGCCGTAGTCCATTTCGGCAACGCCTTCGAAGGTCTTGCCGGGTTTGCGCGAAATCACATTGATGGCTCCAGCCGTCGTGTTGCGGCCGTACAAGGTTCCCTGTGGCCCCTTGAGTATTTCAACACGCTCGACGTCGAACATCTGTCCGCCGATGAGGGCTGCAGAACCCTGGTAAACGCCATCGAAATGCACTGCGGCGGATGGACTGCCGTTGGGACGGGAGTCGTCCATGCCGACACCACGGATGGTGAAGGTCTGAACGGTGCGTCCCCCCACGGCCTGATTGGAGGCGATGACACCCGGTGTGTATTGCGATAGCGAAACAAAATCGGTGATGCCAAGCTCTCGTACCTGATCGGCCGACATTGCCTGAATGGAAGCAGGCACGTCAAGCAGGGTCTGCGGGCGCTTCTGCGCCGTGACGATCACGCTCTCAAGCTTGTTGCCGCTGTCGGCATTGGACTGCGCATAGGCCGCGGAGGTGGCGCAAGCCAGCGCCGCGCCACTGACCGCGCAAGCCAGCAGGCTTGGCTTGAAGGGGTGCCGCAGAGTGTTTGTCTGTGGCGGAAAGCGAGGAGTTGAAGTCGGTTTTTGCATGATATGTCCGTTGGTTTGTACTTGCTTGAAACTGAATTTGCTTCCCGAAAAACAGGCAGACCGATGCCAGAACCGGGATTGCCGGTGTTGAGTTCATTGCGACTCAAGGTCAGCAAAATGAAGGCAGTCGGAAATTCTCCTTGGTTCTTGTGACGCCATGAATGGAGGTCAGGCATCTGGCTGGGAAAAATAGTAGTCGAAGCAAGTTCGACTTTATTGACGGTTTTTGCCAATAAATTTACAATTTTGGCCACGCATGAATGCATTTCAAACGACCCTGCCAGCCTCCTACATCAAGACATTTCTTGAGGGAATCAGGGTAGATCATCTTGACTTGAGTCGAATCATGCGGCAGGCTGGAATTTCGGAAAATTTGCTTTCGATGCCAGATGCGCGTATCACTCAGGAGCAGTTTTCCACGCTGTTCCAGTCGTTGGTAGAGCGGCTTGACGATGAAATGCCTGGGCTGTACGGAAGGCCGCTGCGCAAAGGGACTCTGAAAGTCCTGATCATCTTCCTGCTCGATGCGTCAAATCTTCAGTCAGCCTTGCGCCGCTGGCAACAGTTTGACCACTTGCTGTCGGATGAATTTTCGTTTGGCGTACAACGCATCTCAGACATTGTCAGCCTGAGCATCAAGCGCTATCCGACGGATGCAAAGAATGGTCGATTGGTTCAGGAGTTTCACCTCAAGCTGGTCCACGGCATCGCCTCCTGGGTGATTGGCAAGAAGATCGCCATCGAACGGGTCGATTTCGCCTTTCCGAGGCCGCTGGATGCGTCGGAATACGTTTTCATCTTTCCTGGCCCCGTGTACTTTGATCAGCCGGTCACCGCCATGCATATCAAGGCCTCGTATTTTGACGAGCCGGTACAGCATCGAAGCAAACTGGAGTTGCGCGATTTCTTGTTCAACGCGCCACAGAATTGGTTTTTTGTGCCGTTCGACGAGAGTCTGCTAAGCCATCGGGTACGCAGCTACATCGAGTCCAACTTGAATACCAAGACCGACATGACAACCGCGGCCAAGGCACTCAATCTCTCGACTCGCACCTTGGGTCGGCGCCTGCTGGAAGAGGGAACCTCATTCCATCAGATCAAGGACGTCTTGCGACGAGACGTGGCGGTACAGCTCTTGGTAAAGACCAAGAGATCAGTCGATGCCATCTCGGCAGAAATCGGTTTTGCCAATATCACCGTCTTTCATCGAGCCTTCAGGTTGTGGACTGGCGGGACTCCCAGGGCATACCGAAAGAGCCGATCCGATGCAAGGCATTGATGGACAGGCCATATCCGCAATGAAGTCACGTGGCGCTGTTCTTTCGTTCAGGGTGTTCGCGCCACTGGTGCTGACCGTATTGATGGCGCATTGGATGCTGTTGATGGGGGTGATGTTGCGCATAGAGGTGACACCAACAGCTCCCGGTTTGAGCTTTAGCACGCGGGCGATTCAGGCGCTGCCGGCAGCCAAAGTTCCTGTCCCGAAGGCTGTCAAAAAGGCGCTGACTTTGCCTGCGAGAGACGTTTCGCCGCCATTCCAGGCGGACGCCGTGCAGGAACTTCCCCTTGCAGCAGAGCAAATGGCAGTCCCTGTGCTGGGTGCCGGGTTGGACGAGCGTGCGTCAAGTCGTTCCGAGGATGTGGTCACCCGGGAGCCCGAGGTGGCCGAGGTCGAGTCCCTGGTGCAGGCGCCGCGCCATCTGCGCGAAGACGTCGCCTGGGCCAGCCGCTACAGCGTGCCCGCCTCCTTGAATCTCAAATACGAAGTCTCATCGAACAAGTTTCCCTTCAGCTTGAATGCTGAAATGGGATGGCGCCAAGACGGTGAAAGCTACGATGCCAGACTCGCATTTGGCGCCTTTGGCCTGCGCCGCGTGCAAACCAGCCGAGGGCAAATCACAGCAGACGGCTTGTCACCGTCCCGCTTTTCGGACAAGTACCGCAGCGAGGTTGCGGCGCATTTTGTGCGCGAAAAGGGCCAGGTCACGTTCAGCGCGAACACGCCCGACGCACCCTTGCTGGATGGTGCGCAGGATAGGCTCAGCGTTGTGCTGCAACTGGCGGCCATGATCGCTGGCGACCCGGACCGCTTTCCAAGAGCCAGCACGATCACCCTGCAAATCATTGGGCCGCGCGACGCCGACATCTGGCTCTTTACGGTGGAAGAGGATGAGACGCTGAACCTGCCCGGGGGCCAACTGGCGACGCGCAAATTGGTGCGCAATCCAAGAAGGGAATTTGACCAGCGGGTCGAACTGTGGCTGGCACCGGCGCTGGGCTATTTGCCGGCCCGAATCCGCATTACCGAAACCAATGGTGACTACATTGATCAAAAATGGCTCTCCAGCGAAGCTCCGGTTTGAACCGGTGCTGATCGCCGCAGGCCTTCGCTATGACGAAAATAGGTGTCTTGAAATCCGGAGCTCTGTGGCCACCTGCAGAACAGTCACTATTAAGGGATAATCAGGCATGCACACGCTCTACGACTCGGACACCTATTCGGTGACACATATGCTGGCCAATGCCGTGGCAGCCGATGCGCCCTGCGAGATTGAGGGTGAGCAGGTCACGCAAGTCTTGTTGGTGCCCACTCTGGCGCGGCACGGCTTTGAGATCATCGACAAGCGTTCCGGCAAAGAGGTATATCTTGACGGATCCTGGGCTGAATTGTTTCAGCAACATATTTCTGCCTGGCAGCAAAAAACGCCGACCCAGGAAGAAGTTGAAGACACGCTGGAGCAATACGCTGAACTGGCACAGAATCCGGTCGTCGTGCACTGAACGGCGCCACCTCAACTGGCGACAGGTTTCTTGATGAGAGGCAGACGACTCTGGACAGTCGCCCTGGTTGTCAGTCTGGGGGCTTGTGCTCTCACCCCTGCAGTACCCGATTATTCCGACGCAAGTCGGGCTGAGCGTCTGCGCCAACTGCTGCCTGCTGACGTCATCCTGCTGGGCGAGCAGCACGATGCGCCGGATCACCAGCAGGTTCATCGCCTTGTTGTAGAAACGCTGGCATCAAAAAAATTACTGGCCGCGCTGGCGCTCGAGATGGCCAGCCAAGGGCAATCTACCGCGGGTCTGGCGCGCGACGCCAGTGAAGACGCGGTGCGCCAGGCATTGCAATGGAACAACGAGGGCTGGCCCTGGAGCGCCTACGGTCCGGCGGTGATGGCGGCCGTGCGCGCCGCAGTGCCGGTACTGGGGGCCAATCTGGCGCCAGCGCAACTGCGCCAAGCGATGGCCAGAACGGAACTTGACGCTGCGCTGGCAGTTCCGGCGCTTAAAGCCCAGCAACAAAATATTCGCACCGGCCATTGCGACATGCTGCCCGAGAGCCAGATTGCACCTATGACGCGGGTCCAGATTGCCCGTGACATTGCGATGGCCGATACGCTGACCAAAGCAGCCCAGGTTGGCAAGACTGTCGTCCTGCTGGCAGGCGGCGGGCATGTTGACCGCAGCCTCGGTGTGCCTTTGCATCTGGCACCGGGCGTAAATGTGAAAGCGGTTCTGATCCGACCAGAAATAGCGCCTGACTCCTCAGAAAGCGCCGCGAACTTCGACGCATTTTGGCCCGCAATAGCAGCGCCGATCGTTGACTATTGTGCAAAATTTGGCGCCAGCCGGCGCCCACCCACTTGATCAAATCCATGAGCCCTGTCTACGTTTTGACCCTGTCGTGCCCGGATCGCATCGGATTGGTCCATGCGGTTTCCGGTTTTCTGGCCGAGCGCGGCGGCAATATTGAAGAGGCTGCGCAGTACAACGATCTGGGTACCGGGCTTTTCTTCATGCGTGTGCAGTTTGCCTGTGCGCAGCTGAGCCATGAGGAACTGAAGGCGCAACTCGCGACCTTTGCCCGGCCGTATCAGATGAACTGGCGCCTGCATGCCAGAGCGGAGCCGATGCGCACGGTGATCATGGTCAGCAAGGAGGGGCATTGCCTGAACGATCTGCTGTTTCGCTGGAAAAGCGGACTGCTGCCGCTGGACATTCGGGCCATCATTTCGAACCACCGCGAGTTCTACCAGCTTGCGGCCAGCTACAACGTGCCGTTTCACCACTTTGCTGTCAGCGCGGCAAGCAAGAGCCAGGTCGAAGCCAAGCAGTTTGAGATTATCCAGAGTGAGGGCGCCGAATTGGTGGTGCTGGCGCGCTACATGCAGGTTCTGAGCGACGACCTGTGCCGCAAGCTCTCAGGAGCAGCCATCAATATTCATCACTCCTTTCTGCCCAGTTTCAAGGGTGCCAAGCCCTATTACCAGGCACATGAACGGGGCGTAAAACTGATTGGTGCCACCGCGCACTACGTGACCGCCGAACTTGACGAAGGTCCGATCATCGAGCAGGACGTGGCACGTGTGGACCACAGCAAAACGGTGGAAGACCTCACGGCGCTAGGCCGCGACACAGAGAGTCAGGTGTTGGCGCGCGCTGTCAAATGGCATAGCGAGCACCGGGTCCTGCTGAACGGCCACAAGACCGTGATCTTCAAGTGAGCTTGGGGCGCTGCGTGTAATGCGCGTGGCGTTTTTCCAGAAAGGCCCGCATGCCTTCCTGAGCGTCCGGCGTCATGGCAGATGAAGCCATCAATTCAACTGCCAATTCGTAAGCTTGGTCTTGTGGCAAACCGACCTGCCGGTAAAAGCCCTGCTTGCCCAGTGCCTTGGACAGCGCACTGCCGCGGCTGGCGCGACCGATCAAATCCAGCGTAGCGGCATCCAGTTGGTCGGCCGGGACGCAGCGGTTGATCAAGCCCCATTCAGCTGCCGTCCTGGCGTCGATCGCATCGCCAGTCAGCGCCATTTCCAGTGCCCGCTTGCGCCCGACGCTGCGCGCGATCGCCACCAGCGGCGTGTGGCAAAACAGACCGCCTTTGCCGCCGGGGATGGCAAAGGAAGCGGTGTCGGCAGCAATGGCCAGATCGCAACTCGCCACCAACTGGCAGCCCGCCGCCGTGGCCAGTGCATGCACTTTGGCAATCACCGGCTGCGGCATGGCCTGGATCGCGTCCATCATGGCGGTGCAAACAGCAAACAGCTCGCGCGCCTGCTCCAGGCTGGCACCCGCCATGTCGCCAAAGTTATGGCCGGCACTGAAGACGGGGCCATTGGCTGCCAATATCACACCCAGTGCATCGCTTTGTGCCACGGCCTGCAGTGCCTGCGTCAATTCCAGCATGACGTTCATGGCCAGCGCGTTGCGCTTCTCGGGACGGTTAAGGGTTAGCGTCGTGATAGCGCCGTCGTGGGAGATCAATAGGTGTTCGTACTTCATGGGCGCATTTTGGCAGAACGGCCTTTAAGTCAAACTCGGGTCAGTGGGCTGGGTGGATCAGGCTGTTGGGGCACTCAGCTCCGCGGCTGTCCCCCGGCCTTCGGCCTCCGCCTTTATGCCGCTGCGCTGAGTGCCCCAACAGCCCGATCTATCAAGCAGCGTTGGTGTGCGAGCAGCGCAAACCATCGACGCCTGTTGCCGAGGGTGATGCAGTGGGTGGCGCAGCGAAATCAAGGGGGAGGCCGCAGGCCGGAGGACATTCGCGGAGTCACCCATTGCGTCGCCCTCGGCTCACACACGCCTGAGACTAGGATTGGCGAAAGCAATCTGCGTCAGACCGGCATGGCGGAATCGGGGTGCGAATTACGGGACTTGGTATGAGGCCTCAGGCCCTGTGCCCCATCACCTCACCCATGCGGATAGCCCGCCCGGGCGCCCAGGCCGGGTTGAATTTCAGTGGACCTTTGGGAAACAACAGCACGACGGTCGAGCCCAGCAGGAAGCGACCCATCTCGACGCCTTGCTGCAAGCTCACGGATTGATCGTCATAGCGCCACTCACGCATTTCACCGCCGCGCTCGGCATTCACCACGCCGTGCCAGACGGTTGCCATGCTGCCGACAATGGTGGCACCCACCAGAACCAGCGCAAACGGACCGCTGGTTGATTCAAAAACACAGACCACACGCTCGTTGCGTGCGAACAGACCCGGCACAGCGCGGGCCGTCATTGGGTTGACCGAGAACAATTCGCCCGGCACATAAATCATGCGCTGCAAACGGCCGCCGCACGGCATGTGAATGCGGTGGTAGTCCTTCGGGCTCAGGTACAGCGTGGCAAAGCTGCCGTTGTCAAAGCGTTCGGCCAGAGCCGAGTCGCCACCAAGCAGTGCGGTGCTGGAATAGTCGTGCCCTTTGGCCTGGAAAATCTGCTGGCCGCGGATAGCGCCGAACTGGCTGATGGCACCATCGACCGGGCAGATCAGCTCGGCTTTGGCAAGTGGTCGCGCTCCGTCTTTAAGTGACCGAGTGAAGAAATCGTTGAAGCTGGCGTAGCTGGCGATGTCCGGATTGGCCGCTTCGCTCATGTTGACCTGATAGCACTGCACAAACCACTTGATCAACTGCGTCGTCAGGCGGCCCGCCTGGGCGCCAGCGATGCACCCGGCCAGGGCTGTCAGGGCCTGCTTGGGAAGCAGATACTGCGGCAGCACAGCAAGGCGGTCGGACATCAGGGGCTACCAGAGTGAAGAATGGGCGGGATTGTAGCGAGAGCGCGATTGCACCCGAAGTGTGACAATGCGCGCACCGGGCGACCGCCCCTTTTTCCGGATTCAATTCTTTCGTATGAATCTACCTGCTTATCAGGCCTTGACCGCCACCTTTACGCGCCTTTACCACTACCAGCATCTGGGTGCCATCGCCAGTTGGGACCAGGCTGCGAAGATGCCCCCCGGCGGCAACGCGGCGCGAGGCGCAGCCCTGGCAGAACTCGATGTACTCATGCATCAGACACTGACCGACAAGTCGCTGCACGCCGTGGTGGCGACGGCCCAGAGTGAAGCGCTCGATCCGGTGCAGCGCGCCAATCTGCGCGAGATGCGCCGCGATTGGGAACAAGCCAATTTGTTGCCGGAGCGCTTGATCGCAGCCAAGAGCCTGGCCGGCTCGCGCTGCGAGCATGCCTGGCGCACGCAACGCAAGGAAAATGATTGGCCGGGCTTTCTGGAGAACTTCTCCGAAGTCGTGAAGCTCTCCCGCGAAGAAGCTCAGACACTCTCTCAGGCCCGGGGTGTCAGCCCCTATGACGCGCTGATGGACAAGTATGAGCCCGGCACGCGCAGTGCCGATATTGATGCTCTGTTTGGCGAACTCAAAACCTGGCTGCCCGATTTGATTGGCAAGGTCAGCACAAAGCAGACCAGCGAGTCTGTTGTACAGGCTCGCGGCCCGTTCCCGGTGGCGAGTCAGCGCGCGCTGGGGCTGGAACTCATGGCTGTTCTGGGTTTCGATTTCTCGGCCGGTCGTCTGGATATCTCAACGCATCCCTTCTGCGGCGGTGTAGCCGAGGACGTGCGCATTACCACGCGGTACGCCGAC
>CAITQH010000414.1 GCA_903894475.1 uncultured beta proteobacterium
TCCTCGGACGTCAGTGCATCAATGAATTGATGAAAGCAGCCCCCGGAATTCAATGTCCGCAGGAAGTAGAACTCAAACTGGCTCTGCCGGGCGCTGATCCGTTAACGCTGGCCAGGCGGCTGGCCCAAAGTCCCATCCTGGCAAGGCGCAAGAGCACACGCCTGCACTTGTATAACATCTATTTCGACACACCTGACTCTGCGCTGCGGCAACATCGGGTTGCCCTAAGACTGCGGCGTCTGGGTGATGCAGAAAAGCCGAAGTGGCTGCAAACTCTAAAGACCGCCGGCCGACCCGACTCGGCGCTGAGTCAGCGTGGTGAATGGGAGACTCCGCTGCGCAGTGCCAGTTTGTCGCTGAAGAGCTTGCAAGCTACGCCGTGGTCAGACCTGGATCCAGACGGCAAACTGTTCCGCGCCTTGGCACCGGTCTTTGAAACCAGCTTCGAGCGCACCGTCTGGCTGCTGCGCCGGCCGGGTGGTTGCGTGGTCGAGGTGGCGCTCGACATCGGGCAGATCATCCACGGCGAGCGCGCCACACCGATCTGCGAACTCGAACTTGAACTTAAAGCTGGCCCCGCAGCCGCCCTTTTTGAAGTGGCAAACCAGATCGCTGCCAGTATTGCCGTATTGCCAGCGTCTGCCAGCAAAGCAGAGCGCGGTTACGCATTGGCGCAAGGGGCTATCCATGCGCCATTGCGCGCCCGGCCGCAGCGCTTGTCGGCCAAGCTGCCGCGCACCGAGGTGGCGCAGCGCGTCATGCAGGAGATGTTTTCTCAATTTACCGGCAACTTGAACAGCTTGCTGCTCTCGGACGAACCCGAGTTGGTGCATCAGGCCCGGGTCGGCTGGCGGCGCTTCAAAAGCGCCAGACGTCTGTTCGCCCCCGTGCTGGCGACGCAGAGCGCACCCTCCTGGCAGGCCTTGCTGGCACTGCTGAGCTGTCTGGGCAGACTCCGTGACCTGGACGTGGCCCGCATAGAAACCTTGCCTGCTGCCGCTGATGCCTATATTGCAGCGGATCCGCGCCGCGCCGAGCTCTGGCAGACCATGACCGAGGCCCTGCAGCAGTCCGCCAATCTGCAACGCAAGGCGGTGCGTTACGCGCTGCAGGATCCGGCCCTGGGTGCTTGTCTGTTGGCTACCACCCAGTGGCTGCACGGGTTGACCGCTTCAAGTACTGCGCAGCAGGCTGCAACGGAACCTGAAGGATCACTGCGCCGCTGGACTAAAAATCGAATCGAGCACTTGCATGAGCAGCTAAAGCGGGCAGGTCGGGGCGCCGCCGAGCCGACGCAAGAGCATCGGGTGCGCATTCTGGCCAAAAGAATGCGTTACAACCTGGAAGCGCTTGAAAGCCTGCTACCGGGCAAGCACAAGCAAGCCTGGCTGGTGCAGGCCAGCAAGCTGCAAACCGGTCTTGGAGCCAGGCGCGATGCGCTGCAGGCGGCAAGTTTGGTAGCCGAACTGGAACTCGATCGTGGGCTGGCAGAGTTCCTGCGGGGACTGGCGCTTGGGCAAAAACTTTAGCACCGCCTGATTGCTGATTTTGTCTTCCAACTGTCATAATTAGGCGCTAGATTAGCGGCTGTTGGTGCCGGCGCGAGTTCATCTCCGGCGAATAGGGCATCAGTGCGAAATGACGTAATGCTACCAACGCCAAATCCAATACTGAGCCACGCCAGCCAAAGGGAAACACGGTGCGAATCCATATCGCTCAAGCAGCGCATGCTGGCGGGAAGTTCATTTAATGAGTTCCCTTGCCCTGAACTATCGCTACCAACCCAGAGATCCGGCGCGACAGCTGCAGGGCATCGTCTTGGTGGTCGCTCTGCACGCGTTCCTGGGCTACGCACTGGTGTCCGGCATGGCGCGCAAGGGACTTAATTTCATCAAAAAACCGCTGGAAGCGGTGGTGATTCAGGAAGTGATCATCCCTCCGCCGCCACCGCCGCCTAAAGAAATCAAGCCACGCGAACTCACCGTGCCCCGGGACAACGCGCCGCCGCCGCAGATCCATCAGGAAGTACAACCGCCGCCCGTCATCAAGGCGGTGGAACTGCCGCTGCGTGATCCAACGCAGCCGGTCTCCGCCAACGCCGTAGTGATCGCAGCACCGCAACCGGTTGATAACACGAAAGCCATCGCCGCCTCCATGGAAAGTGAGTACGCCGCCAAGCTGAGAGCCATGCTCAACAGTACCAAGCGATACCCGACCGGGCGCGCTGCGAGCCAGCAGCGTCCACAGGGCAAAGTCAAGGTCTGGTTCACACTGGCCAGAGGCGGTGCCCTGCTCGATGCCGGGATTCTTGAATCTTCCAATTCGAATTTGCTTGACGACGCGGCCATATCCACAGTGCGCCGCGGCGTTTACCCGGCCTTCCCTGCCGAAACCTGGGTCGGCCAGGAACAGCACAAATTCAGCGCCGAAATTGAATTCACGCCACCGAGTTCCTGATACCATTTTGTTCATTCCACCCTGCCCCTCCCACCACCGTCCTGTTAGAAAGCATTGATCCTATGAAACACTTCAAACCCACCCCCATCGCCCTGTTGGTCGGCGCTCTATGCAGCGCTCCGGCCCTGTGGGCCCAGCAGGCGCCAACCGACATTGGCCGAATTTCGGTTGAAGGACAGAGCGGCGGAACCAGCACCGGTCTGCTGGTTCAGGAAGACACTCCCAAGGCGCGCAGTTCGGTGAACCGGGCGCATCTGGAAACCCTCAGCCCATCAAGCAATCCTTACCAGGCGATCGAAATGCTGCCGGGTGTCAACACCTTCAGCTATGACGGCACCGGCCTCTTTGGTGGCGGCTTGCGGGTGCGTGGCGCCAACAGCGATCAGATGGGTTTCACCATCAACGGTGCTCCGGTCAATGATTCAGGAAGTTTTTCTGTCTTCCCGCAAGAGTATTCGGATATCGACAATCTGTGCGAAGTGTTCGTGACACAAGGGTCAACCGATACCGAAGCACCTCACGTGGGCGCTTCAGGGGGCAATGTCGGCATGGTGACCTGCTCGCCCGCGGACAAGTTCCGGATTCGTCTGGCGCAATCGTTCGGTATGCTGAATTTTTCCAAAACTTTTGTCCGCCTTGACACCGGTAAATTTGCCAACGACATGGCAAAGGTCTTTATTTCCTATTCCAAGTCCCAGGCCGACAAGTTCAAGGGCGAAGGCAAGGCGGACAAGGACCACATCGATTTGGGTGCCGAGTTCAAAGCCAGCGACAGTGTTGCGTTCTCCACCAGCCTGCTCTACAACAAGGCACTCAACAACAACATCCTCACCCTGTCCAAAGCCAATATTGCTGCCTCGGGCAATCAACTGGACTTCAGCACCAAAGTGCCCGTGCACGTCACGCCAGCGGCTGGCACAGCACAGTCCGATGTGCTGCCTGGCGCGCCCGACACTTACTACGGTTTCAACTTGAATCCGTTCAAGAACTACCTGTGGACCGGCAAGGCGGAGTTCAAGGTTAACAAGGACGTTTCCTTCTCGGCCGAACCCTATTTCTGGTACGGCTTTGGCACTGGCGGGCAGGAGGAACAACTGCTTAGCGAATCCAAGGCAGGCACCATTCGTGGTGGTGGCCTGGCTGACATCAATGGCGATGGCGACAACCTGGACAAGGTTCTGGTCTACCGCGGGTCCCTGACGCAAACCTATCGCCCAGGCGCCACCTTCAAGACCAACATCCGCCTGGACAATAACAACATTCTGGCCGGCTACTGGGTCGAGCGTGCGCGCCACATCCAGACCCAACCTGCCGTCCGGGTTGACAGTCTTGGCAATTCGAGTGACGTCTGGCTGCAGGATGAGAGCCTGTATCTGCGTCGTCAGGATGGCACCGCGTACCAGGGACGCAATCAGATCACCATCAGTTCAGCCTCATCCCTGTTTGTTCAGGACAGCATCAACCTGATGCAGGACAAGCTCAATTTGCAGTTGGGTTTGCGCAACTCCGAGATCAAGCGCGATTTCACCAATTTCGCCAATGAGGGCTCTGGCCAGGGCGCTGATTACAACCTGACCAAGACCTACAGCAAGGTCCTGCCCAGTGTTGGCGTGCGTTACACGCTTGACGCCGAGCGGCAAGTGTTCTTCAATGTTGCCGGCAACATGAAGGCGCCAGGAAACTTCAGCTACCAATCGCTGCTGGTGGGTGGTACGACCGTCAATGGTTTGCTGACCGGTGCGACCCTGCGTGACCCGGCCGTCGAGATGGAAACGTCGACCAACCTTGACCTCGGCTACCGCTTTGCCGGCAAGGACTGGACCTTCTCCGGCTCGGTCTACTACATCAGTTTTGCCAATCGCATTGCCCGCGCTTACGACCCGGTTTCGTCCCTGTCAACCGATTTCAACGTGGGTGACGTGATTACACGAGGCTTCGAACTGGAGTCGGGCTACAAGCTGAACAACAACTGGTCACTCTATGGCTCGCTGTCTTACACCGACAGCAAGATGCAAAGCGATCTGAGAACCAGTGCCACGGCCTTCGAGCCTACCAGTGGCAAGCAAATGCCAGATACACCGCAGTGGCTGGGTGGTCTGCGCCTGGGCTACAACAGTGGCAACTGGTACGGCAATGCGGACCTGAAGTACACCGGCACGGCCTTCTCCACTCTGGTGAACGACGAGTCAGTGGATGCAGCCACGCTGGTCAATGTCAGCCTGGGCTATCGCTTTGCCGACACGGCATTCCTGAAGAAGCCATCTGTTCAGTTCAACGTGAACAATCTGTTTGACCAGAGCTATCTGCGCATCAATTCCGGTAGCGGCAGTAACTTCACGACGCGTGCCCTGGGTACCGGTGGCAGCACGCCGTTCTACTACGTTGGAAGCCCGCGTTTTGTCTCGGTTACGCTGCGCACCGACTTTTAAGCGCGCGGCCAGCGTCTGCCTGTGGGCAGCGCTGGCCAGTGTCTTCAGTCTGGCCTTTGCTGCCGAGCCGGCGGCAAAGGAACCGATAACACTGTCGTTGATCTCACTCAACGACTTTCATGGCAACATATTGCCGCCGCCCGGCAGCGTGCTGGTACCCGATCGCAGCAACGAGGCGGGTGCACGCGTATCAACCGGTGGTGCGGCCTACATTTCCACACTGGTACAAAGTCTCAAGCAACTCAACCCGGGGCGCACCTTGGTCGTTGGCGCGGGCGACATGATTGGCGCATCGCAGCTGACCTCAGGCATGTTCCATGATGAGCCAACGATCGATATTCTGAGTCAGATCGGACTTGAAATAACGAGTGTCGGCAACCACGAATTCGACAAGGGCCGCAGTGAATTGCTGCGCATGCAAAAGGGTGGTTGTTTTCCAAAGACGGCTGATGGCAGCGCCGGTATCGTCGGTGTGGACACCTGCATGAACCAGGGTCAGTTCAAGGGTGCAAGCTTTCAGTACCTGGCAGCCAACGTGACGGACCAGAAGACCGGAGAAACACTGTTCCCGCCCTATGCCGTTCGCACGCTCGGAGGCGTCAGGATCGGTTTCATCGGTCTGACCCTGAAAGAGACTCCTAGCATGGTCACTCCGGCGGGCGTCGCCGGACTGCAATTTGCCGATGAAGTTGAGACCGTCAACCGACTGGTGCCGGAGCTCAAGAGCAAAGGCGTCAGCGTCATCGTGGTACTGATTCACCAGGGCGGGGAAACGCGCGCCAGGACGCTGCTCGACAAGTCCTGTCCCGGTTTCAGCGGCGAGATCATCAAACTGGCTGACCGCATGGATTCTGCGGTCGATCTTGTGCTCAGTGGTCATACGCATCAGGAATATGTGTGCTTCCGGCCTGACGGAAAACTCATCACACAGTCAGGGTCTTACGGCCGACTGGTCACGAAGGTCGATCTGACGCTGGACGCCGTGACCAAGAAGGTCATCGCCAAGGACGCCAACAACAAATTGGTACTCAACGATGTGGGCGTCAAGGACAGCACAGGCAAGTTGCTTGCAGTGCCGGCCGAATACACGACGCTGCAGCGCGACCCCGCCATCGACCAGATCGTGCGCCGCTATGGCGACCTGACAGCCACCATTGCCGATGTGGTGGTGGGTCGGATCTCTTCTGTGCTGGATCGCAAGGTCAATGCGGCCGGTGAAAGCACACTTGGCGCGGTGCTAGCCGA
>CAITQH010000415.1 GCA_903894475.1 uncultured beta proteobacterium
GTCGCCGATGAAGCGGTTTTCAACAAAATAGGCCTTCAGCAGACGCTCTTTGATGTCGTTGCCATCCGCGTCACCCTGCTGGGCAAAGGCAATCAGCGCGTGTGCTGCCAGTGTGTTGGGCTGGCGCGTGATGCCGTCGATATTGAGCTGCAGTCCGACGGCCAGACCGGCGGCGCGGACACGCTCGTAGATTTCCGCGGCGCGCTCTGGTCCGCCAAACTTGTCTTCCAGGTACTGCTTGCGCGGCACACCCAGCGCCGGCATATCCGGATTGAGCTGAAACGGATGCCAGCGGATCACTGTCGTCGGCAGGTCGCCGGCCTCGGCGCTGGCCAAGGCAGCTTCCAGTTTGCGTTTGCCGATATAGCACCAGGGACAGACGACGTCGGAGACGACATCGATGGTGAGGGTGGGGCTGTTCATCGGCAAATTGTAGGCGGCTTGCCATGCCGCCCGTGTTGCCAGCTCAGCCCAACAGACTGTCAGCGTTCACGTACGGGTAACCCAGGTCGCTGGCGACCGCTTCGTAGGTCACATGGCCGTTGGCGACGTTCAAGCCGTTTTTCAGGTGCGCATTGTCCCGCAGAGCCTGCTTCCAACCCTTGTCGGCTAGTGCCACGGCGTGGCCGATGGTGGCGTTGTTCAGTGCAAAGGTGGAGGTGCGAGCCACGGCGCCAGGCATGTTGGCGACGCAGTAGTGAACCACGCCGTCAACTATGTAGGTTGGCTCGGCATGGGTGGTGGCGTGCGAGGTTTCGAAACAGCCACCCTGGTCAATGGCCACATCAACGACGACGGCGCCTTTCTTCATGCGCGAGATCATGTCGCGCGTTACCAGCTTGGGCGCGGCGGCGCCTGGCACCAGAACGCCACCCACCACCAGGTCAGCATCAAGCACGGCTTCTTCCACGCTGTGGGCGTTCGAGTAAACGGTATTGATGCGGTTGCCAAAAATCAGGTCCAGCTGGCGCAGGCGGTCCACGCTCTTGTCCAGCACCGTGACCCGGGCGCCCATGCCGACTGCCATCTGCAGGGCGTGGGTGCCAACGACGCCGGCGCCGATGATGGCTACATGTGCTGCTGGCACACCGGGTACGCCACCCAGAAGAATCCCCATGCCGCCTTTGGATTTTTCAAGGTGCGAAGCGCCGGCTTGCACCGCCATGCGACCAGCCACTTCGCTCATCGGCGCCAACAGTGGCAGACCGCCACCAGGGCCGGTGATGGTTTCGTAGGCAATGCAGACAGCGCCTGATTTGACGAGGGCCGCGGTCTGCTCGGGATCGGGTGCAAGATGCAGGTAGGTGTAGAGAATCTGACCGGCTCTCAGCATGGCGCACTCTTGTGGCTGAGGTTCCTTCACTTTGACGATCATCTCGGCCTTGGCGAATACCTCTTGGGCGTCTGCTGCCATCGTGGCACCCGCTGCCTTGTATTGCTCGTCGGATAAGCCGATGGCAGCGCCGGCACCGGTTTGTACCAGCACCTGATGCCCATGCGAAGTGAGTTCGCGCACGCTGGCTGGTGTCAAGCCGACGCGGTATTCGTGGTTCTTGATTTCTTTGGGTAGGCCGATCAGCATGTTGTGCTCCAGAGTCAGGGTTGTGAAAGGACACAGTGTGTTTCAAGAACGAGTGTTTGAGAACAACAATTAATATAACTATTACTTCATTCATTTAACTAATGAATAATCAGGGACGGTGGCAATGGGTATATCGTCTCTTGCTTCTTGATTTGAAAGCGATATGGACAAAGCGATTAAGTCGCCACCGGCAGTCGTCGGCTCCGCGGATGAAACCGTTCTATGGATGCCTGACGGCAGTCCTCACAGCCCGCGCTTCAAGGATCGCTACCGTTCGCGCGCGGGCGGGCTGGCGCAGGCGACCTCTGTTTTTCTGACTGGCACCGGATTGCCGGCAGTGTGGCGCGGACGTGAGCGCTTTTCAGTGCTAGAAACCGGCTTTGGACTGGGGCTCAATTTTCTCTGCACCTGGGCTGCCTGGGAGGCGGACCCACAGCGCTGTGAAAGTTTGCAGTATGCATCGGTTGAAGCTTTTCCGGTGACCGGCGCTGACCTTGTTCGCAGCGCCCGCACCGCCTGTCCTGAAAATCATCCCGATTCGCCAATCGCTTCACGCCTGCCTGTGTTGGCAGCGCAACTGGCTCAAGTCTGGCGCGGTCTGTCGCCGGGAATTCACCAGTGGAGTTTTGCCGGCGGGTGTGTGCAATTGACGCTGGCAGTGGGTGAGGTGCAGGCCGCGCTGCAAGACCTCGATTGCCAGGCCGATGCGGTGTATCTGGACGGCTTCAGCCCTGCACTTAACCCGCAGATGTGGTCGGCAGAAACCTTGCATCTGGTGGCACAGCTGTGCCGGCCTGGCACCACGCTGGCGACCTATACGGTTGCCGCAAGCGTTCGTGAGCGCTTGCGGCAACTGGGCTTTCGGGTTGAAAAGTGCCCCGGTCTGCCGCCAAAGCGCGATCGGCTTCAGGCCGTCTTCTGGCCCTGAGCCTGGCTTCAGGGCAACTGTACTTTGCCTTCGGAGGCGGACTGCCTGGCGAGCCAGAGGCAGACCGCCGCGATCAGCAGCGCGACAAAGCCGGCGCCAGCGTTGGCCGGCGCGCGCGAGATGCTGAAGAGGATCGCTGACCCGACAAGAAGAAACAAGAGGCCGACGGTCAAGTTGAACAGGCTAAAGAATTTTTTCATAAGAGCTCCAGGCATTAAAGTGGGACAAGGAAAAGCGTCAAGGCGGCAGAACGCGCCAGACGACGGTCTGGCCAGTCCCATGTGCACGGAACAACTTTTTGCACTTTTCCCAGCTGGCAGCAAGCATGTTTCCCACGGCTTTGCTGCGATCTTGTTGCGCCTGATGAACGAGAGCTTCGATATCGAGATAGTTGGTTTCCATCGTGTCGGACCTTTCTTTTGACGTGTGTTCCTTTTGGGAGCACAGCGCTACGATAATGCAGATGCTGCGCCGCAGCAAACGATCAATTCTCATCTGACACAGTAGAAAATTTCATCCATGTCCTATCGCTTGCCGCCCTTGAATGCTTTGCGCGCTTTCGATGCGGCGGCGCGTCATCTCAGTTTCAAGAAGGCAGCAACCGAGCTATCCGTGACACCGACGGCGGTAAGTCACCAGATCAAGTTGCTGGAGGAATTCCTCGACCGCTCACTTTTCAGGCGCTTGCCACGGGCGCTGGAACTCACGCCGCAAGGCCAGGCCATGCTGCCCAAAGTGAGAGAGGGACTGGAGTGTTTTGCTGTCGCGGTAGAGAATGCACACGAGCATGTGGCCAGTGGCAGACTCGTTATCGTCGCTCCGCCCTCGTTTGCTGCACGCTGGCTGGTGCCACGCCTGCGGCGTTTGACGCTGGCCCATCCGGGCCTGAACCTGCATATCATCCGGTCGGGCATTGCTATTGACGCCGAGCAGTCGGTTGCGGCGCCGATCGTTGACAGCGTTGATTTGCGCGAGGAAGACTCTCAGGTGGTGATCCGCTATGGTTCCGGAACATATCCGGGGTTTCGCGTTGACCGCATGTTCGGCTCCGATTACATCGCCGTTTGCAGTCCGAAACTGCTGCAGTCGAACACACCACTGCGAGAGCCGGCAGATGTGCGATTTCAGGTCTTGCTGCATGACGATTCGATTGCTGACGAGCGAGTCCGTCCCAGCTGGCAAGAGTGGCTCCGACTGACAGGCGTAAAGGGTGTTGACAGCAATGCCGGCCCGCATTTCAGCGACTCCGGCCTGGCCTTTGTGGCGGCGGTCGATGGGCTGGGCATGGCGCTGGCCTCCAGGCCTCTGGTAGCGGTGGCGCTCGCCGAGGGTAGATTGGTGGCGCCCTTTGACATCGTGGTCGAACAGCACTACGCCTACTACCTGGTAACGCCTGAGGCGATTGCCGGCCGGCCCGCCGTCAAAGCCTTTCAGCGTTGGTTGCTCGAAGAGGCCCGCACGGAAGAAAGCACCCGTGTGGCCCCATGAAGCGCCAAGCTAGCGGTTGGTCGGGAAACTGAACAGCGCGCCCTCACGCACGCCGGCTGACGGCCAGCGCTGGGTGATGGTTTTGCGCTTGGTGTAGAAGCGCACAGCGTCCGGCCCGTAGCCATGCAGGTCGCCAAACAGGGAGCGCTTCCAGCCACCAAAGGAATGGTAGGCCACGGGCACCGGCAAGGGCACGTTGATGCCTACCATGCCGACCAGGATGTTGTCGCTGAAGTAGCGCGCTGCTTCGCCATCTCGCGTAAAAATGCAGGTGCCGTTGCCGTACTCGTGGGCGTCGATCAAATCCATCGCCTCCTGCAGCGTCTTGACGCGCATGACGCCGAGCACCGGGCCGAAAATTTCTTCCTGGTAAATCTTCATGCCGGGCTTGACGTTGTCAAACAGGCAGGCGCCCAGGAAATAACCGCTCTCGTGGCCACTCACCTTGACATTTCGTCCATCGACCACCAGGGTGGCCCCCTCGAGCACGCCCTGGTCAACATAGCCTTTGACCTTTTCAAAGTGGGCCTGGGTAACCAGAGGTCCCATGTCGTTGCTGGCATCGGTGCCGGGGCCGACTTTCATCTTGGCAATTTCCACCTTGAGACCAGCCACCACTGCATCTGCGGTGGCGTCCCCAACAGCCACCACGAGCGGAATGGCCATGCAACGCTCGCCACAAGATCCGTAAGCGGCTCCCATCAGGGCGCTGACGGCGTTTGGCACATCGGCGTCGGGCATCACCACGGCGTGGTTTTTCGCTCCGCCCAGAGCCTGCACGCGCTTGCCGTTGGCGCAACCGGTAGCGTAGATGTACTGGGCAATCGGTGTCGAGCCGACAAAGCTGATGGCCTGCACACGTTTATCGGCCAGCAGGGTATCAACCGCTTCCTTGTCACCATTGACCACGTTGAGCACACCGGGCGGCAGTCCGGCATCAAGTGCCAGTTGCGCCACCAGCAGCGCGCTGCTGGGGTCGCGCTCGGAGGGCTTGAGCACAAAGGTGTTGCCGCAGGCGATGGCCATGGGCCACATCCACAAGGGAACCATCACGGGGAAGTTGAACGGGGTGATGCCGGCGGTGACGCCCAGCGCCTGAAACTCGCTCCAGGAGTCCATCGACGGGCCAACGTTCTTGCTGTGCTCGCCCTTGAGAAGTTCAGGCGCGTAGCTGGCATATTCAACGTTCTCAATGCCGCGCTGCAACTCACCCAGAGAGTCGGCCAGTACCTTGCCGTGCTCGGCTGTGACGAGCGCGCAAATGCGCTCGGCGTTGGCCTCCAGCAGTACCTTGAGCGTGCTCATGACGCGCGCGCGTTTCAGCGGCGGCGTGGCGCGCCACGCCGGATAGGCAGCATGCGCATTGGCAATGGCTTGCTCGACCGTGAGTTTGTCAGCCAGCAGCACGCGCTTTTCGGCCATGCCGGTGGCCGGGTTGAAAACTTCTTGTGAGCGGCTGCCGCCTGCGACGAGCTGACCACCGATCAGGTGTTGAATTTGAGGAAGTGTTTGCATGGGGATAGCTTTGTTCATGAAGTTGTGATCAACGGATCTGTCATTGCGAGCGAAGCGCGGCAATCCAGGGCTTGAGGGGTATGGATTGCGTCACTTCGTTCACAATGGCGAAAGCAGGGTCAAGCAGTTTGGTTGATGGTTTCACCCAGGGCATTGATCAGGCTGTCAATCTGCTGCGGCGTCGTGATGAAGGGTGGGGCCAGTTGAATCGTATCGCCGCCATAGCGCACATAAAAACCTTTTTGCAACATCGCCATGGCAATTTCATAAGGTCTGCGCGCTGGCTCCCCCGGCAGGGCATCAATGGTCAGCCCGGCTGCCAGACCGAAATTGCGGATATCGGTGATGTGTTTGACACCCGTGAGGCCGTGTACGGCATTCTCGAAATGCGGCGCCAGCGCTTTCACTTTTTCGACCATGTTTTCCTTGACCAGCAGATCCAGTGTGGCTAGCGCCACAGCGCAGGGAACCGGGTGTGCCGAATAGGTGTAGCCATGGGCAAATTCGAGCATGTAGTCGGGCCCGCCCTGCGCCATGAAGATGTCATAGATGTCCTTCTTCACCAGCACTGCGCCCATCGGCTGCGCGCCATTGGTAATCTGCTTGGCGATGTTCATGATGTCCGGCGTGACGCCGAAAGCTTCGGCACCGCTGTAAGCGCCCGCGCGGCCAAATCCGGTGATCACTTCGTCAAAAATCAGCAGGATGTTGTTGGCGGTGCAGATGTCACGCAGGCGTTGCAGATAACCCTTGGGCGGAATCACGACGCCGGCCGAGCCCGAAAACGGCTCGACGATGACGGCAGCGATGTTGCTGGCGTCGTGCAGTGCGATCAGTTTGAGCAGATCGTCGGCCAGCTCGGCACCCTTCTCGGGCATACCGCGCGAAAAAGCGTTGCTTGCCAATTGCGTGTGCGGCAGATGGTCCGCCTCGATGCCCTGACCAAAAGTCTTGCGGTTGCCACCGATGCCACCGACCGAGATGCCACCAAAGTTGACTCCGTGGTAGCCTTTCTCGCGCCCGATCAAGCGTGTTTTCTGGCCCAGACCCTTGGCGCGCCAGTAGGCGCGCGCCATCTTCAGCGAGGTGTCGGCCGCTTCCGAACCAGAGCCGGTAAAGAACACGTAGTCAAGACCGGCGGGGGTCAATTCCTTGAGTTTGTTGGCCAGCTCAAACGACAAGGGGTGTCCGAATTGAAAGGCCGGCGAATAGTCCAGCGTGGCCAGTTGACGCGTTGCCGCCTCGGTAATCTCGCTGCGCCCGTGTCCCAAGCCGCAGCACCACAGGCCCGACAGGCCGTCAAAAATCTTCTTGCCATGATTGTCTGTGTAGTAACAACCCTGGGCTGAGACCATCATCCGTGGCTTGGCCTTGAATTCACGGTTGGCTGTAAAGGGCATCCAGTGCGCGTCCAGCCAAGCGGCGTCGGTACGGTCGGCGCTCAGGTGGCTTGCTTCGTTCATTTCCATGTTGTCTCCAGTTTGAGAAGGGTAAGGAGCGATTCTCAAGATCTCTGTTACTCTTGTAAATGTATAAGTATCACTATTCAGTTACCAGTATATGCAAGTAAAAAGTGCTCCTGCGCTAGGACAACTCAGTGACATGGACATCCGCCTGCTGCGCGTGTTCAAGAGCGTGGTCGAGTGCGGTGGCATGGCGGCGGCGGAGTTGGAACTCAACATTGGCACTTCCACCGTCAGCCGTCACATCAAGGACCTCGAAACCCGCCTTGGCTTGACCCTTTGCCGACGCGGGCGTGCCGGCTTCGCCTTGACAATTGAGGGACAGCAGATTTATGCCGAGACCCTGCGCCTGCTCGCTGGCGCCGACGCCTTTCGCGCCAGCGTCGACGAAATCCATCGCCGCATGGGCGGCCAGCTCAATATCGCCGTCTTTGACAAGACAGCCAGCAACCCGCAATCCCGGCTAGGCGCGGCGATCGCGCTTTTTTCCGAGTTGGCCCCGGAGGTGAATCTGCATCTGTATGTGGCAGCGCTGAACGCGATCGAGCGCGGTGTGATCGATGGCCAGTTTCAGGTTGGCGTGATTCCGGGACATCGCAACTCCGACACCCTGACCTATGACGAGTTGTTTGGCGAAACCATGCAGTTGTACTGTGGCGCGCAACATCTGCTGTTCGAGGCCGAACCGGCGGACATGAGTTGGGACGACTTGGGTGGGCACAAGTTTGCCGGGCTGGGTTACCACTCGCCCAATATGGAGGTCAGCCAGCAGCGACGCCTGTCGCGCAAGGCCACGGGGTATGACCAGGAATCGATTGCGACGCTGATTCTTTCAGGCAAGTACCTCGGATTCCTGCCTGACCACTATGCGAAAGCGTTTGTTGGAAACGGCCAGATGCGAGCGGTCAAGGCCAATATGTTTCATTACGAATGCAGCTTTTTCAGTATCGTGCGGCGCTCGCCGCAGCCCTCCAGAGTGACCAGGGCCTTTCAGGATTGCTTGCTGCAAGTGCACGGAGCCAGTGCTGAATCACAGGCCGCTCCGGCCCTCTTGCAACAAAAGTAAAATTTGACCGATCCAAAACATATCAGGTCACCTTATTGAGCACCTTTGATCCGAATGCTCTCGAATGCCTGGCGGCCATCGTCGAGGAGGGTGGCTTTGAGCGTGCCGCGGTGCGACTTTCCATCACCCAATCGGCCGTCTCTCAGCGCTTGCGTTCGCTTGAGGTCCAGGTCGGAACGGTTCTGATTGTGCGCAGCCGTCCACTGCGCGCGACCTCGGCCGGGCGCTTGCTGCTCAAACACGCCATGCAGATGCGTTTGCTGCGGGCTGATCTGGAGCGCGACCTGAAAGACCTGACACCCGGCGCCCCAGGCAAAAGCGGCGACGCTGAGCGGATCTCCATTGCTATCAACGCCGACAGCATCGCCACCTGGGCGCTACCGGCGCTGAGCCGATTGGCGCAGCAGGGCCTGGGCCTGGAGATCATCACAGATGACCAGGACTTCACCATTGAGTGGTTGCGCGAAGGTCAGGTGCTGGGTTGTGTAACCACTGTCAAGCAGGCTCTGCGCAGTTGCCGACTGGTGCCTCTGGGTGCCATGTCCTATATCGCCGTCGCAGAAACGCTGTGGGCTGCAGAACATTGCCCAGCTGGCTTGTCGCCGCAGAATTTTCGCAGCCTGCCCTTCATTGCTTTCAACCGCAAGGACGATCTGCAGTCAGAGTTTGTCGGGCGCGCCCTCAAGCTCAAGCAGATTGCACTGAGCCAGCTGTACGTGCCCAGTTCGGAAGGGCAGGTCAGGGCGGTGCTGGACGGCTGGGGTGTCAGCGTGGTGCCGCAGCTGCAGGTCAGAGAACACCTCAGGCAAGGGCGCCTGGTCGATATCGCACCGGGGCATGCGCTACCGGTCGACTTGTACTGGCATTGCTGGAATCTGGACTCTGCTGTACTGGACGCGCTTACCCGTGCACTGACAAGCGCTGCCGCCAAGGCGCTGACTTGAGTGCAACTTTGCGTTAACGTACCAGCAGCACCGGCACCTTGCAATGGGCCAGCACCTGGGTCGCGACGGAACCCATCACCAGGTTGACCAGCGTACCGTGGCCGTGCGAGCCCATGACCAGCAGGTCGAACTTTCCGCCGTCGGCCAGCTTGGAAATGCTCTCACCGGCATGGCCCACCTTCCAGCTGCTCTTGGCGTCGATGCCATGTCGCAGCAAGAATTTGGATACTGGCGCAAGTACCTTCTCGGCTTCCTCGGCGTAGTAGCTGTCGACAATTTTTTTGCCCACAACCGCCCGTGCCCGCGGTGGCAGCACGGGTTGAACCGTGAATACGGTGTAGTCATTGTTCTGGCTAAACAATTCGTCATGCGTGGCAAGGTAAGCCAGCATCTTCTTGGTGTAGACACTGCCGTCGACGGCCAGAAGAATCTTCATGCGCATCTCCTCTGTCAAAGCGCCAGTGTAACCAAGCGAATTGTCCTCGTCAGAGCTCGACGCAAAGGGCTTCCCGAAACGAATCTTGCTCGTTCTTGCGCGCGTAGCCTAGCGGGTTGGCGATGACTCGGCAGCCGCTCTTGGCGTAGTTGCTGGGTGCATGAAGGTGTCCATGCAACCAGAGTTGTGCATGTGCCAGCAAGGGATCCAGCGCATTGCAAAAGCCGGCGCTGCCGGGGGTTCGTCCGTAGCGCGGGTCGGTGCTCATGAGGCTCGGTGCGAAATGGGTCACCACGACCGTGCTGCCCTCGAACGGCACCTGCAAAGCTCTTGTCAGCCAGGCCTGGCAGAGCAATGATTGATCGCGCACCTGCTCTGCCAGCATGGGTATACCGCGACGCAAGGTGCCGGTTTTTTTCAGGTAGTAGTTGGCGGCGCGAAAGGCCTTGTCGCGCGCTTTGAGCTGTTGCGCCAGGAGTCCTGCCGAGCCGTTATCGACGGCGTCGGGCGCTGGACCCAGTGCGTCAAAGTCGCTCCACAGTGTGGTTCCGATAAAGCGAACCGCCTTGTCCTGTCGATCCCGCCGGACGATGACCTCACGCTCCAGCCAGACGATGCCCAGTCGCTCGCAGGTCTCGCGCAGGCGTGCATGTGCCACATCAAAATCGAGTGCGTCGTACTCATGGTTGCCCGGCACAAAAAGCGAGGGCACAGGCCAGCCATTTTTCTGCGAGAAGCGCGCCAGACCGAAGTCCGTATCCGGCAGCAGCGACCCGGGTTGATAGGAGCCAATGTCGCCGGCCAGCACCAGCAGGTCGGCCTCTGGCGCAGCTGTGGCGACCCAGTTTGGGTGAACTTCAAGGTGCAGGTCACTCAGCAACTGAATTTTCATCCGGAGCCGCCCCTGAACTCATTGCACTTGCTCAGCCTGCAGACCTGCCGCGGATAACTCGGCCATGACGTCGGCGATGTGCTGGGGTCCGCGCGTCTGTATCACCAACTCCACCTCGACATTCTGCGCCGCCAGCGTGGTAAACGCGCGTTGATGATGCACTTCGTCAATATTGGCGCCGGCCTGCGCCACGATTGCCGTGATCTTTGCCAGCGTGCCGGGTACATCGCGGGCGCTCACCCGGATGCGCGCCAGCCGGCCCGCGCGCACCATGCCGCGCTCGATGATGGCGGCCAGCAGCATGGGATCGATATTGCCGCCGCACAGTACCAGCCCAACGCGTTTGCCTTTGAAGCGCTCCGGGTATTTGAGCAGGGCCGCCAGTCCCGCGGCACCAGCGCCCTCGACCAGTGTTTTTTCCACTTCAAGCAGCATGACGATGGCCTGCTCGATATCGCCTTCATCGACCAGCACCAGATCGTCAACCAGACGAGCGATGATGGTCCGTGTAATTTTGCCGGGCGTGCCCACCGCAATGCCTTCGGCAATACTGCCGCTGCCCTGTGGATAGTGCGTACCCTTGATGGCGTTGACCATGGCCGGAAAGCGCGCGGTTTGTACGCCAATGATCTCGATGGCAGGTTGGATCGCCTTGGCGGCGGTGGCCATTCCGGCAATCAGGCCGCCGCCGCCGACCGCTACCACGAGAGTGTCCAGGTCTGGCACGTCTTGCAGCATTTCAAGCGCCACGGTTCCCTGGCCCGCAATGACGTCCGCGTCATCGTAGGGATGAACAAAGACCGCTTGTTGCTGCTCTGCCAGATCCAAAGCGTGGGCGCTGGCTTCATCGAGTGAATCGCCACGCAGGACAATCTCGGCGCCAAAACCGCGACTGCGCTCCACTTTGACGCCGGGGGTGAAGCGCGGCATCACGATTACGGCGCGCACCCCGAGGCGCTGGGCGTGATAAGCGAGCCCTTGCGCATGGTTGCCCGCGCTCATCGCGATCACTCCGCGTTGGCGTTCCTGTAGCGTCAGCCGGGCCAGTTTGTTGCAGGCACCGCGCTCCTTGAAGGACGCGGTGAACTGCAGGTTTTCGAACTTCAGGAACACCTGCGCGCCAGTGATATCCGACAGGGTTTTGGATGCGACGCAGGGGGTTCGCAGCAGATGGCCTTGCAGACGTGCAGCGGCCGCTTCGACATCGTTGAGGGTGATCATGGCTGGATTGTCCGCCGCAGCGGCCGTCTTCTCATTTCTTGCGAGTGCCCAGAATCGCCGCCCCAATGATCAGGGTTGCCGCCAGTGCGATGTTCCAGGAAAGGCCACGCCCGGTGACCAGCAGCAAGATCACAGTCGAGGCCAGCGGTGTCAGGTAGCTTAGCACGCCGATGTGGTGCACGTCGCCGAGTTTCAAGGCCCGGTCCCAGAGAAAAAATGCGGCGCCCAAGGGTCCGAGACCCAACAGACCCAGCAGCAAGCACTGCCGGACATCCAGTGCTACCGAGGGCTCCAGCACAGCGTGACAAAGCAGCGACAGCAGACCCGAAAGCAGTCCGAACAGGCCGATGGCCGCGGTCGGGAAACCCTTGCCCGTCAACTCGCCCCGCTTGGTCAGCAGCGAGTAGTTGGCCCATATGAAGGCCGAGCCGAGCGCCAGAGAATAACCCGCTACAGGTTCTGTGCCGGCGTGCGTGTTGCCGGCAGATTGCAAGTCGCTACCGCCCAGAATGGCGATGGCAGCACCGCCAAAACCGATCGCGGCGGCCAACAAGTGCACGCCGCGCAACCGCATGCCCGGCAGATACAGAGGTGCGAGCACGACGATCAGCAAGGGCCAGAGGTAGTTGACCAGATTGACCTCGACAGCCGAGGCCAGGCGCAGCCCCATGAACAGCAGGAAGTGAAAACCGAACAAGCTGAAGACCCCCAGCGCCAGATTGGCGCGTGAGATCTTCCAGAGTTGGCGATCTTTCAACGCGGCCGGCCAGGCCAGCACGCTGCCGACACACAGGGCCACGCCGGTCAGGAAAAAAGGTGGTAGCTGCCTGAGTGAAACACCCAGCGCAGCGAGCGAGGCCCACAAGCCAATGGCGGCAAGCGCGTACAAATTGGCTTTCATGGCTCCATTTTAGGTGTCCCCTACGGTGTCTTTGCAATGCGCAGCGAGCACGAGGGTCTTATTGGCATCTTCGAGAACTTGAATGCCCCTGCTGTGTAGACAGGTCGTCGAAGTCAAGATACAATCGTTACATAAGTCGTTACATGAATCGTTACATATATAGTTACATACAACGTAATATAAACAGCAACATGGTAGATCGCATCGCCCAAATCCGTACTGCACTGGCTGCTGGTCCTGTACCAGCAGGAAAGTTGTGCGTAGGCCTGGGCGTCACCCGGCCAACCCTTGCGCGTGCATTGGCGTCAGTTCCTGGGGAAATCGTTACATTGGGTGCTGCACGTTCAACCCAATACGCGCTGCGGGACACTTTCCGGGGCCTGCCCGACCTACCGGTCTACCGCGTCAATGCACTTGGTCAGATTGAACCTCTAGGGCAGCTCAGTCCGGTCAGGCCTGACGGGTTTGTCATGCGGGACTCCGATGGCCAGGCAAGCTATCACGAGGGGTTGCCATGGTGGTTAACCGACATGCGCCCTCAAGGTTTCCTCGGACGCGCCTATGCGCGCCAGCACGCCAACGGGTTGGGTTTGCCTCCTGATGTCCGGCATTGGAGTGACACTGATGCATTGCGTGCCCTGTTGCTCAACGGGGGCGACGCGGTCGGCAATTTGCTGCTGGGGGATCTCGCTCGAGACCGGTTCGTCAACGCACCGGCACCCTTGGTGGTGCGAGCCAACGATTACCCTCGCCTTGCCGCAGAGGCCCTCACCGTAGGAGAAGCCTGGTCATCGGCGGGTGGCGAACAGCCCAAGTTCTGCACCTATTGCGACAAAGGCCATGTCTTGGTCAAATTTTCGGTACCCGATGACAACCCCATCGCCGCGCGCTGGCGCGATTTGTTGCTGGCTGAACACCTTGCTTTGGAAACGCTCGCAGCAGGTGGTGTGTCAGCCGCCCTGTCGCGCGTGGTGGACGTTGGGGCGCAGCGCTTCTTGGAACTTGAACGGTTCGACAGAGAAGGTGCACTTGGCCGACACGCACTGCTGTCATTGGCTTCTCTTGATGGGGAATTTGTCGGGAACGCAACAGCACCTTGGCCCGTGGTGACGGCTGAGTTGGTAAGACAAAGGGCCATCACCACGCAGGCGCATGCGGGTGTTGCGCTGCTGTTCGCTTTTGGGACCCTGATTGGAAACACGGACATGCACGCCGGGAACCTTTCGTTTGTGAGCGACCGGGGTAGTCCATATGAATTAAGTCCTGCGTATGACATGCTCCCCATGACCTTCAGTCCTACCGCGGGCGGTGTCGTGAGAGATGAGATATCCGCGGTACATCTTCATCCAGCGGTTGATGGCGACACTTGGCGAGTTGCACACAAGTTGGCGCAAGAGTATCTAGCCAGGTTAAGAAATGAAACCAGGTTCAGTGCTGCATTTCAACCGTGCATTGAAGCGTTGAGTAGGCAAACAGAAGAGGCATCTCAGAAAATCGGCCGGCTAGCAGTCGTCGAAGTAGGCGCCCGATAGCGTTCGCATCCCGCATGCGCCCCAATGAGCCATGGGTTGGCTCTGAATAACGAATTTGGGGGATTCTGTGTAGCGGGGAATACAGATTATTCGGTACAGACGATGAATTGTGCGGACGATAGACTGCATTGCGTTTCATTCATTTCCCGGAAGAGGTGCGTCATGGCCATTCACAATGATTTCCTTCTCGCTCACAACGAGGAATTCGTCATGAGCGAGGAACTGGTCGGTTTGCAGGTAATGGCCCGATGCGGCGAATGTATCGGAGCATCCGCCCCCGAGATTGACGAAGCGGGGAACAAGCTCACGAGCGAGCAGGCGGCAAACCTGCAGTGGGTCCGGTGCGGACAGTGCAGGTGCGGTACCCACGATTGGAATAAACGGATAGGAAATTCAACCGTGTAAGGCCAAGTATCGCACCTTGGAACAGCCCTCGAATCGCCCCTCGAATCGCTGCAAAGCCCGCACAACGACTACAGCAAGGCGCTGCTTGGCACGTCCGTTGCCAAAAATGTCCCGTCCAGGAGCGTGATTGCCGGTGCGCCGCGCCTGTCAGGCGCAGGGCTAAGCACAGCTATGAGTTCAGCTACTTCCTTCCGTAGCAAAGAGCTGCCTAACCCTTCGGTCAAGCGGACGGCCTAAAGGCCGCCGTTTACCTCAAACGTTAGGGCGCAAGTCAACCCACCACTCGCCAAGGAGACTATTCATGCTTCAACTTAAGCCACTCGATGAAAGCGTCCCAATTTTTCAACAACTGGGAGCCGATGTGTCGCCGGTTAGTCGAAGCCAAGAAGAAGCGAATGCCCTTCATTGCAGCAAATGGACTTCTGGTAATGATCCCCTGTGCCATTTTTCTCAATCGTTGAGCCACTGCCGGGACATTCGATACCACCTTCTATGCCGTACAAACATTGGAGCTTCTGGTTGGCGCAGTGAACCTCACTCTTATGGGTTTGAATATCCGTGATGGCGTGAAAATGAGTGGCAGGTTTCGTGCCGCAAAAGCAATTGCCCCCTAACCGCGCGTTCGATGGGACGCGCATGGAGCCGTTGCTTCTTTGAATGACAGCTTCCGAGCGATGCGTCTGACCGGTATCAGCCCTCTGGAGTCGTTCACAGCCAAAACCCGTATGATCGCAAGCGCTGCGCTGCCGTCAACTGGGTCTCGGCCGCCAGCGTCAGCGATGCGGATTGGCCACCGCCAACCGTGCGGCAGCTTCATGGAGAGCCAAGAGGCGAAATGAGCGAACGATCCTCAAACATCGAATGAAACGTCCAATGTTCGGCTATAGGGCGGGCATTTCAGGAAAATCATCGTCGGCTTGGGGCACAAAGCTCGTGCCCATCAGTGACCGCATCCCGGAGATTTGATTTCTATGTCGACTGGGTCGATAGCCATACAGAATTTGCAATCGCAAGAGTCGACCATTACCAGGAGGCTGACTGCCAAACTCCGCCTTGGTAGTAATGCACCTGATCGTTCCATAGCAGAGAACGGTCATTGCTGATGTCGCGTTGGCCCGTCAAATTCGACGGCAGAGCAGTTCGTGCCGAGAGTGTCTTTGCAAAGAGATTGACCTCAAATTTCTGCAACTCTACCCTGCTGAACTGATAGTAATCTGTAGGGGACCCCGTGGTTCTGGAGGGGGCGGTGTCGTTCAGGCTGACCGGGAAGCTGAAGCGTACGCCCGATGCACTTGCCTGGATGGCAATCGCATGGGGATCGTGGAGCACCGCTGCGTCCGTGCCGCGCTTACCGATGATGCTGCGGGCCGCTTCGATTGGTTTGGCCGGGTCGCTAACGTCGATCAAAGAAACCTTCACTCCCTGGTACCAAGCCGCTCGGCCGTCGCCCTGTGTTCCATCGACAATGGCGTCCTTGCCGACGCCAAGCAGGAGCGAATCTGATAAGGGAAAGAGGTAATCGGAGTAACCATCGACATGCAACTCACCGGATACCTGTGGGTCCTTGGGATTGCTGAGGTCTAGCACATACAGCGGGTCCGTCAGGCGGTAAGTTACCAAGTATCCACGGTTACCGACGAACCGCGTTGCATAGATTTGCTCACCTGTCTTGCCAAGGGGCGCGGGGTGCTTGGCATTTGGAAGCTCACCCACTGTCAACAGGGAACCGCCGCCTAACTGCAGCATGGAAAGTTTGGCTGTCGAGTCCGGCGTGGCGGGTACCACAGTGACAGGGCTTCCGCCAGCCACGGCCGCCAACGGAATGCCAACCCAACCACCCCAAGAGTTGCCTGTTTGCGTGAGCACACGCAACGTCCCTTGGTACTCTCCCATTCGATACGATTTGCGGTTTTGGTCCCAACCCAAATGGCCGTCCACACTCCCAGAGCCCTGGTATGTCATGTCCAACCCGTTCAGCGCAAATTGGTGTATATCGGTGGAGGTCTGCCCGCTGTACACCGGCGTCATCGCGCTGTAGCTATACGCCGTGCGAGTTGTGGCCAGGTAGAGATTCTGCTCGGACATGTAAAAGGCCTCGGTCCCGCCGGTAAAGCAGCGCGCGCCATGCCGGTGTGTGGTAGCCGCCAAGTCAATACCCACCACGGTGATGACATCGGCACTTTTCACGACATTGCTGTCCTGCACAAAACACGCTGATGCCTGGACGATCGGCTGTGCCGTGCCACCATCGACTGACAGAGTCGGCAAGAGCTGTGCTGGCTGCGCTGCATCGACGATGGCCTGATTGCTCGCCGTACTGGCGGCCGACCAGGCTGGGTCCAGCCGGGGAAGCTGCGGGTAGCTTCGCAGCACCAAATACAGCGTGGAGCCAATCCGGCGTGACCCGATCACATTTGCCGTGATTCGCAGGGAGCGGATTTTTTGCATGGTCGTGGCGTTCGCGGTGCTGATGAGAGAAAGCTCGGTCACACCGGAGGACCAGACCAGCGGCGCAAACCACATGTCATACGGACTCCAACTGCGATACCCTTGCGCAAGCACAACAACTTGCTGGCGGTCCGCATCAAGGTACATCCCAGTGGCCCTTACGTCGGCCGACTGCGGGACCGATAGCGTGTCGACAGGCGTCAAGGCAACCTTACTTGGATTCAACTTCTGGCGCCGGATCACATCGCCAGTCACCCCCTTTGCGCTGGTCGACTCCAGACTGAAAACTTGGCTGCCGTCGCTCTTAATTAGGTCAGCTTCATCAACGCCAGCCTCCTGTAGCGTTGTGCCGGAAATCGCCGTCGCGCTTGGTGCCACGGATGGGGTGGCGCCGACAGTCGGCACTCCTGGGCTGACACCGGTGGTGTTCGTCATTACATCTTGGGCAAATTTTGACGTGGTGTACGACGTGGACGCAGGGCCTAGCGCCGCCCTAAAATATGTCATTAATCCCGCTTCCGAGGTCGCGCGCAGGGAAATGGGGTTAGGTGAGGGGTTCGTATTGACCGGCAAACTGCCACTGGTCGCGCCACCGCCTCCGCAACCACTCAAGAAGCCTCCGGCAAGCACTGAGAGTGCGCCAGCCGCGATCCATTGAATGGCAAAGATGGATTTTCTGGGAATGTGCACGGCGCTTGCGCCACTTCGACGGGGTTCACATAAATGGGGCATCACGGACTCCAGTGCCCACCTGAGTGTGAGCGCGCTAATTATGGCGCGGGGAATTGACCTGGCGACACCACCAGCGCGAACCACAACGTATTTTCGTCCTGCGAGAAGGCGTGACGCGGCTCTTGTGGCTCAACTGTGCGCCAGCCGCCGCTGATCGTCGGCACTCGCTGCACTGAAGTCGGCCAGTTCAAGGAAAACGAACCGAAAATCTGGGTGACTGCTTCGGCATCTCGGGCCACGATCACGAATGACCGCTTCGCCAGATCGTGGTTGTCAGCTTGGGCACTCGGGAGCCATTCACCACCGGCAGCTTTCCCGCTTTCCACACTGACTCCACTCAAGGGCCGTACGGGGCATTCGGTAACGTACACCAAGCCAATCAACTGCCTTTTGAAATACCGGCCCGATACCGGCTTTTGAACTCACCGGACATCTGCCTCTGAATTGGCTGCGACAGAATTCATAGTGCGGACGATTGCATTGTGAAGATCATTAACAGTACTCATCGTGGAAGCAGCGACTTTGGATCGGCCTCATCAAAACCGAACAGCTCTACCTGCTGCCAGCACTATTTGCGAACAGGGACGTGATGAGCTGTTGCACCATCGGCATCAGCGACGTTTGCGACCTCTTTGCCAAGGTCACCAGACCGTACTTGGCCGGCATCCCAAGTGGTGGCTCAATGTCAATCTCATCCAAGTCCATCGCGGCGGCACGGACCGAAAGCAAGATGGCATCAGATGCTCGCGCGACATCCACAAGATTGCCGAGTTCATCGCATCGCAGCGAAACCAGGCTGTCGGGATGGGCGTGCGGACCGTAGCATTCCACCAACTCTCGTCCAAGTTCATGGCTCAGGGGAGAAGAAGCTACAGCAAACTGCCTAATCTGTGCAATAGTCACGTGGCGTTTGCCAGATAGCGGATGGTTGGCTCGGCACATAAATGCTCCGCGAAGTTGGGCCAGAGGAACAACCCTCAAGTCATCGGCAGGCTCCAGGGAGCGAGCATCGATCACAGCCATGTCCAGGCTGCGCTCACGTAAGGCAATGATCAGGAGTTCTGTATTTCCTCGCGTGATTTCAAAATGCAAGCGTGGGTGATGCTGGGTCATATGTTGCAGCATCGGTGACGCGAGAATAGCCCCGGGGCCGGAGCCCATACCAATTCTCACCCGTCCTGTGCGACCCGCGCTGATGTCCTGACTGGCTCCTAGCAGATCGTCCGCATCCGAGATCATTTGCCTAGCGCGAATCAGCACTTGCTGACCAAAAGGCGTTAACTCCGTGCGTCGCCCAATTCGGTCAAACAACGCCTGCCCCAATTCGTCTTCGAGTGCGCGAACGCTACGACTCAGCGCCGGTTGCGTTAAACATTGGTTGGTTGCCGCCTGATTGAATGACCCGAATTCGGCCAAAGCAATCAGATGGCGTAGCTGGGTCAGTGTCACCGTCAACGCCTTCTTGATCATACTAAAACGCATTGAATTGTAGTTTCAAATGCATTGGACTTTTCAAATTGCGACTCTTACCATTAGTCCGGTACATCGCCATTTGTACTGAAGACCAATTTCCATAGCTCGCTAAACCTATCAATGTACTCAGGAGACAACTCATGAAATTTCATGCCAAATCCATTCGACGGACTTTCGTCACGCTCGCAACGGTAGCGCTGAGTCTGTCGGCTCAGGCAGAGTGGCCTGACAAGCCCATCAAAATGATCGTGCCCTATGCAGCGGGTTCCGGTGTAGATGTTGTTGCCAGACCGATTGCCATGGCCATGGGCAAGGCACTCGGACAGACCGTCATGGTCGACAACAAGTCCAGTGCAGGCGGAATCATTGGCACGCAGGCCGTGGCTACTGCTGCACCCGATGGCTACACGTTTGGTTTTGGAAATCTCGTGACATTGGCAATCAACAAGTCGTACTTCTCAAAACTGCCTTACAACCCCGAGAAAGACTTACAACCTGTCGGCGGTACTCTCTCAAATGCCTATGTGCTAATCGCTCGCAACAACTTTCCAGCCAACAATTTCAAGGAGTTTGTCGACTATGTTCGGAGCCATCCAGGGAAAGTGTCGTATGGAACCCCTGGTGTCGGCAGTGCAGCTCACCTCGCCGGGGAAACCATCAGCGCACGCAACGGACTCCAAATTATTCACGTTCCCTACAAATCGGGAATGCAGGGAGTAACTGATATGGTTGGCGGTCAACTTGATCTCACTATCGACAATATTGCCGGCGTCCTCCCATTCATCAAGGACGGGCGTGTAAAGGCGCTTGCCGTAACCAGTCTCAAGCGACTGCCCTCACTACCCGACGTTGCCACTATGAGCGAGAGTGGCATGAGCAATTTTGAAGTCGTGGCGTGGGGTGGCTTCGTTGCTCCAACCGGGACGCCCAAGGCCATCATCGAAAAACTCAACGCCGCACTGCACGCCGCTTTGAAGGACCCTACTGTGGTCAAACAGAGTCAGGATTTCAGTATGGAGATCAAGCTAACCTCTGCCGAGGAGTTTGGTGAACTGGCGCGTACCGAAACCCAACGTTGGGCGGCTGCAGTCAAGGCAGCTGGGGTTCATGGTGATTGATAAGCGCCACATCGGCCAAACCATTGAAAGATTGCTATGGAACTGTGGCAGCTAAGCGCTACCGAGCTGGTTCGGCTCATCGCAGGCAAAGACGTATCCTGTACCGAGGCCGTTACCAGCTGCCTTGAGAGGATGGACTCTGTCAACCCGGTGATTAACGCGGTCGTAGATCAGGACCGCGTTCGGTCTTTAGGTGATGCGGCGGATGCTGACGCCGCGATCGCCAGAAATGACGTTCTCGGAATTCTGCACGGGGTTCCTGTGACCATTAAGGTCAATGTGGATCAAGCGGGGCACGCCACAACGAATGGTGTTTTTGCGTTTCGCGGTCACATGGCTCAAGAGGACAGCGCGGTGGTAGCGAACTTGCGCAGATCTGGGGCCATTCCGATAGGACGCACGAATACGCCGGCATTTTCAATGCGCTGGTTTACCGACAATCGTTTGCACGGTCGGACGTATAACCCGCATGACCGTCGCCTGACGCCAGGCGGTTCCAGTGGCGGCGCGGCGGCGGCTGTGGCTTCTGGCATAGGTCCGATTGCGCATGGCAATGATCAGGGTGGTTCAATTCGGTACCCGGCTTATGCTTGTGGCGTATATGGGTTGAGGCCCAGCTCGGGGCGCGTGCCCGCCTTCAATCCTTCTGCGCGAGACGAGCGTCCACCGATCATCCAGGCAACCTCTGTTCAGGGACCGCTGGCACGCAGTGTGTCGGACTTGCGCTTAGCGCTCGCTGCGATGTCCTTACCGGATGTTCGTGACCCCATGTTGATTTCACCGCTACCACCCAGCAAGCACAAGCCGCATACCGTTGCACTATGCCTTGCTGCGCCGGGGTACAAGGCTGACCCTGAGGTTGAGAGTTCTCTTCGACTTGCTGCCAAATTTCTGACCAACGCCGGGTATCAAATTGAGGAGGTCGAGCCACCAAGATTGAGGGAAGCTGCAGATTTATGGCTTGCGCTCACCATGAATGATTCGCACGCCATGTTGGAAAAAACGATGCTGGCTGGCGGCGATGATGCCTTGCTAGTGGCCTACAAAGGCATGATGGGAAATTCGACTTTGCTGAGTCTGGAAGAATATATCCGGGCCCAAGCAAAGCGAGTTACGCTGCAGCGTGAGTGGGCTGTTTTCCTGCATCGGTATCCGCTCTTATTGCTTCCAGCGTCCTGGAAGATCCCGTTTGGGATAGATCTTGATCAAACCGACAGTGCGGGAATGTGCGCCATTTTGGATGCCCAAAGTCCCTTGCTTTCAACGGCGATTCTGAGTCTTCCTGGTCTGGCCGTTCCGATGCACAGCGTCAATGGAATACCTAGTGGGGTCCACCTGGTCGCCGGACGCTTTAACGAAGATCTATGCTTTGATGCTGCTGATGCCATTGAGGCACAACGTGGAGAGATTCGGCCTATGAACCCTGTTCTTGCGTCCTGAATGGCCCCTCGCCTACTTGATTTGATCGATCAGACCTCTCCTCGCCGGGGCTGACAATCATCAAGAGCAGTGATTATCGAAATCGCAGCTAAATTGCTAGCGAGCTGGAACCCGTGTGAATGTGGGGTATCGAGCGAGCATATCGGGAGACCCATTGTCGGCTGCCGCTGCCCTGCAGCCGGCCAGGTCAAGGAAAACTGCTCCGTAATCTGAACGGCCGCTTCGGCTTCCAGGACCGTGTCCGTGAATGACCGGTCTTCAATTCGGTCGCCGACAGCAATGGCACGCAGGAGCCCACCACGAACAGCGGCTGAATGGCAAGCCAATCTTTGAAATCGAAAATTCAGGGTATTGCCGTCGGTGACCGGCCGACGTTGCAACAGCATCAGCAACTATCAAACCGACAGCGGCTTGAGCAGCTCAGCCAGATCACCTTCGGTGAACAGCGGCTGCTTGCGCCCGACGGCGCCACTGTACATGCTGTTGGCCAGTGCCGCCTTGCGCTCCTGCAGCGCCAGAATGCGTTCTTCGATCGTGCCCTGTGCTACCAGCTTGACCACCCACACGCTTTGTGTCTGACCGATGCGGTGGGCGCGGTCCGTGGCCTGGTTTTCTACCGCCGGGTTCCACCACGGGTCGTAATGAATCACGGTGTCGGCCTGCGGCAGGTTCAGACCGGTGCCACCTGCTTTCAAACTGATCAGGAACAGCGGCACTGCGCCGCTGGTGAACTGCTCGATCAGCGCGTCCCGGTTCTGACTTTGGCCGGTGAGCTTGACCCAGCTGATGTCGCGCTTCATCAGCTCGGCCTCGATCAGCGCGAGCATGCTGGTGAATTGGGAAAACAACAAGATGCGTCGGCCCTCGGCGAGCATTTCGGGCAGCAGTTCCATGAGTTGCTCCAGCTTGGCCGAGCTCTTGACTTTTTGCGCGGCGGCCAGCTTCAGAAGGTGCGGGTCGCAGCAGACCTGACGCAATTTGAGCAGTGCGTCCAGAATGGTGATCTGCGACTTGGCCAGGCCCTTGGTGTTGAGCGCCTCGCGCACGGTTTTTTCCATGCCAAGGCGTATCGTCTCGTACAGGTCAGCTTGTTTGCCCGACAATTCCACGCGCATCACGGTTTCCACTTTCGGCGGCAGCTCAGCGGCCACCAGCGCCTTGGTGCGTCGCAGCATGAAAGGCGTGATGCGCGCGCGCAACTGGGTCAGGCGATCGGGGTCGCCCTGCTTTTCGATCGGATGGCGAAACAGCTCGGTGAAACGTTTCTGGCTACCCAGAAAACCCGGCATCAAAAAGTGGAACAGGCTCCAGATCTCGCCGAGGTGGTTTTCCATTGGCGTGCCGGACAGGCACAGGCGATGGCGTGTCCGCAACTCGCCCACCACTTGCGCCGCGTAGGTATTGGCGTTCTTGATGTTCTGTGCCTCGTCCAGTACCACCAGATGCCACTTGGCCTTGAGCCAGCGTTCGCGGTCACGTTGCAGCAGCGAATAGGGCGCTATCACGACATCGAATTCGGCCATGCTGCCGGCGACCTCGTGGCGGTCCTTGCCGTGGATGACCAGGCAGCGCAGCTGTGGGCAAAAGCGTTCTGTTTCGCGCCGCCAGTTGCCCATCAGGCTGACCGGCGCAATGATGAGAGCCGGGCGGTCCAGCCGTCCTGCATCTTTTTCGACTTGAATGTGAACCAGCGTCTGCAGGGTCTTGCCCAGGCCCATGTCGTCGGCCAGGATGCCGCTCAGCGCATGCTCGCGCAAGAATTGTAGCCAGCTCAAGCCCTGTTGCTGATAGGGCCGAAGAATTGCCTGCACACTTTGCGGCACCGGCACTTCAGGTAGTGGCGCATTGCCCTTGAGCTGGCGCATCAGGTTTCGCAGGGCTTGGGCGCCTTGCCAGACCGCGCCTTCACCCAGTGCGGCACTGGCGCGCAACGCGTCAAAGCGTGAGAGTTTGAGACTGTCGCCTGAAAAATTGTGCGCGCGGTCTCCTACCAACTCCAGCAGCGCTGCCAGCCAGGGTTTGAGCGGCTCGGTCGGCAGGCGTATGAAACCCGTGCCATCGGCATTTGGCAAGAACATGAAAGGCGGGATCTCTGGCGCTCCATTGGCGGGATCGGGCCCACTGGCGCTGGCCTGCGCAATCAGGGACGGTAGCCAGGGCAGTATGTTGTGGCGCACGCCGTTGATTTCCATCCCCAGCGACAGGTCAAACCAGGGTGAAGTGGCTGCTCCCTCGCCATCCTGCTCATCGTCTCCCCCCTGCACTGCCAGTTTCACATCGAGCGTGTCGGCGTAACTGATCCAGTTGTTCAGAGCATCGTCCAGTGTGAGCTCAAAACCAGCCTCGCGCAGGCTGCCAAAGTCCTGGGTCGCCCAGTGCAGCCAAATTTGCTGCGAGTCTGCACCCGGGATCACAAACAAGCCCTGGTCAACCGAGCGCAGACCGATCTCTGCCAGACGGGTGATGGCGTCGAGTTCGGCCTCGGCGTCACGCTGCAGCAGGCAGCGACCGCTTGAGGCCTCGACCAGTACCAATCCGCCCTGACCGGCCCACCAACCGCGGTGGCCGTCGTAATCAAAGCGCAGTTGCGCCTGAATCAGTCCTCGGACGGGCCTGGCCGACGGCGCTACCGGCGACAAGTGCAGGCAGGCTCTGGGCGTGATGCCGGACAGCGTGTGGAGCTGTTCGAGCACCGGTGGCGCTGGTATCTTGCCCAGCCGTTGCAGCAGCGCCACCTGGTGTGTTTTCAGCGCCGATGGCTTGAGCGGCGGCGCTTTCAGCAGCACCCCCAACTGGCCCGGCGGCACGCCTTCAGCCTGCACCGGGCCACACAGCCCCTGCACAGTGTCGAGGTAAAGCGGCGGAGTGTTCAGGCACAGCTGGGCACTGCTCTCCAGCTTGGCGCGCAAGACCCAGCCCGGCTCACTTGCCTGCGTACTGGTGAGCTCGTGCCATTCCCAATGCAGCGGCAATGGCGGCCCCCATTGGATGACCTTGTCCGGGCTGGACTGGCCAGCGTTCAAGAGCAAGCGTCCGGTGCTGGCCGCCTGTTCCAGCATCATCAGACCCAGTTGGCCTTCCACGTTCACGCTGTCTGTGAAGTCATAGCTGTAGGCATAACGGGTCCTTGTGCCGGCAGGCATGGCGCGCATCAACTGCAGCACCTGATGGTCCGTTTCAGTGGCCGCATCAAAGACCGGCTGTCCCCTGGCGGGTCTGTATCTGATCAGCTTGGGTTTGGCCCAGCCGCCTTTTTGCTTCTGGGAAGACACCATGACGTCCAACTGCAGCACCGGCGCTGCGGTGCGCGGGACTGTCAGCAAATAGAGGTAGAGTTCGTCGCGCTGCGGGGCCTGGCTGGCATAGCGGACCTGAGCGCTGCCTTGTTCTGTTGGCAGGTAGACGCCACTGGCAACATCGAGCGCCTGTAACCAGCGCAGCAACTGTGTCTCGGCCTCCAGCCGCGCCAGTTCCTGCTGGTGCGCCAGCGCCGCTTGACGACTGGCCTCGATTTGCTGCGGCGTTGGTGCTTGCCTGGCCATGAAACTTTGCCCATCGCTACCCAGCAGTTGCAAACCCTGGTAAGCGGCCTTGAGCATCAGCGCGACGCCGTGCTTGCATTGATGTTGCACGGGGCACTCGCACAAGCTGTCCCAGGCTGTCAAGTGGCCTTGCGCCGTCAGGTTCATTTCAATGGACACCTCGTAGGGCGCGCGCTGACTGCCCTGCACTGTGCCCAGCAAGAGCCAATGCCCATCGAGCGGTTCGATGTCGAGGTCAAGTACTTTCTGATTGCGAAACAGCATCAGCCCACGCCCGTAGGTGGGGCCATCGCTGAGTGGCTGCAATACGCGTGGATCAAACCACAGCCCGCTGTAATTCTCGGCTTCGTGCATGAACTAGGTCTGAGATGCTTATCTGGATTGCATTGACAACTACAAATCGTGCCCCATGGCATGACTGGCCTGAGAGTCGGCGTGGTAGCTGGAGCGCACCATCGCGCCCACCGCCGCGTGTTTGAAGCCCATGGCATAGGCTTCGTTTTCGAACATCTTGAAGATGTCGGGATGCACGTAGCGCTTGACCGTCAGGTGGCTGCTCGACGGTGCCAGGTACTGGCCGATGGTCAGCATTTCGATGCCATGTGCGCGCATGTCACGCATCACGGCCAGAATTTCATCGTCGGTTTCGCCCAGGCCCACCATCAGGCCGCTTTTGGTCGGCACCTCCGGGAAAAGCGCCTTGAACTTTCTCAACAGGTTCAGCGAGAACTGGTAGTCACTGCCTGGCCGTGCCTCCTTGTACAGGCGAGGTATCGTTTCCAGGTTGTGGTTCATCACATCGGGGGGGGCGGCTTTCAGGATTTCAAGAGCCCGGTCGTCGCGGCCACGGAAGTCCGGCACCAGGATTTCGATCTGCGTCTGTGGTGAGAGTTCGCGCGTCTTGCGTATGCAATCGACAAAGTGCTGGCTGCCGCCGTCGCGCAAGTCATCCCGGTCAACACTGGTAATCAC
>CAITQH010000416.1 GCA_903894475.1 uncultured beta proteobacterium
ATCCAGACACCGCTGGTCATGGTGATGTGAGCAGCCTCGAAGGTGCCGGCGCCAGCGCACAGCGTGGTCCGAGTAGGCGCGTCCCGCGATACCAGTACCAGCATCGCCGGCACAACCGCTTCCGGCTGCAGTGCATCGAGCATGGCCTGCGGCATCAGGTCCTCCGTCATGCGGGTGGCAGCGGTCGGTGCCAGGCAGTTGACGCGGATGTTGTTCTTCGCGCCTTCGAGTGCCAGTGTCTGCATCAGACCGACCAGCGCCAGCTTGGCGGCACCGTAGTTTGTCTGGCCGAAATTGCCAAACAGCCCGGTCGACGAGGTGGTCATCAGGATACGCCCGTATTGCTGTGCGTTCATGATCGGCCAGACCGCCTTGTTGCAATGCACCGCGCCCATCAGATGGACCTGCAGTACCAGTTCAAAGTCGGCCAGATCCATCTTGGCAAAGGTCTTGTCGCGCAGGATGCCGGCGTTGTTGACCAGAATGTCAACGCGTCCCCAGGCCGTCATGGCCTGTTGCACCATGGCTTGCACGGCAGCAAAATCGGTTACTGAAGCGCCGTTGGCAAGCGCCTCACCGCCAGCAGCACGAATCTCTGCCGCCACAGCTTCAGCAGCGCTGACCGAGCCGCCAGAGCCGTCACGCGCGCCGCCCAGATCATTGACCAGCACCCTGGCACCTCGCGCAGCCAGCGCCATCGCATGGGCCCGGCCCAGGCCACCGCCGGCGCCTGTCACGATGGCCACCTGGCCCTTGAATTCGATAGTCATGCCTGTTTTCCTTGATGTAAAACCTTGGCCACTGGGTTGTGGCGCAGTCGGAACGCGTCGGGCATGCCCGAGCCCAGGAGAGGACGCAGATAGAGCCGAAACGCGTCTGTCACGTCGGTGCCGCTGGCGGTGATGAATTCATCCTCCATGACGCGCGTCTTGCCCGCCACGGCGTCGAGTTCCAGTAATTCGTAGTCGACCGAGTAAAAGCCGGTGCGCTTGATGGCGACCGAGCCATTGCGGCTGCCCCACATGGCAAACTGCACCGCCTTTTCTCCGACCTCGCGCGCTTCGCGCTGATCGACATCGGAGACACAGCCGATGAACGATCTTTGCAGATAGCCGAAGGTGTCGCCGCGGACCCGCTTGATCTTGAGCTTGGACTTGATCTCTTCGCATAGCAGATCGGCCAGCGCACCGTTGCCAGAGAGCTGAACATTGCCGTGTGCATCGTGTTCCAGGTCTTTGGCCAGAAGTGCCGCAATCGCGGTGCCACTGGCATCATGAATCCCTTCCGAGACCGCAATCACACAGCGACCGTAGCGCTCGTAAACCGCTTTCACATCGGAGAGGAACCTCTCCAGCACAAAAGTGCGCTCAGGCAGGTAAATCAGATGCGGCCCGTCATCCGGGAATTTCTTGCCCAGCGCCGATGCTGCGGTCAGAAACCCGGCATGGCGGCCCATCACGACACCAACGTAGACACCCGGAAGGGCGGCGTTGTCCAGATTGGCACCGGCAAAAGCCTGCGCGACAAAGCGCGCTGCCGACGGGAATCCAGGGGTGTGGTCATTGCCAACCAGATCGTTGTCAATCGTTTTCGGAATGTGAATGGCGCGCAAAGGGTAGCCCGCCTTCTGCGCCTCCAGGCTGACGATGCGCACCGTATCGCTGGAATCGTTGCCACCGATGTAGAAGAAATGCTCGATCTCGTGTGCTTGCAGCACCTTGAAGATTTCCTGACAGTAAGCCAGGTCGGGCTTGTCGCGTGTCGAGCCCAGCGCAGAGGAGGGCGTGCTGGCGACCAGTTCCAGGTTGTGATGGGTCTCCTGCGTCAGGTCGACAAAGTCTTCATTGACGATGCCGCGCACGCCGTGGCGCGCGCCGTAGATGCGCTCAATCGAGCCAAAGCGCCGCGCCTCCATCGCCACACCGACCAGCGACTGGTTGATGACCGCGGTCGGACCACCACCCTGGGCTACGAGTATCTTTCCGGATGCCATAAAAATTCCCTTGCAAAATATCCGGCAAGTTTAGCGCGCGCGACCAGCGCGCCGGAGCTCGGTACGCCAGTTGGCACAAGTTCGCCACACTCCTGCAATGCACTTTATACTTTGTCCGCAAGGCGATCCCCCATTCCGCAACCAGTGAGGTTTTTTATGACGATCAACGTAACAATCGATCTTGGCTATGAATTTGAAGTCAAAGCCAAGGCGGCAGACGTCTTTGACGTACTGGCCGATGTGCCCACCTCAGCCAGCCACTTCCCCAAGGTGGACAAACTGGTTGACTTGGGCGGCGGCGCCTACCGCTGGGAGATGGCCAAGATTGGCATCGCCCAGGTCAATCTGCAAACCATCTATGCTTCCAAATACGTCTCCAACAAGGCCAAGGGCACGGTGGTCTGGACGCCCGTCAAGGGTGAAGGCAACGCGCTGGTGTCGGGCAACTGGAAGATCAGCGACAAGAAAAAGTCAACCCTGATCGTGCTGCAGATCAACGGTGAATTGACGCTGCCGCTGCCGGGTCTGATGAAGATGGTGGTGGCTCCAGTGGTTGAGAGTGAGTTCGAAAAAATGATCGAACAGTACATCGCCAACCTGACCAAGCGCTTCGGCGGCGAAGCCTGAAATTTCACGTCACCTAGGGTCAACACTATTGCCAGGGTGAAACTTTTCATCAAAATGGTCTCTTCTTTTGATTGGAGAGATCCATGGCTGCACCTGTTGTTCTATCGCCCGAAGACCTGACACTGCCTTGTTTTTACCGCTGGGAGCGTCAGCGTGCCGCACAGCTTTTCCTGACGCAGCCGATGGGCGGTGGCGCGGTGCAGGACATCACCTGGGGCGAAGCTGGCGATCAGGTCCGGCGCCTGGCCAGCTGGCTGCAGTCGCAGGGCTGGCCGGCGGGCAGCCGGGTCGCCATCATTGGCAAAAACAGCGCGCACTGGGTGCTGGCGGATCTGGCCATCCTGATGGCAGGCCATGTCTCGGTGCCGATCTACCCAACCTTCAATGGGGAAGCGCTTTCCTACATTCTGTCGCACAGCGAAGCGCGTGCCTGTTTCGTCGGCAAGATGGACGAGGTTGGCAACTTGCAGACCGGACTGCCCAGTGGTTTGCCAGTGATCGCCCTGCCGCTGGCACCTTCCATCAAGGCCATGCTCTGGACCGATCTGGTCGCCAGCAGCGAACCCCTCAAGTCTTCGCCAACGCCAGACGGCGAAGCGGTTTGCACGATCATCTACACCTCAG
>CAITQH010000417.1 GCA_903894475.1 uncultured beta proteobacterium
CAGATATTCAGTTTCAACTGGGGCAAGAGCTGGACCACCAACGAGGCGATCTCCGACATCTTCTCGACGCGCTTGCCAGCCACGCTGACGATCATGATTCCGATCCTGCTGCTTGAAGTGATCCTGGCCATCATCGCCGGTCTGGCGGTGGCTTATGTGCGCGGCAGTGTGACGGATCGCGCCATCATGATCATCACGACGGTCGCACTGTCGATCAGCTTTCTGGTCTACATCATTGTCGGGCAGTTCCTGTTCGGTTTTGTACTGGGCTGGTTCCCGGTGCAGGGCTGGAGCAACAGCGTCTGGACGAACCTGATAACCTACGCGCCGCTACCGGTGTTTCTTGCGGTGCTGGTCAGTCTGGCGCCGCAGACCCGGCTGTACCGCAGCTTTTTCCTGGACGAGATCGGGCAGGACTATGTGCGAACGGCGCGTGCCAAGGGTGTTTCTGAGAACGCCATTCTGCTCAAGCACGTGCTGCGCAACGCCATGATTCCGATACTGACCAATGTCGCCACCGGCCTGCCCGGGGTCTTTATCGGCTCCTTCCTGATCGAGGTTTTCTTCTCGATTCCGGGCCTGGGCCGCGAGATCGTCACGGCGGTCAATCGCAGCGACTATCCCGTCATCCAGGCCGCGACCGTGTATCTGTCGGCACTGACCATGGTGATCAACCTGATCACCGATGTGCTGTACAAGTTCGTTGACCCGAGGGTGACCCTGAAATGAGCACAGATCTCTTGCAAGCCTTGCCCCGTTCACCCGGCGTCTGGGCACAAGCCTGGGCGCGCCTGAAGAACGACCGGGTCGCCATGGTGTCACTGGGCGTGACGCTGTTCTTTATTGTTCTGGTGCTGCTGGCGCAGATGGGGCTGGTGGCGCAGGACTGGCAGAAGGAAGTTGGCACACCGTTTGCGCCACCGCACATCGTCGGCAAAATCGTCGACGGCTCGCAGACGGCCGTGATCGATTCGATCGCCGGCCCGAGCGTAGATATCAGCGACGTCGATCCGCTGGCCCCTCGCTATGAAGAGTGGAAAAAGCGCGCCGCCGAGTTCAAGGCCACCATCGTCCAGAAATCAGACACGCTGCCACTGGGAGGTGATCAGCTCGGGCGCGATGTGCTCAGCAAGGTCATCAAGGGGGCTCAGGTGTCGATCACCGTGGGACTAACCGCGGCCCTGTTCGCCACCCTGATCGGCACCGTCCTGGGCGCCCTGGGTGGTTACTTTGGCGGGCGCATCGGCGACTTTCTGGAGTGGGTCTACAACGTCTTGACCGCCATTCCTTACATTTTGCTGGTGTTCGCTTTGGCGGCGGTGCTGAAATCCGGGCCGCTGGCCGGCACCCTGGGCAGCGGCGCCTGGACCGTGGTCATCATTCTGAGCCTGGTCGGCTGGACCGGCATTTACCGTCTGGTGCGCTCCGAATACATGAAGCACCGCTCGCGCGAATATGTGCGCGCCGCCGAGGCCATCGGAGCCTCCCACGCGTCGCGCATGTTCACCCACATACTGCCCAACATCAGCCACGTTGTTCTGGTGCAACTCAGCCTGCACGTGGTCGGTTTCATCAAGGCGGAGGTGATTCTGTCATTTCTGGGTCTGGGCGTGCCGATCGACATGGTCAGCTGGGGCACCATGCTGTCGGAGGCACAGACCGAACTGGTGCAGGGCAAGTGGTGGCAACTGGTGGCTGCAACTGCTTTCATGGCGACCTTCGTCACGGCATTTGCCTTGCTGACCGACGCCCTGCGCGATGCGCTGGACCCAAAACTACGTTGAGATGATGCAA
>CAITQH010000418.1 GCA_903894475.1 uncultured beta proteobacterium
ACTTAAAGGGGCCGTCGGCTTTGAAGGGCGTGACAAAGAGTGGTCGGTAGTGTTCAAAGGCACAGCTGAAGATGCCCACCTCCAGGCAAAGCAACTCAATGCAACGATCGTATCGCAAAGGTGCGCAAGCTTTGACGAGATATTCGTTGCCTATGCAAGGCCTACAGAAGGTGAGAAATGAGCTTGAATGCATCACGCGACTTGGTAGGAGTTGAAAGGGCAAAATCCACCGTTCGCCTGACTGTTGCTCTGTTTTGGCCTCTGTGGTTGAAACACCGGGCTGAACTACTGGGAATAGCGTTGCTCATCATCGCTACGAGGGTCAGCAGTTTTGTCCCTCAACCTTTTGTTTCCATTGCGATGGGTGTGTCCAGTCTGGGTCTCGGAATCACCTGCCTGTTGTTCATGGCAAGATTGGCAAATGGTGACTCGCCGAGCAGTCTCGGAGACGACAAGGGCTTTGGTTCAGCCTATCCAATATTTATGCTCACCCTGCCCGTCAGCGATAGGGCGATGGTCTACGTGCCGATGCTTTTCGGGGCAATTTGTTCGGCCCTCCTCTTCGCCCTTGCTGGCGTCGTATATTGGCCAGAGTTTCCACTTGTAGGCGTTGAACTTTCGTTTGTGGTCACGTGCTCGGTGACCATTTCATTACAGGGATTGGCTTGGTCGAAATTCAGGCCACGCTATGTCAAACCATGGCTCGTATGTGTTCTCATCCTGTGGTTCGTACCGCTATACATCCTTAGCAGTGTTTACCAACTCGGTCCAGCTGTCATGTTTTCGGTCTATGTGGGGTTTTCGGGCCTCAGTCTGCTCCTCTCTCCCATCGGTTTTGGCCACGCACGACACGCAAGCGGGAGCCGAGCAGATTCTTACGAGCGGGAGAAACCGATCAACATCGCGAAGGTGGTCGAACGACCCGCATTTGCTAGCCGAGCGCGGACACTCGACTGGATGTTGTGGAAACGCCATGGGCAATTCTTGCCCATCGTAGGTTTGGGTTGGTGTGTTGTGTTCCTCATTGTCGGCACAGTCATTCGCACGCGCGAGGCGATGGGTGGTGACCACCCCCAAGGTGTCACGAGTAACGTCTTGACCTTCTTTGATTACATGATCGTGGCCGCCTTTCTCGTCGGCGCGATACCTAGAAAGTCAGACCTTTTTCGGTCTGATTTCTTCCTTCATCCGTTCACCTCCACTCGCCCCCTGTCAGGGGCCAACTTCATCGGGTCAATCATACGCACATCACTGATCGGATCTTTCCTGACGGCGATCGCTACCGCAGGTGCGATGGTTACCTCAGCATGTGTCCTGCAGGTAAATCCTGGTCCCTCGGCTCAAGACTTTCTGGACAAGGTGACGTCCTCTCCAATTCCGTATCCACTCGCTTGCCTGTTTAGCTTCTTTCTGATGTGGCTGCTCATCTGGAACGCACAAACACTGCTTTTCGCATGGGAAATTGCCGGCCGCCGTCTAGTGGTTTACACCGCACTTCTGCTCTTCACTGCAGTGGGTGCCTATGTTTGGATGTCCACCAACGCAAACGACTCTTGGGTACGTTCACACGCAGTGACGATTGCTTGGAGTTTAGTTGCGCTGAAAATTAC
>CAITQH010000419.1 GCA_903894475.1 uncultured beta proteobacterium
CATCCGAAAACATACTTGGAACTGACCAGAAATCTCGCATTATTGAATGTTGAAACCTACAATGTTGCGGTCGGATCCGAGCCGGGCCGGCTACACCTCTTTGATTACGCCGATGAGGATGGTTCATCGCATGCGACGCTCTACCAAGACGTCATTGAGAGTATCCACAAAGGACGCTCCACGAAGCACGAAGTTCCGGTGGTCACGCTGGACTCGTTTGTAGCGAGCCAGGGTATTGAGCAGGTGGCTTTGCTCAAGATCGATACCGAGGGACATGAACTGGAGGTATTGCATGGTTTTCTCCGGTTTATCAAGGAAAATAGGGTTGCTCTAATCCAGTTTGAGTTCAATGAAATGAATATCGTCAGCAAAGCGCGTTTCAGGGACTTTTGGGAGCTGTTGCCCAGCTATGATTTCTTCAGAATGCTGCCCGATGGACTGGTTCCGATAGAGGCGTACAACCCGATTCATTGTGAGATTTATGGCTATCAGAACATTGTGGCCAAGTTGAAGTTTAATGCTGGAGAGGGCTGAGGTGGAATCAAGTCCGAGTTCAGGAGTCGCGTTGGACGCGCGAGTCGATACCATGGCGGCGGTCGCCCTCTTTGTGTTCAACCGACTGGAGCACACGCGGCGTACTGTGGAGTCGCTCAAACGAAATGAAGGCGCCTCGGCAACAGACCTTTTCGTTTTCTCCGATTCGTTCAAGCTTGATTCTCAAGCTGAATCGGTGCAGAAGGTCCGGGCGTATTTGCGCGGCGTCGATGGGTTCAGGTCCGTCATGTTGATTGAGCGCGATCACAATTGGGGGCTGGCACGCTCCATCATTGACGGAGTGAGCTCTGTCGTGAATGCGCGTGGCAGCGTGATCGTTCTGGAAGATGACATGGTGACGTCACCGCACTTCCTGAGCTACATGAACGAGGCGCTGGAGCGATATCGCGACGATGAGCGCATCGTGAGCATTCATGGATATGTTTACCCGGTTGAGTCGGCGTTGCCAGAGGCCTTCTTCCTGCGGGGCGCCGATTGCTGGGGCTGGGCAACCTGGAAACGCGGCTGGGAGCTGTTCAATCCGGATGGACAGTATTTGCTCGACGAATTGAAGCGACGCCATTTGGTTGGCGAGTTCGATTTCAACGGAACCTATCCGTTTTCTCGGATGTTGACAAGGCAGATCCAGGGGAAGAACGACTCATGGGCCGTGCGCTGGTACGCTTCTGCGTTTCTCGCCAACAAACTGACGCTATATCCCGGCCGCAGTCTAGTGCATAACATTGGTAACGATGACAGTGGTACTCATTCCCGAGCGACTGCCCGGATGGACGGTGCGCTGAGCCATACGCCAATCAACTTGACCAACATTGCAGTGCAGCCATCCCATGATGGGTGGCGTGCGTTTGTTGAATTTTTCAAGCGAAGCCAATCGTTTCGGCGTAGATTGTTGGAGAAGGTCTTGGCTGCCAGTAGGAAAGGACCCGTTAAGAGACTGGTAAAGAACTGGCTGCCGCCAGCCTTGGAGCGCTGGGCAAGAGGTCTTGTGCTGGGTGGTGGGTTCGAGGGTGACTTTGCGACTTGGGAAGAAGCCTGCGCGCAATGCACGGGGTACGCCGACAAACGCATTCTTGCCAAGGTGCTTGACGCCACCCTGAAAGTGAAATGTGGCGAAGCGGCCTTTGAGCGGGATTCTGTGTTATTTGATGAAATTGAATACGCTTGGCCGGTGTTGGCGGGTTTGATGTCGGCGGCAGCACGTGCTTGTGGGAGGCTCAACGTGCTGGATTTCGGGGGGGCCTTAGGGAGCGTCTATTTTCAGAATCTTGCGTTTCTCCAGACCTTGCCAGAAGTGCGCTGGAATG
>CAITQH010000420.1 GCA_903894475.1 uncultured beta proteobacterium
GCCAGCGCCGGTTCGATAGATGGCGCCATGCGCAGGTACTGACGATGTCGCCTGCAACTGAGCAGTCGGACGCACCGACATGGGTTGCTGGACCAGCGGTTCGCGCGGATTTTGTGCGCAGCCAGCCAACAGGACGACGGCAGCCAACACGCGCCCCGTGCGTTCGCAGACTGCCGAGCGCGTGTTCATCACAGGTTCGCCAGTTTGGACAGCATCTGATCGGAGGTGGTGATCACTTTGCTGTTGATTTCGTAGGCACGCTGCACCTGAATCATGTTGACGAGTTCCTCGACCACATTGACGTTGGAGGACTCGGTAAAGCCTTGACTCAGGGTGCCGGAGCCATTTTGGCCAGGCGCCGTTTGATTGGCAGCGCCGGACGCGTCGGTTTCGGTGAACAGGTTCTCGCCATTGCTTTGCAATCCGGCTGCATTCAGGAAGGTTGCCAGTTGCAGTTGGCCCACTTGCACGCTCGCCGTGCTGCCGGATTGAATGACCGAAACCGTGCCGTCACTGGCAATGGTCATGCTGGTGGTTCCTTGCGGCAGCGTGATGGCAGGTTGCACCGGATAGCCGCTGGCGGTGACCAGCTGACCGGCCTGATCGGTTTGAAAAGAGCCGTCACGCGTGTACGCCGTCGTGCCATTGGGCACCAATACCTGAAAAAAGCCAGCGCCATTGATGCAGACATCCTTCGGGTTGTCCGTCTTGGTGGGGTTGCCCTGCGAGTGAATGCGCTCCGTGGCAACGACACGCACGCCGGTGCCCAGTTGCAGGCCCGATGGCATGCGGGTCTGGTCAGAGGTCTGGCCTCCGCTCTGGCGCAGATTCTGGTACATCAGGTCCTCAAACACCGCACGACTACGCTTGAAGCCGGTGGTGCCCACATTGGCCAGGTTGTTCGAAGTGGCGTCGAGCTGCGTCTGCTGAGCGTCCATGCCGGTCTTGGCGATCCAGAGAGAGCGAATCATTAAAAATACTCCTGCTTAGCTGCTTGAGAGCAGTTTGTTGGCCTGCTGATCGTTGCTTTCGGCGGTCTGCAATGTCTTCATCTGCATCTCGAAGCGCCGGGCGTTGGAAATCATCGCCACCATGGCCTCCACCGGATTGACGTTGCTGCCCTCGAGCACACCGGTGCGCAACCTGACGTTCGGGTCAACCGGCGCAGCGGCGGCGCCCGGGCGCATACGGAACAGGCCGTCCTCGCCACGCACCAGATCGGCAGCAGGAGGGTTGACCAGTTTCAGGCGTCCGACCTCGGCACCGCCGGTTGCGGAATCGCCAGCGGCAAGCGCACTGACCAGGCCATCGTTGGTGATCGTCAGAGCGGACCCGGGCGGTACCACCAGCGTGCCGGCATCGCCAACCAGGGGCCGCGCGTCCATGGTCTGCAACTGGCCGTCAGCGCCGACCTGCAAGTTGCCAACCCGGGTAAAGGCTTCGCTGCCGTCAGGCATTTTTACAGTCAGCCAGCCGTCGCCGCGGACCGCTACATCCATCGCGCGCCCGGTGGGCACGAGCGGACCGGAGCGCAGATCGGCTGCCGGTGTGCTGGCCATCACCATTGTGCGGGTGGGCAGTTCGTTACCGAGCACAGGCGCGGCCAGATACTGGTTGATCTGGGCCCGAAAGCCGTTGGTCGAGACGTTGGCCATGTTGTTGGCGACCGAGGCCTGCTGTTCCATGGCCTGCTTGGCGCCAACCATGCCGATATAGATCATGCGGTCCATGGCTGATGCTCCATTCTTCGGCGA
>CAITQH010000421.1 GCA_903894475.1 uncultured beta proteobacterium
AATGTCTTCGAGCACATTGCGCGAGGACGCGCCTGACGCGCCTGACGCGACGGTCTGGTATTTGCCAATCAGTGCCACCAGCGGGAATTTCGACTTCATCTGCAAATTACATCACTAAAATGGCCCGATGCTCGATGATCGTGCCAAGTTGTTATTGAAAGCGCTGGTTGAACGCTACATCGCCGATGGGCAGCCGGTGGGTTCGCGCACGCTTTCCAAAGCTTCCGGCCTCGAGTTGTCGCCGGCGACGATTCGCAACGTCATGTCTGATCTGGAAGACCTCGGTCTGATCGTCAGCCCGCATACCTCAGCTGGGCGAATACCCACAGCACGCGGCTACCGCCTGTTTGTAGATACCATGCTGACCGTACGTCGCGGCCATTTGGCAACCCAAAGTCTGGCGCCCGATCAGCCGCAAAAAGTGATCTCCAATGCGGCCAACCTGCTGTCGAGCCTGTCGCAGTTTGTCGGTGTCGTGATCGCGCCACGACGTTCATCGGTTTTTCGTCACATCGAATTCCTGCGCCTCTCAGAGCGGCGCCTGCTGGTAATCATCGTCTCGCCCGAAGGCGACGTGCAGAACCGTGTGATTTTTACCGAGGTCGATTATTCGCAGGTGCAACTGGTGGAAGCGGCCAATTACCTGAACAGCCATTACGTCGGACTGGCCATCGAGCAGGTGCGCGAGCGCCTGCAGCGCGAGGTCGAAACCCTGCGCTCCGAAATTGCCAGTCTGATGCAGGCAGCTGTTGCCGTCAGTTCAGACGCCATCACCGAGACCCAGGACGAGGTGGTGATTTCGGGCGAACGCAACCTGCTGGCGGTGACTGATTTTTCGAACGATATGGGGCATTTGCGCCGAGCCTTCGAACTGTTCGAGCAAAAGGCCCAGCTTATGCGCCTGCTCGACATTGCCGGCCAGGCTGAGGGCGTGCGTATCTTTATTGGTGGCGAGAGCAAGATCGTGCCCTTTGAAGACCTGTCCATCGTCAGCGCGCCATACGAGGTTGATGGCCAGGTGGTCGGGACGCTCGGCGTGATCGGCCCGACACGCATGGCCTATGACCGGATGATCCAGATCGTTGACATCACCTCCAAACTCGTCAGCAACGCCCTGAGCCATCACAAGTAGGCCACTGCCACCTGGTGCCTGGAGGCGCCCGGTTTCAATGCTCGGCAATAGCGAACACCGCCAAGGTCTTGAACAGCGTGGCTGATTTGAGCTTGCGCCTGGCGATCATGCAAGCGCTTTCACCAGGCACTCGTTCATCTTGGTGAAGTACTTGTGGGCCAGGGGCGTGGCGACGATGTACTTGATGCGATTGTCAAACTCGTCTTCCTGCAGTTTGATAAAGCCTTTGGCGCGCAGCGTCTTGAGCCGCCTGTGAACCGAACTGGGTGACGCATTTGCCAGCATGTTCATGGCCTCCAGAACGCTTACTTTCTTGTCGTCGTGCCACAGGGCTGCCAGGCTGTTGAGCAAGCGCACTTCTGTTGAATCCATGGCTGGATAGCTTGGCAATTGACGCACAGCGTCGACCAGGTTGAGGAATTTCAGGTAGGACATTGGGCTTGCCTCATAGCGTTTAAATGGAATCAATGATAGCCAATTGCATAAACTGCCGTGCGCATGATGACAAGTCCACTTGGTACAAGCCGAATAGCAGTGCCGCCACAAGCACACCCGTACAATCCACCTTCGGTAGGGACATTAGCTCAGTTGGTTAGAGCAGAGGACTCATAATCCTTTGGTCGTAGGTTCAAGTCCTACATGTCCCACCAAAATTTCAGAGGGGGCTGGCTGTCATGGTCAGTCTTTCTGGTCTCATGCAGCGAAGCCGCTATTGAAGTTGACACCCTTCATTTGGGCCGCCTCGCCCCGCTCTGCAGCACTGTCTTATTTGCTGCCTGACGCCGCAGCCGACGCTGCCACCGCTGGTGCTGGCGCTGCCACGATTTCAATCTTGGCTTTGCTCTTGAGATCGTCGAGTTGCTTCTTCAAGGTCTGTTGCTGCAATTGCTGCGTCAGATTGGGTTTGACCTGTTCAAGAGGTGGCGCTTCGACCGGCCTGCTGTCATCCAGCAGGATCACGTGGTAACCAAACTGCGACTTCACCGGCTCCTGCGTGAACTTGCCCTTTTCGAGCTTGCTCACTGCAGCGCCAAATTCGGGCACCATGCGAGTCAGATCGAACCAGCCCAGATCGCCACCGCGAGTCTTGGAGCCGGGGTCTTTCGATTTTTCCAGAGCCAACTTGCCGAAGGCGCCCACATCCTTCTTGAGTTTGGCGATGATGTCCTTGGCTTCGGCTTCTTTTTCCACCAGGATGTGGCGGGCCTTGTACTCGCTGCCGCTCACAGTGGCTTTGATCCGGTCGTATTCGGCTTTCAGTGCTTCGTCGGTCACCGGATGCGTCTTCATGAAGTCCTGCACATAGGCGTTGGCCAGGACCGATTGCCGGACCATCTCGAGCCGCTCCGTCACCTCGGGCAATTTATCCATGCCCTTCTTGGCGGCTTCCTCGGCAATCACCATCTGCATCGCCAACTGGTCGATGATGGCCTGCCGGGTTTCCGGCGTGTCGGGACGCCCCGAGCCAGCGCCCTGGCTGAGCAGCATGTCGATGCGGTTCTTGCTGATGGCAGTACCGTTGACGGTGGCCACGGTCACGTCTTTCTCGGCTGACGCTGCCGGTTTCGGGCTTTGATCCAGGTTGCAGCCGGCAAGAGCCAGCAAAGACGCTACGCTGGCGACAACCATTCCAGATTTCATCGATCTCATTCCAAGGGCCTCAAGGTGGTTAAAGACACCGATTGTCGCCGCATTGAGGTTTTGTGCATGCCAGTGCGGCAGGCTCCTATCATGTAGCCTGCCCCCAATTTGATCGGACTGACCATGAACCGAGTTATTGCCCACACCGACGCTTGCTACACCCTGTTTCAAGCGTTCTCAGCGGCCTTGCTGCTTTGCGCCTGTTCCAGCACTGCTCCCTTGCCACCGCCAGCATCACCTTCCGCTGCTGCGCGGTCTGCGCTGGCGCCCTCTGGCACCCTGCGTGCGGCCATCAATTTTGGCAACCCGATTCTGGCGACCCGTGATGCGGCAACGGGTGAGGCGCGTGGTGTATCGGTTGATCTGGCGCGCGAACTGGGCCGACGTCTGGAGGTGCCGGTCGAACTGGTCCTGTACCCAGCGGCCGGCAAGGTTGTTGAGGGCATCAAGACAGGCGCCTGGGACATCGGATTCTTCGCGATTGATCCGGTGCGTGCCGAGGACATTGATTTCACACCAGCCTACGTGGTCATCGAAGGTGCCTACCTGGTACCAGCGAATTCAGGGATTGCACGCAATGAGGACGTCGATCGCGACGGCGTACGGGTTGTTGTTGGTCGTGGCAGCGCTTACGATCTTTATCTGACGCGCGAGCTAAAGAAGGCAAAAATTGTGCGTGCACCGACCTCGCCAGCGGTCACCGACATGATGCTGGCCGACAGGATCGAAGTGGCAGCAGGTGTGAAACAGCAACTCGAAGCAGATGCCAAACGTCTGCCCGGCCTGCGCCTGCTTGAAGGTCGTTTCATGGTTATCAATCAGGCGCTGGGGATACCCAAAGGTCGAGCCGCCGGCACCGCCTATGTGAGCGAGTTTGTCCAGCAGATGAAGGCTTCGGGATTTGTGGCGAATGCCTTGAGGCGCCACGCTATCGAGGGCGCCGCGGTGGCGCCGCAGTGATTCAGCCCGGTTCGCGGTAAAAACAGTCCGGGCAGGTGGCGCGGTAGCTGACGTTGCCACCGATCAGGATCTGTTCGCCGGTGCGCACCCGCTTGCCCTGGCCGTCGATACGTGCGTTCATGCTGGCTTTCTTGCCGCAGGCGCAAATGGTCTTGATCTCCTCGATGTCATCGGCCAGCGTCAGCAGAATCGCTGCTCCTTCAAAAGGCATGCCCAGAAAGTCGCTGCGCAAGCCGTAGCAGATGACGGGAACGTCGGCAAGGTGCGCCAGGCGATGCAGTTGATGGACCTGGGGTGGTGTGAGAAATTGCGCCTCATCGACGAAGACGCAGGCGGTGTTGCTGTCCAGGATGCTGCTGTCGAACGCGGTGGTCTGATCGTAGGTCAGGGCAGTTCGCTCGATTCCCAGGCGCGAGTGAATGACGCCTATGCCATGCCGGTCGTCCACGCCGGCGGTGTAGAGTTTGACGGACATGCCGCGTTCCATGTAATTGTGGGCCGCCTGCAAGAGCATGGTGGACTTGCCGGCATTCATCGCGGCGTAGCGAAAATAGAGCTTGGACATGGCGGATCGTCTGGTCTTGAAGGTGTTTGCAGCAGCGCCGATTTTAGGGTTACCGTGGTGGCTTAGGCGCGCCCGGCTTCTGACTCATAATGCACGGGTCGCAGGTGCTGGGCCTGCATCGCCAACCACCGTGTTGGCACTGAGCCGGATCTTTCATGAATACCATAGCGCAGCTTCGCAGGATCTTCAGACAAAGCCACACGATTGCCGTGGTCGGACTTTCTGCCGAGTGGCATCGGCCCAGTTTTTTTGCCGCCAAGTACATGCAGGGGCATGGATTTCGGGTGATCCCGGTGAACCCGCGCTACGCCGCAATCGGCACCGAAATTCTGGGTGAACGCTGCTATGCCAGTCTGCTCGAAATCCCGATCCCGGTCGACATTGTTGACGTGTTTCGGCGCACCGAAGATGTGTTGCCAATCGCGCAAGAGGCAATCGGGATCGGCGCGCACTGCCTGTGGCAGCAAATAGGCGTTACGAACATCGAGGCCAACCAACTGGCGCGCGATGCCGGTCTGGATTCGGTAATGGACCGCTGCGTCAAGATCGAATACGCGCGCCTGTTTGGCGGGCTGAATCTGGTCGGCGTGGACACCAGGATCATTTCTGCCAAACGACCTGTTTAGAAACCCTCCCATGTCTGACCACCAATTTCAAGCCGAGACCCTCGCCATTCACGCCGGGCAGACGCCCGACGCTGCAACGGGAGCGCGCGCGCTGCCGATCTACCAGACCACCAGTTTTGTTTTTGACAGTACCGAGCATGCGGCAAGCCTGTTCAATCTGCAGACCTTCGGCAACGTCTATTCGCGCCTGTCCAATCCAACGGTTGCGGCTTTGGAAGAGCGGGTGGCTGCGCTGGAGGGCGGTCGCGCCGCACTGGCCTCGGCAAGCGGCATGGCTTCTGAGGCCATGGCCCTGATGACGATCCTGCAGCAGGGCGACCATGTGGTGGCAGCCGGCGCCTTGTATGGCGGCAGTGTCTCGATGCTGGCGGTGAACCTGGCGCGCTTTGGCATTGAAACCAGCTTTGTCGATGCCACGCGGCCCGAGGCGTTTGCGGCTGCCATGCGGCCCAACACACGCGCCGTCTTTGCCGAGAGTCTGGGCAACCCAAGTCTGATCATGCTCGACATTGGCGCCGTGGCCGAGGTGGCCCACGCGCATGGGGTACCGCTGGTGATTGACAACACGGTGCCATCGCCCTTCCTGTGCAATCCGCTGCGTTTCGGCGCCGACGTCGTGGTGCATTCAGCCACCAAGTACCTCGGTGGCCATGGCACGACGCTGGCCGGCGTGCTGGTCGAGGGTGGCAAGTTTCCCTGGGACAACGGCAAGTTTCCGGGCATGACCGAGCCCTCCAAGGGCTACCACGGCGTCCGGTTTTACGAGACCTTTGGCGATTTTGGTTTCACGATGCGTGCGCGCATGGAGACCTTGCGGGTTTATGGTGCGGCCCTGTCGCCCATGAGCGCCTGGCAGATTCTGCAGGGCACCGAAACGCTGCACGTGCGCATGGAGCGCCATTGCAGCAATGCACTCAAGGTGGCTGAATTCCTGCAGAACGATCCGCGCATCGGCTGGGTCAACTATCCCGGCTTGCCAGACCATCCGCAGCACGCCCTGGTTCAAAGGCAGATGCGTCAGATTGATGGTGTGGCGGGTGCCTCGGGTCTGCTGGCTTTTGGCGTGAAGGGTGGCCTGGCAGCGGGTGTGAGCTTTATCGAAGCGGCGCAGTTTCTGAGTCACCTTGCCAACATCGGCGACACCCGCACGCTGATCATCCATCCGGCGTCCACCACGCACCGGCAACTCGACGCCGAGCAGCAAATCGCCGCCGGTGTGCTGCCGGACATGGTGCGCATGTCGGTTGGCATCGAGCACATCGACGACATACTGTGGGACATTGACCAGGCGCTTGGGTAGGACACCCAGTTTCGATTCATGTAAGGGAGCAAACCGTGTTACGTCAGAACGCATTCATCTTTTTCATGGTTGCGGCAATCGCCGCATCTGCCAGCGCTGCCGGTTACGACCAGCCACCCAAAGCCATCCTGGACGTGATGCGCGCGCCGTCGCCGCCAACGGCCCATGTGAGTCCGACGCAGGATACGATTCTTCTGGTTTCACAGCAGGACTATCCGCCACTGTCACGGGTGGCGACGCCCTTCCTGCGTCTTGCCGGCGCGCGCATTGAACCGGGCAATCACAGCAAGCACGACACGCCCGGCGGCTATGGCATCCGGCCCTGCGTCCGGAGTTTTGAGCTGGTTCGCATTGCCGATGGCGCGCGAACGGCGGTCGAGTTGCCGGCCACTGCCTGCCCTGAGTCGCCGGTCTGGTCTGCCGATGGAAAGCAATTTGCCTTTGCGAACGTGGCTTCGACTTCGGTTGAGCTATGGATTGGTGACGCCCGCAGCGGCAAAGTCAGGCAGGTTCCGGGGGTCCGTCTGAACCCGATGTTCGGCAGTGAGTTGCAATGGATGCCAGATCAGAAAACGCTGCTGGTCAAACTGGTCCCTGACAAGTTGGGAGCACCACCACCCAAGCCGCTGGTGCCTGACGGCCCCAGCATCCAGGAAACCGGCGGTGCCCAGGGGCAAAGCAGCACTTACGAGAACCGCGACACCTTGGGCAATGGTCACGACGAGGATCTGTTTGACTATTACGCGGCTTCGCAACTGGCCCTGGTGGATGCCGCCAGTTCTGCCATAACGCCGCTTGGAGCTGCGGGCCTGTACGATTTGCTGGAGAGCGCGCCCGACGGTCGGCACTTGTTGGTCAGCACGATTCACAAGCCCTATTCGTACGTGACCACACACGACCGTTTCCCGCGCAGGGTCGAAGTCTGGGACACAGCAAACCGCGACCGACCCGCTGTTCAGACCGTCGCCAGGCTGGCGCTGGCGGACCGGGTGCCGATTCATGGCGTGCCACTGGGGCCACGCGATTTTGTCTGGCGCGCGACCGAGCCTGCCACACTGCTTTGGGCTGAAGCGCTGGACGGGGGCGACTGGAACGTCAAGGTGGCGGCACGAGACAAGATCCTTATGCAGAAAGCACCGTTCAACTCGGCTGCAGTGGAACTCACGCGCACCGAACAGCGCTTCCAGGGTTTTTCGTGGAGCGAGCGGCCTGAGATCGTGTTGCTGCATGAGTACGACGATAACCGGCACTGGCGGCGAGCTGTGCTCTTCAATGTGGACAATCCGCAGCAAAAGCAGCGCGCACTCTGGGACCTTTCCTCCGAAGAAAAATATGCCAACCCCGGTCGACCTGTGCATCGCCAACTGGCCAATGGATTCTGGGTGGTCCGCGTGGAGGGTGATTCGATCTACCTCGCGGGCAATGGATCGTCGCCGGACGGCGACCGGCCCTTCCTGGATCGGCTGGACCTGAAGACGCAAAAGTCCGAGCGCCTGTTTCGCAGCGACAAGGAATCCTATGAGCGTTTTCTTGCCTTCAGCGGTGCCGATGCGCGCAGCTTTCTGACATGGCACCAGTCGGTGATGGATACGCCGAACGCCTATCTGAGAACATTGGGCGAGGCGCTGCAGGCGCCAGCTGGCGAGGCCGTTGTTGCCTCCAGCCGCGTTGCGGTCACCCGAATTCCGGATCCGGCGCCGGCGGTGCGCGCGATCAAGAAGCGCCTGGTCAAATACAAGCGCGCCGACGGATTGGACCTCTCGTTCACGCTTTACACGCCGCCCGGATACCAGGAAGGTGCGCGCGTACCGACGATTCTGTACGCCTATCCGCTGGACTACGCCGATGCGTCCAAAGCCGGTCAGGTGACGGGTTCGCAGGCGACCTTCACGCGCTTGCGCAATTACCGGCTGCTGTTGCTGGCGGGTTACGCGATCATTGACAACGCGTCTTTCCCCATCGTCGGCGACCCGAAGAAGGCCTACGACACGTACCTGGAGCAGTTGGTTGCGGATGCCAAGGCGGCGGTCGACGAGGCAGTGCGCCTTGGCGTGGCCGATCCGAAGCGCATCGGCGTCACCGGGCACAGCCACGGTGCGCTGATGACGGTCAATCTGCTGGCGCACTCCGATCTGTTCCGCGCCGGTGTGGCTACCAGCGGTTCCTACAACAAGACCCTCACGCCTTTCGGATTCCAGAACGAGCGCAGGTCGGTTTGGGAAGCGCCCGATGTCTACCGGAAAACGTCACCCTTCTTTTTTGCCGACAAGCTGAAAACGCCTCTGCTCATCATCCACGGTGCCGATGACGCCAATCCGGGAACAACACCGCTGCAGGCGAGCAAACTCTACGAGGCGCTGCGCGGCAACGGCGGCACGTCGCGCCTGGTGATGCTGCCCCACGAGCCGCACTGGTACTCGGCGATGGAGTCCAACGAGCAACTGCTTTTTGAGCTGGTTGGCTGGTTTGACAAGTACGTCAAAGGCGCGCAAGCGCAGTGACTTTGAACACTACCTGAGCATGGTGCCGGATACCCCAGACCAGCCCATCTCGACGACCGTTCGGACGTCGTGGTTCGGCAACGAGCGACGAAACTTGACTGGTATCGACTCGTCAAGCAGTAAGCGCATCGGTAGACAGGCGCTCTCTGGCCGCCTCAAGTACAGCTACCGCCTTTTCTCGGGATACCGAGGGGAAATCGTCGAGAAAATCTTCGAGAGAGGATGCACCCTCCAGGTAGTCAAAGAGGTTCTTGACGAGAACACGGGTACCCGTGAAGCAAAGCGCTCCGCTCATTATTTCGGGGTTGCGACTGACGAGAGATGTTTCCATGACGACGTCCTATTTGGACAGTTTACTCGCTACCAGGCGAGTTGCGCTACTTAAGTCGGGCACCCTCAAAGCCCGCACAAGACACTCAGCGGAACTAGCCGAATCCGATTTGCCTGCCTTTTAGCCGACATTGACTCAAACCGAAAAGATTGCGTTAGTGCCCTTGAGGAAGATATGACAGCCCGCAATTGCCCGAGGGCTTGATGCAGCACCGCATTTATCATTGCCTCAAGTGTCGCCCGCAAGCGCCATTCAAGCGTAGACTTCTGATCATCATCTCGTTGGGGAGCTTCATACATGACTCCACTCAGAAGCGTTTTCAACTACGTCGGCGCAGCGTGTGTCACGGTGCTAGGCCCATTCTTCGTTTCGTTTGTAGTTTTTGATTTGGCACACACCATTGAAGGTCCAAGTGCGCGGCACTCGATGCCAATGGCAATAGCGTTGTTGGGGACTAATTACATTCTTTCCGTAGGGATCGGAGTAATGGGAGTACGTTACCTCGTCGGTCAGGGCAAGACTCGGATTGTGGCGTTATCTCTCTACGTTCCGGCACTGTGCGTCATGTTGTGGATTTGGTCGCTGGGCCTGTCATGCTCGGTGTTCAATGAGTGCATGTGACTAAGGTATTTCTGAATGTGTGCGATCTCACCGCAACTGCCTCGAATTTGGCACCAGTACGGCGCTGGGTCGCCGGGTAAGACGGGTGAGCGTCTCTGAAAGACACACACTGGAACTTCGGCTCACTGATCTGCTTGCTCCAAACCGGCAGTTCAGATCAATTAGCGAAACGCCGACGTTTGAGTCGTTCTGCAATCCCGTCGCTAAACAACCATTCCAGCAACCCAGTTCACACAAATGCATCCCAAAACGAACAGAACGCTGGAGACCATGAGCACTGCACCTCGAAATTTATTGGTGATGCTCATTTCGCGCATGACAAGGGGTGAGTGATCTTGATCCATGTGATCAATAAACGGTTCCTCTGCGCCTGGGAACCTTCCCCACATGAGCGCCCCGCCTATGAACACGGCAATTGAAAGCATGGTGCCCATATCAACCAGCTGTGCTGCGTTGGTCTTACCAACATAAGAAGCGGCGGCAAGAGTTCCAGTCGCCTGCAATATCAAAGTGACGGCAATGAGTCGGAAGACTTTTCGATGGGGAATGTGCACCTCTTCTTCACGAATCTGATGATTGTCACTTTCAATTTCTGAACTGCTTTGCATCTCTCAACTCTCCTGAGTGACTCGCCACTCATGTCTGCGAATTTGAGCTTGAGATGTTCACACTCGGAATCCAGCTGCGTTTTCGGCGGTCAAGACGTTCCCCGGTTCCCTCGCCGTCGAAATTGGTCGCCGCACGGATCAACGAGGACCGGTCGATGTTCTCGAACGTGTTTGCGTTGACGACGGCGTATAACTGATCGTCGATCGCGCAGGTCACGAAAGGCGCTACTCCACAGCGGGTGCAGACGTAGAAGTCTGCCGTGCCTGTGCCAAATCTGTATTTCGACACAAGAGACGCGTCTCCAATTGTGGCGATCAGTTCTGAATCATGATGAGAGGTCCAGGACACACCGTGTTTGGTGCAGAAGTCGCAACCGCACGCCCTGACAGGTATCTCGCTTCCATCGCCCGGCCAGTGAAATACGTAACTGATGTTGCGACAGTGGCATTTGCCTTCGATTCGCATGATTGCTCTCCCGTCTTGTCCAGAAAGAAGCCCACTTTGCGCCTACTGAGATTCCGCGTCATCAATGTTTTCCCTAATGGGATGAACGGGCGCTGGCCGATCGCCGAAGTCCTGACAGTAGCTTGCCTGGAAGCGGGCATTCGTCGCCGTCAGTAACCGTTGCCGCCCGTCGCCGAACCACTAACTTGTTGCGTGATACCACAACGCCACGCGCAGAGATTGGGGCATGGGTTCCCGCCGATTTCTGGGCATTTGACAGTATGAGGCGGGAGCCCATGCCCCACGCTCTGCCACCACGATCTGTCAGCTCACCGGAATTTCCTCGACCGATGCTTTTGATCGCGATGGCAGCTACTCCAGGCTGATCTGCTTGCGGTTGTCGCTTGAGACCCGGTCGATCAGTTTGTTGTAGGGGTCGACCCCGGCTTCATACGGTTTCTCCTTGACCGTGATCGTCAGCACCGGCTCATCACCCTGCAGTCGGCGCTTCTCGCTGAACAGCAGCTTTTCGTCGGCCTCCTTGGCGCCGGGGGCTCTGGCAAAGATGGCGATCTCGACTGGCTCGTCATAGACGCGGCGTGTCTCCTTGCCCTTGCCGTCGGCCTCCAACTTGGCCAGGTGAAGTTTCATCGTCACATCCCACTGGCCGTCTGCTCGCTGTTTGGCGCTGGCCTCGACCACGCGGTTGTCGTGGAAGACGATCTTCTCGAACAGGTCGGTGATCAGTTCCTGTTGGTCGGCGCCGGCTTCAGTGCGAATATAGCCGAGCAACTCTCTGCTGGTGGTGTAGGGCGCTGCCTGGTAGGCCTTGTCCCGCAGAAAGCGCTTGAGCGCGCGGTTCAGCGCCGCCTCACCCATTTCTTCGCGCAAGCGGTAGAACACCAGAGCACCCTTGTTGTAGTGGATGTAAGGCTGGTTTTCGACTCTGAACAGCGGCTGCTCTTCAATCTGTTCGCCGCGGCGCGAACGCAGGTAGCGGTCGAGTTCCTCCTTGAAGAAGCGGCGCATATGCTCGCGGCCATATTCCTTCTCCATCACCATCAGGGCCGAGTATTGCGCCAGCGATTCGACCAGCATGGTGGCGCCCTGCACATTGGCGCCAATCACCTGATGCGCCCACCACTGGTGTGCCATCTCGTGGGCCGTGACGTAGAACACGTAATCCACGTCCTCGGCCTTGCGCAGGTCAGCAATGAAACCAATCGCCTCCGAGTAGGGAATGGTATTGGCAAAGGACTGCGCAAAAGCGGCATAGCGCGGAAATTCCAGAATCCGCACCTGCTTGTGTTGGTAGGGCGTGAAGTTGGCGCTGAAATAGTCGAGTGACTTCTGCGTTGCCGTGATCATGCGATCCACGTTGTAGCCGTGCTGGGGGTCAAAGTAGATCTCGATTGGCAGGCCCTGCCAATCGCCTTTGCGCACCTGCCAGCGTGCCGACAGGTATGCGAAGAAAGGCAGCATCGGACGGTCCATCTTGTAATGGAAATAGCGCCTGCCGTCCTTCTCCCATGTCTTTTGCAGATAGCCGGGTGCCAGCGCAATCTGGTCGGCGCTGGTGGAGACCGTGGTCTCGAAGCTGATCCAGTCGGCTTCGCTGTCGAGTTGGTGGTTGGCGCGCGCCGCTTCGTCCTCGAGCTTGGGCATGCGTTGCGGCTCACCGAGGCCGCGTTTGCGCCGCTCGTTGCGGTCCATCAGCTCGTTGCCGCTGTAGCCCAGCGAGGGGAAAAGCTGCATATTGTTGAAGAAGCTGCCGTTCAGGTTCAGACTGTCAGGCCTGCCGTCGTTGGTGAAGCCCTGGTTTTCCAGCGCCACGCTGAAATCCATGTCGATCGCTGCTCCTGGTTGCAGTGCCTGCGCCAGCTTCAGGATGCGCAGACCCAGCACCGCATCGTCCAGCGTCACCTGGTGCGCCGGCAGGCTGCGCAGCACCGTTTTTGTGCGCGGCACCACCTGGACGTACAGCGTATCCACAGCGGCGCTGTGCTTGTTGACCAGACGGTAGTGGCCATCGATCACCAGACGGCGCTCGGCCGGGAAGAGGTCAACATTGGCGCTGACTTCGGTCACGCGCGGTTGCGCCAGGCCCTTGTATTGCCGGTACTTCTTCTCGAAACTGACCTGCCGGTCCATCTGCTCGTCGCCTGGAACGTACTCGTTGAGCACGTTGGTGTTGTAGTAGATCCAGCCACCGGTGGCGACGAAGCAGCACAGGCTGACAGCCAGCGCGCCGCCCGCCGCACCGGCCAGGCGTTCGCGCGCCAGTCGCGCGCGCACGCGCCATTCCTGTGACACGCCGCGCACCCAGAAGCCGTGCGCCAGCAGCAGCAGGCTCAGCACAAACAGACCCCAGTACAGCAGGTACCAGTACCAGCCGGTGAGGAAGTGGCCGAAGCCATTCATGTCGGAGTAGGGCACCTGCGGCAGGCCGGCGATGTTGTAAAGGTTGTGGTCGAAGTGCAGCACACCGAACACGATCTGCCATGCCAGCAACAGGATCACCGCCAGATAAGCGACGAACTTGTTGTTGCACAGGACCTGCAGCGAGAGCGCCAGCAAACCCATGAGAACAAAGAAGGCACTGCCCTGAAGGGAGCCCTGCAGGTACAGCAGGGGCTGCAGCGGCACACCGCCCTTGATCAGCTGAAAGCACATCGCTGCCAGAACGCCGCCGGCCATGAAGCCGGCGATGACGCCCAGCAGAGCCAGGCTCTTGGCCAGCAGCGGCACCCAGTTCGGTACCGGCAGCGCGTCGGTGACTTCGGAGACCTTCAATTGACGTTCCTTGAAAATCAGCTCGCCGGCATAGAAAGTGACGATCAGTACCAGCATGAAAGAGAAACTCCCCGACAGCGTTTCGAGCATCATGCGCGTCACCGGATAGACCTGCGTGCCATACATCTGGCCGCCCATGCTGGCACCACCGATAAAGTTGGCAATGCCCACCAGCAGCATCACCAGAAAGGGGACGCTTTTGAAGACGCCGACGGCGTCAAAGCGCAGCATCTTCCAGCACTGGCGCCAGGCCGTGGCAGTGCCGATAGGTGCTTGCCTGTGCTGATAGTTTCGCGCTGCAGGCGCGGCAGGCAGCACAGCAGCGATTGCCGCCCTGCGACCCCACAGCCTCTTGCCGCTGTCGGGCCGCTGCGGCTTGAACAGGACCAGCGTCAGACCCAGAAGAAGCAGCGCCACCGCGCTCCATAGCGCCCGATTCGCGAGGATGAAACCGGTGAACGCTGGTAGTGCGCTGTTTGCCTCGGCCGTGGAAAAGTAGCGCGTCATGCGGCCAAAGGCGCGCAGACCGAAGGGGTCCATCAGCACCACCAGCCACTCGTTGCTGATGTCGCGCGAGAACACGCCGGCCACACTCCACAACACGAAAAAGACAATCACCCCCACGTAAACCAGCAGCATGGAACGCGTGGTCGCTGCCAGCAACACCAGGAAGGCGCCAATCAGCAGCAGATTCGGAATGACGAAGACCGCAAAGCCCCACAGATAGGGTGTGATGGAGAAAGGACCTATGCGTGCCACATCCACCCAGGGCATCACGGTGCCCAGCATGATGCCCAGTGCCACCAGAACAAATATGGAAAGGCAGGCCACCAGCCCCGCAGCAAAGCGCCCGAACAGGTAGTCGCGTTTCTTCATGGGCGTGGCAAAGATCATGTCGGCGATGCCGAGCTCGGTGTCGCGCAACACCGAGCCCGCCATGAAGATGGTGACGATGAACATCGCGAGCACCGTGAACACACCCAGAAACTGGGCAATCACCATGGGTGCATTGCGGTACACATTGCCTACGGCACCGCCCACCACCACGGCATCGCTGCTGGAGGCGCCAAAGGCCATCAGTGCAAAGATGAAGCCGCTCAACCACAACAGAGGCTGGCGCAGCTGGTAGCGCAGGTCAAAACGGAAGAATTCAAGCCACATGTTCTAGCCCTCAGACCGTTGCGGCAGCGCTGCTCTGGCTGGAGCGGATCTTCAGGAAGTACACATCCTCCAGATCCGGCTCGACCTGCACAAAGCCATCGTCGGGCTGGCTCTCGCAGTGCACGTTGATCTGGGGCTGGCCCGCCACCAGGCGCGATGACAACACGTTGAAGCGCTGCTGGTACTCTGGCAGGGCGGACTTGCTGATGCGCTTGCGCCAGACTTTGTCGCGCAGCAGCTCGATGGCGGCTTGCGGCTCGCCCTGCAGCAGCACTTCGCCCTTGACGATCATGGCCATGCGCGGACACAGGTCGGTCACGTCTTCGACAATGTGCGTGGAGAGCATCACCACCACCTGTTCGCCGATTTCAGCCAGCAGATTCAGAAAGCGGTTGCGTTCATCGGGGTCCAGACCGGCCGTCGGTTCATCCACTATCACCAGGCGCGGCGCACCCAGCAGCGCCTGCGCGATGCCGAAGCGCTGGCGCATGCCGCCCGAAAAAGTGCCCAGCTTGCGCTTGCGTGCCTCCCACAGATTGGTCTGCTGCAGCAGACCATCGACCATCTCCTTGCGCTCAGCGCGCCGCGTCAGTCCCTTCAGGACGGCAAAGTGGTTGAGCAGGTCCTCGGCACTGACTTTCGGATAGACACCAAAGTCCTGCGGCAGGTAGCCGAGCTGGCGCCGCAAAGCCTCCTTGTCTTGCAGGACATCGATGCCGTCAAAATGGATGCTGCCGCTGTCGGGTTCCTGCAGCGTGGCGATGGTGCGCATCAGCGAGGACTTGCCGGCACCGTTCGGGCCCAACAGGCCGTACAGGCCGGTTGGAATCTGCAGATGAACATCCTTCAGTGCCTGCACGCCGTTGGCGTAGGTCTTGTTGAGCGCCTTGATTGTCAGCATATCAATTCCTCTTTTTGCTTGCCGATCTGAGTGGTTCCCTTTGTGGAACAGTGATGAATGTAACTGCTTGACGACAAAGTGGTGCAAAATTTGCGACAGACTGCA
>CAITQH010000422.1 GCA_903894475.1 uncultured beta proteobacterium
CCCGTGGGCGAATGCGAGTCGCCACCGACGCACAACATGCCGGGTCGGATGTGCCCCTGCTGTGCCACAACAACATGGCAGATGCCCTGGCTGTCGTAGACGTGCGGCAGCTTCTGCTGCAGAGCCCAGTCGCGTGCCAGACGCACGATGCTGCGCGCCGCATCGTCGCGCTCCGGAACATAGTGGTCCATCACCAGCACCACCTTGGATTTGTCCCAGATTTGCGAACCCAGTTCCTCCAGCATGGGTTTGAGGCGGCGTGGCCCGGAGGAGTCGTGAAACATGGCCAGATCAAGCTGACAGGTGACGATGTCACCCACGCGCACCGACGCCTGGCCCGCGGCACGGGCAATGATTTTTTGCGCCAGGGAAGAGGCTTCTGCCATCGTCAGTCCGGTCTGGCCCCCGAGAACTTGACCACCTTGGCCCAGCGCGTGATCTCGGTCTGCACGAACTTGCTGAATTCTTCGGGGGAGTTGCCGACCGGGATGTAGCCTTCGGTCTCGAGCCGGCGCCGCACCTCGGGCGAGGCGACGGCCTGACGCGCCGCGTCGCTGATCTTTTTCGCCAGCGCTGCATCCATGCGGCCCGGCGCGAACAGGCCGAACCAGGCACTGGACTCGTAGCCGGGCAGCACTTCGCTGATGGCAGCTACCTCGGGAAAGGCCGGCAGCCGCCTGGCACTGGTGACGCCGAGCGCCTTGAGCCTGCCAGCCCTGACCTGCGCCTGCGCGTTGCCCACCGCCGCAAACATCAGCTCCACCTGACCGGCCAGCACATCCTGAACCGCTGGTGCTGTGCCACGGTAGGGAATGTTGACGATATAAACGCCCGCCTGCATCTTGAAGGCGTCGCCCGCCAGATGAAGGGAGGAACCGACCGATCCGATCGCAAAATTGAGTTGGCCGGGTTTGGATTTGGCCAGGGCAATCAACTCGCGCACGTCCTTTACCGGCAGCGATGGATGCGCTACCAGCATGGAGGGCGAAGTGGCCACGCAGGTCAGTGGCGTAAAGTCTTTTACCGGGTCAAAAGGCAGACTCTGGTAGAGCGCGGCATTGATGGCGTGGCTGGTAAAGCTCATCAGCAGGGTGTTGCCATCGGGCGCTGCCTTGGCGACGGCGTCGGCTGCGATGTTGCCGCCAGCACCAGGCTTGTTTTCGACGATCACGGTGCGCGCGAGTTGCCGCCCCAGTTCATGCGCGAGCGAGCGCGCCATGGTGTCGGTGGAGCCGCCGGCCGGGGCACCAACCAGGATGCGGATCGGGGCCTGACTTTGCGCCCATGCCGCCAGAGGCAGCACACTGATGGCGGACAGTGCCCCGAGCACGATGGCGCGACGACGTTCCATAGACTGCATGGACTGCCGCGTCGCTACGCTCCTCGCAGTGACGACAGGTGTTGACCGCCGTGTCGCCATGCTCCTCGCAGTGACGGGAGGGGGGCTGTCATTGCGAGCGCCCCTGTTTCGGGGCCGAAACTGCAAATGGAGCACGAACCTATGACTCGTCATTGCGAGCCTCCCGAATCCGGCCCGATACCGCACACGGACTCTGAACCTGAAATTGTCATCCCGGACTTGATCCGGGATCCAGTGCCACGCGAGCCATGGATTGCGGGTCGGGGCACGCAATGACAAGCTGGGGTGTAACTGTTCATGGAAAGCGAAGCGTGGCAATCCATGATATTTCTTTCCCACTCCACGGTAAGCCCGGAGCAGTGTGTCGCTGGCCAGCAACTCCGC
>CAITQH010000423.1 GCA_903894475.1 uncultured beta proteobacterium
CAATGCTATTTCGGTCATCGCGGCGCTGCCATTCGCCTTTTAACGCAAATCGGCGCACCGCATTAGCCTATGCCCTTGTTTCTTTAAGAACGCCTGGCCTGCGTGCGGGGTTGGGATGCTGAGAAGTTGACGAACATGGTGTCCACGAAACAACCAGGTGGACACAATGGAAACGAAGAGAGTGGCGCGTCGCAAGCACAGTGCCGAGTTGAGAGCCGAGGTTGTTCAAGCCTGTCGCCAACCAGGAGCATCAGTGGCGGCGATAGCGCTGCGCAACGGGTTGAACGCCAACGTGGTTCACCGCTGGTTATCCCAGGACGGTCGAACACTTGATCTGGGTGGCGGCAATCGTGTGGCCGTCAGGGAGCGCTCGGGTGCCGAATTTGTACCGCTGCAACTGCCCCAGTCTGGTGGGACGCACACGTCCAACGACATCCGCATGGAATTACGCCGAGGTGGCTCCAGCGTCACGGTGAGTTGGCCAACGCAATGCGCTGGCCAATGCGGTGCCTGGCTGCGCGAGTGGTTGCGGTGATTCGCATAGACGCGCTGTGGCTGGCAGTTGAACCCGTTGACATGCGTGCCGGAGCTGAGCGACTGCTGGCCCGTGTGGTGCAAGTGTTTGGCGCAGCGCGTGCCCACCACGGCTACCTGTTTGCCAACGCCCGGGCGACGAGAATCAAGCTGCTGGTGCACGACGGCTTTGGCGTGTGGTGCGCGGCCCGTCGGTTGAATCAGAACCGTTTTGTGTGGCCGCGCGACGCGACGGACGCCGCGTCGCCGCTGAAGCTGACACAGCAACAATTTGACGCCCTGGTACTGGGTTTGCCATGGCAAAAGTTGGAGCAAATGCAGTCAATTACGCGCATGTAATTATTTGAGCCGGTCTGTTCAAAAAGAACAATCAGCACATGCCCTAATGGCGCTGTGAATGAATGATTTGCACAATGGGAACATGCTCAACGTGCACGAACTCAAAGCCAAGGACCTGCAGCGCCTGAGCCCCGATGCACAGACCCAAGTGGTTGAGCAACTGCTGCAGCACATTGCCCAGCAGAGCAAGCTCATCACCTCGCAGGCGCAAGCCATCAAGTTTCGTGACGTCAAGATCGAGCGCATCACGTTTGAGTTGGCTCGCCTGAAGTCCTGGCGCTTTGCCGCCAAGACCGAGCGCATGAATGCCGAGCAGCGTCAGTTGTTCGAAGAGACGCTGGCGGCCGATCAGGCAAGTCTTGAAGCCCAGCTCGAAGCCTTGCAGGGCCAAACCGGTACGCCGGGCGAACCCGTGGGCAAAACGCCTGCGCGGCAACCCAAACGCCAGGCATTGCCCGATCATCTGCGCCGCGTGGAGCATCAACACGAACCCGAGAACACCACCTGCGATTGCGGTCAAGCCATGGTGCGCATTGGCGAAGATGTCAGCGAGAAGCTCGACATCGTGCCCGCTGAGTTCTTCGTCCATCGCCACGTTCGTGGCAAGTGGGCCTGCAAGTGCTGCCAGACCTTGGTACAAGAACCGGTTACGCCGCACATCATCGACAAGGGCATGCTTCAAGGCCCGCTCATCAATGTCGTAGGTGAACAACTCGCTCTTGAGGTCCACCTTCACAATGCGCGCCAGACGAGCTTCAGCCACCTCGTGGTAAAACTTGGCACGCGCCCCGCCATCTGAGAGCTTGCGA
>CAITQH010000424.1 GCA_903894475.1 uncultured beta proteobacterium
AAGTTACCTGACCAGCTCCAGAACCTATGGCAGCAACTTCAAACCCTAGGTGAGTTGATGGTGCAGTAGAAGTTGCAGGAGTTCTAATAAATATTTGATTGCCAGATGTATTTGCCGCAGCCGGTTGCCGACACGATTGGGCATCGTAGTAAATACACTGCGTGGCATACGAAGAAACTGCGCAAAATGGCGCAGAAAGGCGCTGCGAAAGTATGCCCAGCGGCATGCAGCAAGAGCGTGCTGGCCGCAATTTTCAAATGTGCCAAAGTTCTCACTGCAACCCGCTTTTGCGAGATGCCTCAACACCAGCGAGTCAACGGTACAAAAGTGGGAGTCCGGTAGCAAGCAGCCCAGTGGAATGGCGCTCAAGTTATTGGCCGTGGTTGAGAAGCACGGATTAGGAGTGTTAGTTTGAACGGCAATTCTTGAAGGGCTGCTACCGCGCCCCGGCCCACCACACCGACAGCGGCACCGCCCACAGCTTCTCGCCAAACGGCACCACCTCACGCCCTGCGTACAGCACGAGGCCGCGCTGAAAAATGGCGGGCTCGGTCTCCTGCAGATGGCGCAGTCCCTTGAAGTCTTTGCCCTCTACCGTTGCACTGGCTTTGACTTCAATGCCGGTGATCTGGCCCAGGCGGTTTTCCAGGATGAAATCAACCTCGATGTTGGTTTGCGTCCGGTAGTGCCAGAGCGTCAGGCGCTGCCTGGAGAACGCCAGGTGCTTGAGCAGCTCGGCCAGCACAAAAGTTTCCACCATCCCGCCGGGCAATCCGGGCTTGGCGGCAAGGCTAGCCGGCGTGGCTGCCATGAAGTGATTGAGCAGGCCGCTGTCGGGCAAGAACACCTTGGGTGCTTTGACCAGACGCTTGCCCGGGTTGCGTTCCCAGGACGGCAGACGCACCACCAGAAACAGCATTTCCAGCAGTGCGAAATAGCGCTTGAGCGTGCTTTGCGGCAAGCGGGCACTGCGCGAGATTTCTGCCAGGTTGAGCAAGGTGCCGCTGCGCGTCGCCAGCAAGTGCAGCAGATTGGGCACTTCGGTCAGCTGCTCGATGTTGGCCAGTTCGCGCACATCACGCATCAGAACAGCCTGGACATAGCTGTCAAACCAGGCTTCGCGCCGACGCTGGCTGGTGCGCGCCACGGCGTCCGGAAAACCACCCGCCAGCAGCCTGGCGATGAGCTCTTCGCGTTCACACGGCGGCACGGTCAATGCTGACCCGTCCCCCATGAACAAGGCGTCAGCCCGGTTCAGATCAGGGCTGTCGGCCAGCTCGGCACCGGAAAGCGGCCACAGGGACAACACCTCCATGCGCCCGGCCAGTGAATCGGCTATGCCCGGCAGCAGCATCACGTTGGCAGAGCCGGTCAGCAGGAAGCGACCGGGCTGACGTTGCCGATCCACTGCGGCCTTGATGGCCAGAAAGAGTTCGGGGACGCGCTGAACTTCGTCCAGTGTGACGTCGCCCTGTATTGCGTTGATGAAGCCAGCCGGATCAGACTTGGCTGCGCTCAGCACCACTGCGTCGTCCAGCGTCAAGTACTGACGCGCCACCCC
>CAITQH010000425.1 GCA_903894475.1 uncultured beta proteobacterium
ACGCGAACCCTGTGGACGCTGATCGCCCGCCGCGTGTTCGCTTGAATTTTATGGAAACTGAAACCGAAGATCTGAAAAAGGAACGCATCCGGTTTATTCCGGAAGTGACGCTTGGGCATGTCTTGCAATTACTCACCGTGGCCGCTGCTGTGGTTGGGCTCTGGATGAGCCTCGACAAGCGCCTTGCCGCTGTGGAAATGCAGGAGAGCTACGCCCTCGAAGAGCGGCGGGAATTGAAAAAGAGTTTAACCGCCGTCATCGAGACGCAGGCCGTGATGGCTCGCACCGTGGACCGCATCAGCATCATGTTCGATCAACACGCTAAAGCCGAAACCAAATGAAAAAGCACATCACACACATCGTGGCTGCGATTGCAGCCGTAACATTATTCACCGGTTGTGGCACCGCGCCGTTGAAAGGTGGCAAGGCCACCACCATCAACAAGCCGGCCGGCGCGATTGAACAGACCGTCATCCAATCCGAGAATCCCGCCCAGGTCTCGAAGCAGACGCAGGAGACCGTCAAGACCAAGACCTACACGGTTCCCGCTGGTTCCAGCATGGTGGAGACACATGTGGTGGCTCCTGCGGTCGCGGGCGCAGCGCCCCTTACCAATGCCACGGCCCTGGTAATCAGCGCGCCAATGGCCGTGGTAGAACATGATGAGACGCGAGCAGCAACAGAGCTCGGAGCGGCTCAAAAGGACATGGCGCGCGAATTGAGCGCGAAGCTGGCCAGTCTGAAAGGCATCGTGTGGGTCGGCGTGGCATTGTTCCTGTTCGGCCTGGCTACATTGTTTTACCCGCCCTTGAAATTGCTGGTGGGGAGCGTCACGACCAGTTGCGCCATGATCGGCGGCGGACTGGCCCTGATGATTTTGCCCTCGATGATCGTGGGGAATGAGCTGTTAATCCTAGGGACTGTCCTGGGCGTGGTCGCCGTGTGGTTCTTCGCCTACCGCCACGGCAACCTGCGCGGGCTGGTGGCGGCGACGCAGGCTGAAGCAGTCTCGGTGACATCACCGGATAATTCTGGAAAGGTTGGTGACGTATGAATCAAGTGGAGTTTTTAAACCTGAAAACCATTCCCGCGCGCCTGAACGCTGACCAGGCTGCGTGGCTGATTGGTTGCCAGCCGCATAACATACCGGCGCTGGTATTGGCCAAGCAACTAAAGCCGCTGGGCAATGCGCCGACCAATGCGGTGAAGTATTTCTGTGCGGCTGACGTCCTGGAGTTGTGCACGGATCGTAACTGGCTGACGCGTGTGACCACCGTCATTCAAAACGACTGGGCACGCCGGAATGCGCGCTACCGGCCTCCGGCAGAAGTAACGCCTTTGCCGGTGAATCAAAATAATTAGGAGTCTGGTGGTTGCGGGGTACGCAAAAGCGGTTGAGCTGGTTGGCTCAACCGCTTTCTTGTTTGGCGTAAATCAAGTCGGCACGGATGGCGACGGCACTGGCTTCAGCTTGTTCTCATAATCTTCCAGCGAGGGTGCGATGACGATGGCTTTCTTGGCGTAAGCCTGATGGATGGCCGTGCTGCTGTGCCCCAGCGCGGCCTGCGCGAAGCGTTCGGGCATGCCGGCGGAATTCGCGCGCTCAGCCCACGCGTAGCGATAACAATGGAGCGTGATGCCGCTGATGCCGGCCAACTGGCTCTGATAGGCAAACCGTTTTGAGCGGACATGGGCTTGTTCCTGCGAGATGGCGGGAAACAAAACGCCGATGGTCGGCAGGTGGCTCAAGACGGTTTCCAGCTTCTTGCTGATGGTGATTTGCGCCCGCGTGCCGGTCTTCTTGCGGAAGTAGGTGATCGTCCGGGCGGGCCAGTCAATATCCTCGGCTTTCAGTGTGGCGGCGTCGGTCTGCGCGGCACCGGTTTCCCAGAGCAATTCCAGGTACAGA
>CAITQH010000426.1 GCA_903894475.1 uncultured beta proteobacterium
AGATCTATCAAGTCAATTCTGGAAGATGGCGTGAGGAAGTCGCTCTTGACAGTGGGGACGGCGCTGCTGTTGGCGGACCTCTACACCTTCCAGGGCCGGTTTGCCCAAGCCATCAATCTGCTTGAGCAACACACTGACAAGCCGAACACTTCCGCGCTGCTGGCACACGATGATTCAGAAATAATTTCCACCTACAAAATGCTGAATCAAGACATGGTCGAAACGATGGCGCGAACTGCACCAATAACCATATCGACATCTTCCAAGCGCAGGGTGGGCCCCGCCGGCAGACTCAGTACTTCTTTATGAACTTGTTCCGATTTTGGGAAACTACCCGGCGTATAACCCAGCCCAGAATAGGCCTGTTGAAGATGTGGTGGTATGGGGTAATGAATCATTGTCTCAATACCGGTCGAATCCAGCCTTTTTTGCAAGGCGTCGCGTTGCCGGTGTCGCACAACGTAAAGGTGCCAGACGGGTTCGGCCCAATCGGGTACAAAAGGCATTGTGAGGTTGCAGTCGGCAAATCCCTGTTGATAGCGCGTGGCAAACACCTTGCGCCGCGTATTCCAACCGTCCAAGTGCTTTAGCTTTACGCGCAAAATAGCTGCCTGTAACTCGTCGAGCTGGCTGCTGTAACCCTTTACCTCGTTCTCGTGCTTGATGCGAGAGCCGCAGTTGCGTAGGACGCGGATTCGGTCGGCCAATTGCGCGTCGTTAGTGCTTACGGCACCGCCATCACCCATGGCAGCCAGATTCTTGTCTGGGTAAAAGCTCCAGGCCACTGCATCACCGTGGACGCCCAAGCGCTGCCCTTTGTAGCGAGCGCCATGAGCATGCGCGCCGTCTTCCAAAACTTTGAGTCCGTGCTTTCGAGCAATGGCCAGAATCGGGTCCATGTCGGCAGGCTGGCCGTACAGATGCACCGGCAGTACCACCTTTGTTCGCGGGGTGATGGCCGCCTCTATTAGCGCGGGGTCGATGCTGTAGGTGCGCACATCGGGTTCCACTGGCACTGGTGTTGCTCCGCATTGGCTCACCGCCAGCCATGTGGCGATGTTGGCATTGCTTGGCACGATGACTTCGTCGCCCGGCCCCACGTCCATTGCGCTTAGGGCCAAGTGCAAGGCGTCCAGGCCATTGGCCACACCTACCACGTGGGTCGCGCCGCAGTAGGCGGCGTAATCCGCCTCAAATTGTTCGACTTCTGTTCCACCAATGAAGCAGCCAGAACTCACAACGCGGGCAATGGCCTCGTCAAGTTCATGTCTTAGTTCTAGATAGCGGGCTTTCAGGTCAAGAAACGAGATCATGCCGTTGCTCCTAGTAATGATGGTGTCCAAAACTCGCTGTCAATTGCTGCCCGCAGCAACTCGCATTTTACGGTCCGGCGCTTTAGAAACCATTTTGTCAGGGCCGCGTTTTTTGAAATACCGCAGTGGGTGAGCAGATAGGCGTAGGCAGCTTGTCTTGGCTGCTACGAAAGTTCTCCGTCGTCAACCGGCGAAAGCACTCGCCGGGAGTCCCTTCACCCCGAGCCCGCGAACGACGAACAAACGCCCGGCGTGCTCCTCCACCTTTGTTTTGTGAACTCCTGTAGTAACGTAAAGGTCCGCCAACTCAGGCCCGCCAAAAGAGCAGGCAGTCGTTTCCAAGCAGGGCAGTTCGACGCGCCGCAGTTCGGCGCCCGATCGAGGATCGAAACAAACCACACAACCCCCGTGGCAGAACGCGATCCACAAATGTCCGTCGGAATCGATTGTCATCCCGTCCGGTGACGCTGCAAGGCAGGCGGTTGAAACTACGGCCCGCACATTGCTGAGACGGCCGTCATCGTAATCGAAGGCGAGCACCTCCTTGCGCGGGGTATCGATGTAAAAGACGGTCTTACCATCGATGGACCAGACAATCCCATTGGAATCGGTTACCGGGCCGAAGGCGTGGTGAAGTGATAAATCCTGATCAAGTCGGTAAAGTTGGGCATTGCCGGCATTTTTGGACAAGCTGATAGTTCCTGCGAAGAATCGCCCATCTGGTGAGCACTTGCCATCATTGAAGCGGTTGTCAGGCATGTCCCGCTCGGGGTCGGCAATTGCAGTGAGGTGCCCGGTTTCTTCATCGAGAAAGAAAATCCCGTGCTCTCCCGCGATGAGCAGTCCGCCGCTTTCACGAGGGACTACGGTGCCGACCCGTTGCCCGACATCCCAGAAGCGTTCACTCCCGTCAGCGGGGTCCAGGCGATGGACTCGGTGGCCTTCGATGTCGACGAAATACAGCGCTTCGTGCCACCAGACAGGACCTTCTCCCCATTGGCTGCGGGTTCTTCCGATAGGTGAGATCGTGAGCATTAGTCAGAGTCTAAGGCCACGGGTGGGGTTGATCTCCTTGGGTAGGCAATTCAACCCTGGTCGCGGCATCTAAAAGTCTATCCGACGGGTCAAGAATTGAGATGGTTGCCACGCTGCCGGCTCCAACAGATTGGCGGATGTTATTTGCGACCGTAAGTGCTGTCGTGGTCCGGCGCAATGGTCAGAAAGCGCATGTGGTCACCATCCCGGTACGCAGTACAGCGGCGCGACTGGGTGATGCGCAGAGAGTAAATGGCATCTATGCCGGTGGGCGGCTTGATGCTCACTATCTTTTCCCATTTCAACCCGCTGTCGCGGTAGAGTTGGTCCCAGGTCAGTTGACGAACTTTCTTCAGGGTGTCCAGCGCAGCATGTCTGTCGGTCTTTTGAAGGCTGAGTAAATGCTCCTGAAAAACCGGGTTGTTCAGGTCAAGGCTGACAAGGGTCTTGTTGTTCCCCATCAGCGTTTCTAGGCCCGCGCAGCTGCATCGAGAATCGCATCGGTCTGTGCATCAGAGGCAGGATGCTGTTTTGACCAAATCATTGCGTGCGACAGGGCGGCGCCAGCTTGCGGCTCATGAAGCCAGCGCTCATTGTCAGGAATGACAGTGGCGGTACGGACCAACCAGACACCGGCTTCTTGCTCTTCAACCAAGACTTGACGTCCAGCGAACTGCTTGCCAAGGGAGATTTGCCCGTTGGCGCCTATGACTTTGACGCTTGTGGCGTGGGAGGCGGATTGCATGAGATATTCTTTCGTGCGGAACTAAAATTGTGCCATAGGAATATTATATTGACTGAAGGAGCAGAGTCAAGGGCATTTGGCCCGGCGTCATCAGACTGGGAGTGTCAACATCCAGGCTATTTCTGCCCCAGTAGCCTGCGCTCGACACAAAATCAGTTGAAGCGCGACAAAATCTATGACAGAATATTGGCGTGCTTTTGTCGTTCTTTTTCGAGCGCGACATTTTCAGTCAAAAAGGACCACAGATGGCAAGCAAGTGGGTCAACCAGGAAATCGAGACCATCTTGGCGATCGTCCAGGAGAATCCCAATGGTGTCGGCATAGCAGAGCTCGAGTTGCTTGCAACTCAGCGGCTTGACGCGCCACTGATTCGCCGAACGCTGCAACGCCGACTTGATCTTCTAATGGCGGATGGGAAGATCCTCGGTGAAGGCAAAAGCGTAGCACGCGTCTACAAACCTGTCTCAATGCCTGCCCTTGTTCACTTGGAGGGTGTTGCTGCCACCGCACAGACCGGCATAGCGACACTAGACGTCTATGTGCCAGTGTCAGCTGAGGGTGCCAAGGTCCGTGAGTGGGTGCGCCAAGCTTTGATGCACCGACGTCCGGTCGGCTACCAACGTGAGTTTCTTGAAGCCTATCAGCCCGGAGTCACGTGGTATTTGCCCGAGTCCACCCGCGCCCAACTGCATGAGATGGGTCGCACGCCACAGGACGCGCGACCTGCCGGAACCTATGCGCGGGACATCTTGAATCGCCTGTTGGTGGATCTGTCCTGGGCGTCTTCGCTCTTGGAAGGCAACACCTACAACCGACTCGATACCCAGAACCTGATTGATTTTGGACAGGCTGCAAAAGGCAAGGATGCGCAAGAAACGCAGATGATTTTGAACCACAAGGCCGCGATCGAGATGCTGATTGAGGATGTCGACGAGGTTGGGTTTGACGCCTTCACTTTTCAGAATCTGCACGCCCTGCTTTCACAGAACTTGATGCGCGAAGATGCCGCCAGTGGTCGGTTGCGTCGGCGTCCGGTAGAAATTTCGGGCACCGTCTTTCATCCCTTGGCGATGCCACAGGTCATTGAGGATTGTTTTCGGCTGTTGCTGGCCAAGGCCCAAGCCATTCCTGATCCGTTCGAGCAGGCCTTCTTTCTGATGGTTCAGTTGCCTTATCTGCAGCCGTTCGAAGATGTGAACAAGCGGGTGTCACGCATTGGCGCCAATATTCCGCTCATCAAACAAAACCTGTGCCCACTGTCGTTCGTTGACGTACCGCAGCAAGCCTATGTGGATGGCACTTTGGGGGTCTATGAACTCAACCAGATTGAGTTACTACGCGATGTTTTCGTGTGGTCCTACGAGCGCTCGTGCCAACGCTATCTGGCTATCACCCAAAGTTTGGTTGATCCTGATCCCCTGAAGATTCAATACCGCGATGCCCTGATCGCGGCAGTGCAAACTATTGTCAGGGGGAAGTTGGTTCCCACTGAAAAAGCAATTAAACGATTGTCCAGTGAGTCAGTTTCCGAAAAGGACGTGGACTCATTTTCTCGTCTGTTGGCCCAAGCAATCGAGCAACTTCACGAGGGGAGCGTGGCGCGATACCGACTTAAACGCTCTGAGTTTTTGGCATGGAAATCGATTATGAGTAATGGTAAATAGTGTCTGACCGGAAACCCTATTTTTTCGAGAAACATGGCTGCCTAAAATTTGAGCACAGGCTGTTTTTCCCGTCTTTTCTCGCTGAGTGGACCAAACGCCTGCACTTATCGAATGGGACGCACAGGTATTCGCAG
>CAITQH010000427.1 GCA_903894475.1 uncultured beta proteobacterium
ATCGCCATCAGCGAACTGATAATGACGTTGATGGCGTCCGGATCCACACACCGGGCTCGGGGCCATTGCATCGCCTGGCCAAAGCTGGCCCGCGTGCCGTTGAAACGATACTGCGCATCAATCAGCCGCGAGGCCATGACCAGCGCGACGGACTTTTGATCGTCCGTCGCGCCGGTCCACGCCGAGGCGTAGAGATGGCCGTCGTGATAAGCGTTGCCGTCAGCCACCGTAGCGTAGCTGTTGGCATCGACCTTCGCGGTGCCGTCTTCCTTGATGAGCGTCAGAGCCATAACTTAGCTGATGGCCACGGCATCCACCGCAGCCGACGTGGTAGTTTGCGCTTGCTTCAAAAGGCCACGCTTGGCCGTGTCTTTGATCCACGCCACGGTTTTATCCTTCAGCCAATCGGCCTGCGTCTTGTTGCCACCGGCATCAAAGCCAGTCGCAGCGCAAACGCCATCCAGAATGGGTTGAACCGTTTCGTCAGGAATTGTGATGGTAACTTGCATATTAATTTTACTTCGGGTTATGGGGCAAACAGCCAACTCTCGCCCAGGCCGGCCCCGTTGTTATACAGCCGGGCAACTTCTGCAGACGTCAACGCACGCGTCCAAATTCCCAAGTCATCGATGGCACCATTCAAGGGATAGCCCCACGGACCACAGCCGATGACCACATCATCCTGGCCAAAGTACGAACCGCCCGCCGCCGGTATAACATCGCCATTAACCAGCCCATCCACACGCGCCTGCCCGTCATAAAAAATGCAAACGTAACTACCAGCCCGGGTCACCACAACGTGGTGCCATTCGCCTTCGGCCAAAACGTCATCCGTCGTCAACGTCCACCAGCCCGAGATATGGCTGGTAGCCAGATTTAGGGTGATCGACGCCGTCGCCTGATTCAGGCTGATCGAAACACCGCCACCGACATCCAGCAGCGTCTGGTTTTCGTAAGGGCCAGTCGTGTACTGAAACCAGAACGCATACGAACTGTCGGCAATGCCCAGGTCAGTCAGGTAAACGCCCGAGCAGAGCAGCCCGCAGCCCCGCTGCGTGTCAAAGCTCGCGGCGGATCCATTATTGCCCGGCACTTGCGCTACGAACGGCGTGCCGCCATCCAGATCAAACTCGCTGAACAACCGTCCGTTGCGCGAATCCACGCGAGCCAAACTCGCCGGCTCGTTCAGCAGCCAAAATCCAATCATGCCGGTGAACAGCGAGTTCGCCTGAACACTGTCGGGCCGAACCACATTGCTGTGGCCCGTGATTTCGTTTCCGGCCGCATCCACGCCCACCACAAACATGTAGTAACTGCCGCCATCCGGCTGAAACTGTCGCTGGTCGCCCGTGACGAAGTCATCAAAGGTATAGGTGCCATTCAGCGTCGCGCAGTGGTAGGCGTTCCAGCGGTACGGATTGCGAAATGGCCAATTCCATTTCACGATCGTGCCCGGCCACGCCAGCAGCAGCGGCTGATAAACCTTGTGCGCCCGTACGCGGCGGTGCTTGCGCAGAATGCGATTCTGCTCAGCACTCGACACCAGGCTCGGCGACAGATTTGCGTTTCGATTTTTTCGGCTGAGGAGTTGCATGATCACTTTCCGGTTGGATCTCCGGTTTTACTTCCACGACAGGTTCGACGACAGCAGGCTCTGGCACTGGTGCCATCACCTCGGGCACAGCCTCCACCACCGGCACATTTCCAAAATGCGGATACCCCGGCAGCGTGGAGAGCATCGGGTTGCGTTTGCGCCGCAGCGGAATCGGTAAATGGGGTTTCATGAGATTAAAAGTGGCGGCTTGGACCAATGTGGCCCAAGCCGCCATGGTTTAGTTGTTGTGATCGACCGCCACGATGTGGACGTTCTTGGCCTCCGCCACGCGGGTCCAATTCGCCACCGTCGAAAGCTCCGCGTTGGTCGGCGAGACGCCGGCCACGCTGGAGCTGGTGAACTTCACGCCGCGCGGATGCATGATGTACTGCCGGCGGTTAATGAAGTTCGTGTCACTATCCAGCGCCGAGCGGGACCACTCGACACCCTTCGAACCGAACCCGCCTTCGACGGGTTCAGTCAGCGCCGCGTTACCTCGAGCGAATGCCCCCGCCCCAAACAGGTAGGAGGTGTACACATAACCGCTGGTCGTGCCAGCGCGGACGGGGCAGGAATCATCAATGATGACCTTGCGGCCCTGGAACTCCCGCAGCAGCATCGTGCCGGAGCTGTCGGTTTTGAAGTCGATCAGGTCCAGCTTGCGCAGCGCGGCTTCCGTGGCACTGTGCATCGCGATCGCGGTCAGATTGTCTGAGCAATCACCCAGCTTCAACGTGGCATCCACAAAGGTGTCACCCGTCAGCTTGGTCGCTGCCGTGTAACTGCCCGTGGCTTCCGCCGCGATAATCAGCTTGTGCGTGCTGGTCAATGTGCCACTGGTGCCAAACAGGCCCGCCAGCACCGCCAGCAGATACGCTTGATCCGTGCGCGCCCAATAGGCACTCACCAGATCAATGACCGCATTCAATGGGTCCGCACCGGCCATCGCGCCAACGAGGTCGTTGGCGGTCCAGACGTTGCCGTCGTGGTTGATGATGGCGATGTCCGCCGAGGCCGTGATTTTATTCACAGTCAGCGCCGAGCCGTCGCTGAGCACTTGCCGCGGCTGCGCGATGTCCTGGAAAAACGGCATGTTCACCGTCTTGCCCGCACCCGCCGCCAGGGCGTTGTAGAGCGGATCAATCTGCACGATGCCACTCTGCACAATGGCCGACTTGGCGGCCGTGCGTTCCAGCGAGTACTGTTCAAAAATACTCGGGATAATAATGTCCGATAGAGTTGTCTTTGCCATAACTGTACTTTCTATGTTTGCGGCGACTTACAGATGCGCCGCGAGGTTATTTGTTCGCCAAAGCCATCAACCGTTTCGCCAACGGTGCATTTGTCTTCAGCAGTATTGATTGCTGCGTAAGGTTCTCTGCCCCCTTACGCCACGGATTTTCCAGCACTGCCGCAGTGCCTCCGGCACTCGAGCCAACGGCTCCGCCGCCAGCATTTGCCTCAAACAGGTGCGGGGCATCGGTCCCCAACGCCTCGACCCATTCAGCCAAAGTCATCGGCGACACGCCGTCCTTGCC
>CAITQH010000428.1 GCA_903894475.1 uncultured beta proteobacterium
CCATTGGGTGGCGTACCAGCCGCCAAGCGCAAGCAGGCTGGCATGGTCGCCCTGCTCAACGATCCGCCCGTCCTTGAGCACCAGAATTTGCTCGGCATCCATCACGGCGCTCAGGCGGTGACTGACAATGACGGTTGTCTTGTCCCGGCTCGCTTTGCGCAACTCCTGCAGATGCTGCAGGATGCTGGTCTCGGTCTGGGTGTCGACCGCCGACAAGGCGTCGTCAAGCAACAGCAGCGATGCGTCCGCCAGCAGCGCGCGGGCGATCGCCACACGCTGGCGCTGCCCGCCCGACAGCGAAACGCCCTTCTCCCCGACCGGTGTGTCATAGCCCTGGGGCATGCGTGCGATGTCTTCGTCGATGCAGGCCAGACGGGCAGCGTTCTCGATTTCGGGCCGGGTCGCGCTTGCCTTGGCCAGCCCAATGTTTTCGGCAACCGACGCCGAAAACAGAAAGGGCTCCTGCGGCACCCAGCTCAGTGACCGGTGCAAAGTGTCCAGCGTGTAGTCAGCCAGCGCATGCGTGCCCCAATCGATATGGCCCTCGTTAGCAGCGTACTGGCGCAAAATCAGACGCACCAGAGTGGATTTTCCAGAACCAGTGGCGCCCACCACACCCAGCGTGTGACCAGTTATCAGACGCACATCAATGCCCGACAAGGCCTGTGTCTGATGGCCCGGGTACGAAAATGAAACCCCTTTGAGAACCAACGGCCCCACAGGTGTCTCAGTGAATGTTCCATGGTCGTCGATTGACAGAGGGGTATCGAGCGTGGGCTGCAGGCGCCCCCAAGCGGCCCGTCCCCGTTCCATCAGCGACAGCACCCAGCCGGCGGCAAACATGGGCCAAATCAACTGACCCAAGTACATGCTGAACGCAGTCAACGCGCCGATGGTCAAAGCGCCCTGCCAGACCAGCGTGCCGCCAAGTCCCAACGTGAGCACTGTGGCGCTCACCAGCGTAATGCCCACCGCCGGCTCGAACGCGGCCTCCCAACGCTGCGCGCGCAGGCTGGCACTGGCCGCCCTTTCGGCCAGCTCGGCAAAGCGCGTGGCACTGCGCGCCTCCAGACCCAGGGCACGCAAGGTGCGCACACCCGAGAGCGTCTCCTGCACATGGTCATTGAGCTTGCCAAAGCGCTCCAGCGAGTCCTTGGAAGCCTCGTGAATGTGGGAGGAGATTCGCCAAAACGCGAACGCCATGAAGGGAAACGGCAACAAGGCCGCTGCGGCCAGACGCCAGTCAATGCCGAGCGTCATCATAGCCACCACCATGATGAGGGTCAGCGTGCCATCAAATCCAGCCAGCATGGCTTCACCCGAGGCCATTTCCACCGCATCGATGTCGTTGGTAGCCAGGGCCATCAGGTCACCGGTGCCCCGCTGGTGAAAGAAGTTCGGCCCTTGCAGACACAGGCGCGCGTACAGGCGTGCTCGCAGTTCCGCCCCAAGGCGGTAGCTGGCCGCAAACAGCTGCAGCCGCCAGGCCACTCGCAAGAAATAGATCAACACGCCCGCCAGCACCAGCCAACCCAACTGCTCGACTAGCGCAGCGCTGTCCAGCCGCCCTGCGGCCAGACCGTCCACGATATGGCCCACATGGCGTGGAATGAAGACGGTGAGCGCACTGACTGACGCCAGCATCAGCGCCGCCAACACGTAGGGGCGCCAGTTCTGGCGCACGTAATGCGCAATCAGGCCGGTCAGGGTCATGGGAGTGCGCCGTCTAGGCAGTTCCACGACCTTCACTGGGAACGTCGATCTGTGCGAGCGCTCTGCGAATTTCGGTGATGTCGTCAGGTCGAACCAAGCAGGCCACATCCCGGCCATTGCTCAGCAACACCAACGTCGGCCAAAGCTTGATTTTGAAGGAACGCCCCAGACGCCTGCCGCTGCAATCAGCAATTTTGATATGGCGTCGGTGAGGGTCTCCAATTTCCGCGCGCTCCGGTTCGATCGCAGCATAGACATGGTGCATCGTCATGAGATGGCTGGCTCCCTGTGAATATCCAAAAGGTTTGAACGGTGGACCACTATAGCCGGGCAGCAATCCCATGGCACTTCCCTACCATCTTTCTTGACCCGTCAGCGAATGATGCTTACGCCGCGCTTGGCCTCAATTACTCAGTCGAGGAAATTGTTGGGACCAGCGCCGTCGCCTTCGAAGTTGGACTCTTCAGCTTTGCAGGACAGTACGTTTGCGACGGACTAAACAGGTCGACCCGAAACAGATTCCCTCGTGGATTGGACGAGGAAATCACCATCCTATTGCGACTCTCCCCCTTGGAAACCCCGATGGCATCTTGCCGGTTCCGCAAGTAGGATGCATGCACAACAATCACTTGATGCCAAAGATGAACTCCCCCGAACTGATTGCAAAACTTGCCCTCGGAAACGTCATCTCCAAAGAGCTTGCCGACAGAATGCTTGACACGGTCAAAGACGCGCCACAGGTTGCCGACAATGACGTACAACCTATTCTCCTAGTGAAAGATGCTATCGCCGAGTAGGCAACGAGAATCTGTTTCAGAAGCCGGTCACACAAGACTCACACC
>CAITQH010000429.1 GCA_903894475.1 uncultured beta proteobacterium
CGACCCGCAATCCATGGCTCGCGTGGCACTGGATCCCGGATCAGAGCCTGCCCCGGGCTTGATCCGGGGTCCGGGATGACAATTTCAGGTTCAGGGTCCGTGTGCGGTATCGGGCCGGATTCGGGAGGCTCGCAATGACGAGGCAGGTGCAGTCGCAATGACGGAGGAGGTGCAGTTGTAATGACTATGGAAATGGGCTGCTACGACTGGCTCGACCAAGATGCGATACTTTGTCGCAGTCAGCCGAGTTTGTTAACTGCAGTCTTTATTGCTTTGGATCCCAATACCAATACCCTCTACCTGATCGCCGGTGCCTGGAGCCTTTGCCTGAGTCTCTTGTTGCTGGCGCTTGCGCGTTTGCAGCCGGCCAGTGGCTTGATACGGCGCAGCGTGCTTGCCATTTTGCTGCTGTCGGCCGGCCTGCTGGTCTCCGGCTACGGGCCTGTGCTGCCGCGCTGGACGACCGTCGTCGGGTCCAACCTGATGCTGCTCTCGGTCGGCGCGGTCTTTGCTGCCGGTGTCGCTGACTTCCTGGAACTGCATCCCGGCCGGCCGGAGCGCTTTGCCTGGGGCGTGGTCGCGCTGACGGTGTTGCCATTCTGGTATTGGGGCCTGATGGAGCCGGTCGGAAACTACAGATCAGCGGTTTTCTCGTTCGCACTTGCAGCCATCGCCGTGCGCACTACCTACATGATGGCGCGCAATGGCTGGCAGCCTGCGCGCAACCCGACATACCTGATCGCTGCCATGTTGTTTGGCCTGGTTGCCGCCGGCTCGGCTGCACGGGGGGTGCTGTCCCTCGTCGTTGAACCTCCGTCTGGCAATCTGCGCGGTGTCAATCCAACCGAATGGACGACGGTGGCTGCCTACATGCTGATGATGTCAGCCATCACCTTTGGCGTGATCTGGATCGGGTTCGGTCAGACGCAGCCGGAACGCAGGGATACGCTCAAGCGGGCGAGGGCGGTTTTCACTCTTGTTGGATATTTCCGCCACAAGCTGCTGTTGCTGTGGGCTCTGGTGCTGGTTCTGTTGCTGACCATCGTTGGTCAAGCGAGCTTGTTTTACACGAAATCTTTTCAGTCGGAAAAGGACAGGCTGAGCCAGGCCGTGGAACTCCGCAACGATGTGCTGGTCCATCATTCGCTGCAAGTCATGAGCCAGGTCGATACGATTCTGCATTCGGTGCGCAGTTTCTACCTGCGCACGCACTCCGCTGCCGAGACCGACAGCTTTATCGATTCCTTGCCGTACGACAGATCGATCATCGACAACGTCTATCTCATCAACGAGTTGGGCAATATCGTGATCACTCACGATTCGTCGCAAACTGATCTGAGCGTGGCTGACCGCGACTACTTTGCGTTTCACCAATCAAGCCCGGGCGATCGGATTTTCATCGGGTCTGTGGAACGCGGCCGCGTCACTGGCAAACTGAATTTTCGGGTGACACGGCGCATCAATAACGCCGATGGCAGCTTTGCCGGCGTGGTGCTTGCTACCGTCAACCCGCAAGCATTTTCCGGCTATTACCAGCAGCAAGCTGGCGGCTCGCAGAATTCGGCAACGCTGATTGGAACACTCGACAAAAAAATCAGGGCGCGTGTTCCGGAGCCCGCCAACGATTACTGGCAAGTGCCACTGGTGTCTGTGTTGTGGGACAGGCTGCAAGAGGCACCGGCGGGCAGCTATCAAAATACCAGCCCGGTTGACGGCGTTGAACGTCTCTTCAGTTACAAAAAAGTGGGCGAGTTGCCACTGGTAATGGTCACCGGGTTTTCCGAATCCGACATCCAGGGCGGAGTTCGCGAGCGCATCCGCTGGCCCGCCGCTGGCACCGTCGCGGTGCTGCTGATCATCCTGATTTTGGCAGCCCTGCTGACGGTTCAGATCCGCCGGCGCAATGAGCAGGACCGCTTCATGTCCATGCTCAGCCACGAGCTCAAGACCCCGCTGGCGGTGATCTCGCTCTCCTTGGGTGTAGCGAGCATTCCAGCGGACGTGAAGCAGCGCGTTGCGCGTGCCACTGCGGCCATGAACAGCATTCTGGAGCGCTGCCTTCAGTCTGACCAGATCGAACAGCGGCGAGTCAGCGTGTTGGCGCTGCCCTATCAGATTTCAGAAGTCCTGCTTGATGTGGTGGGCCGATGCGCAGCCCCGCAACGGGTGGTGCTGGCGGCGGGCGATCTGCCCTTGTGCAGAACCGATGTCCCGCTGCTCGAAATCGCGCTGGACAACCTGATTGGCAATGCACTCAAGCACAGCGCGCCAGACAGCCCTGTCAAGGTGAGCGCAATGCAGGCCAGGCGCGCCCTGCGAAAAGGCATCTGCATAGAGATCGTCAACACGCCCGGCGCCAGCGGCTTTCCGGATCCCCAGCAGGTTTTTCACAAGTACTACCGCGCCGCCGGTGCCCACGGCAAGTCCGGCTCCGGCCTGGGCCTGCACATTGCGCACGGCTGTGCGCGCAATCTCGGGGGCGCATTGCGATACCGCCCGAGCACTGAAAGTGTGAGGTTCGAGCTATGGATACCCCTCTGAATATTGTTGTCGTTGAAGACCACGCCGACCTGCGTGAAGCCACTGTTGCGGCGCTGTGCAGCATGGGTCATGACGCCAGAGGCATTGATTGCGCCGAAGCGCTGGACGACGAGTTGGGCGCGTTCCGGGCCGACCTGCTGGTGCTCGACCTCAATCTGCCCGGCGAAGACGGACTCAGCCTGGCCCGGCGCATACGCGCGGCCGAACCCGGCATCGGCATCATCATGGTCACCGGCAGAACGCAGCTCAACGACAGAATGCGCGGCTACGGCAGCGGTGCCGACATCTACCTGCCCAAGCCCGCCTCGGTGGAAGAACTTGGCGCGGCCATACAGGCACTGGCGCGGCGCATTCGCCCGCAGGCCAGCGCGCAGGACGGGCTCTCACTGAACCCGATCACCCTGCAACTTCAGGGGCCCCAACAGCTGGTCGATGTCTCCGACCACGAGAGCACGCTGCTACTGGCCTTGAGCAAAGCCAAGGATCATCGTTTGGAGAGTTGGCAACTGATGGAGCTCTCAAACAGCGCCATGGAGGACCAGAGCAAGGCAGCGCTGGAGGTTCAGATCGCTCGCCTGCGCAAAAAACTCGAACAAGCCGGCGCCCCCGCACCCACCATCAAAGCCATCCGTGGCAGCGGCTACCAGCTTTGCGTGGCCGTGCAAATCACCAAGTCCGGGGCGGGGTAGCGGGGCGAAGAGTTGTCATCCCGGGCGCCTCAGCTGTCATCCCGGGCGCCTAGGCTGTCATCCCGGGCTTGACCCGGGATCCAGTGCCACACGACCACTGGATTGCGGATCGGGCC
>CAITQH010000430.1 GCA_903894475.1 uncultured beta proteobacterium
CGTCCGGCAAAACGGCGGCTAAAGAGCGGCAATTCCGGCACGCGCAGCGTGAAGTCATACCAGTAGCCACTTTGCTGTATCTGCCAGCTGTGCCGGACTTCGCTTTGCGCAGCGACCCGCAGAAGCACGACTTTGGTATCGATGTAGGCATTGGCCTGCAGTTCGAAGCTGCAAGCAACGCGGCCGCTGTTGTGCAGCCGGGCGGTCAACTCGCCTTTGACCAGGTCGTAGCCGATCTCGATTTCGGGGTCGGGCTGGGGCGCCGTCGATGATGTGTTTGCCTGGCCGGTGAAATGGCGGTGAAATCCGTTGGGGCCGAGCAGCCACAGGTCGTAGCTTCCGCCCTGCTGCGCCAGTGCCCAGGACCCGACCAGACGCCGCCCGGGCTCTACCGTGTAGCGCCGCGGAATCCGCGCCAGATTCAGGCGGTCGTAGACATGAAAGACCGCTGCCTGCGAGCCACTGTTGGCAAACTCCAACTGCAATGCTTGCGTTGCTGGCAGGCCCAGGCTGTGAACATGGAGTTGATAAGGCAAGGCGCGCGAGGGACGCGTGCCCGGCGTCTGGCGCGGCGCCACTTGCGCCGCCGGGATGGCAGGCAGGGTACGCGCCGGCAAGGCGCGTGCGCGCGCTGCCAGTGCCGCGGTCGCGGGCAGTTGGGGCGGGGGCGAGCGATTGGGGCGGGAGAAGTCCAGCGCGCTGGTCAGATCGCCGCAAACGGCACGACGCCAGGCCGAAATATTGGGCTCCATGACACCAAAGCGCTGCTCCATGAAACGGATCACGGACGTGTGGTCAAAGACCTGCGAGTTCACCCAGCCACCACGACTCCAGGGTGAAATCACGAGCATCGGAACCCGCGGACCGAGTCCGTAGGGCTGATGCAGCAGCGCCTTGTCCTGCGCGCTGCTGCGGTAGCTGACCAGGTGCTCGTGGTACTCGCCGCGCGTATCGACGCTCGAATCACCCGCCAGTTGCTGCTGCGCCGGGTCCGGGTGCCAGGCCACATACGAGGGCACAGCGGGCGGCGGAACATGATCAAAAAAGCCGTCGTTCTCGTCATAGTTCAGGATCAGCACCGTGCGACTCCAGACCTCGGAGTTGGCGGTGAGCGCCTCCAGCACGCGCGCCGTGTAGTGCGCACCCTGCGCCGGACTTGACGCGGCGGGATGCTCCGAGTCCAGTTCGCTGGCAACGATCCAGCTGATCTGGGGCAGCGCATTGGCCAGCACGTCGGCCTTGAGCTGATCAAGGTTGCGGGTGCTGCAGGCGCGCGCCCTGAATTGCTCCGAGGAACCGGGCACACCCGCATAAGCATCCCGAAAGACCTTGAAGAACGCCAGCGGATTGTCGTCGTAATTGTCGTCAAGGGTCTGATAGACCTGCCAGCTGATGCCGGCTGCCTGCAGACGCTCGGGGTAGGTGGTCCAGCTGTAGCTGTCGCGCCCGTTCTGCGGTGCCAGTGTGGCGATGTCGTTGAAGGTGGCAGGCCCCGCGCCCTGCGCGTGCGGATCATTGGTGCCGGTCCACAGGAACAGCCGGTTCGGTGTCGTGCCACCCTGGAACGAGCAGTGGTAGGCGTCACACAGCGTGAAGGCGTCTGCCAGTGCGTAATGGAAGGGAATGTCGGAGCGGCTGAAGTAAGCCATGGCATGCGCCCCTTTGGCCTGCGTCCACTGGTTCAGCTTGCCGTTGGCCCAGGCCTGCTGGGCATCAGGCCAGGTGTGGGCCGCACCCTCGCAACGCATCAGGGCAAAGTTGGCTTGCGTGTCCAGATGAAAGGGCTGCACCGCACTGCTGCCCTCGACCGGAATGGCAAAGCGGTCAGCGAACCCGCGCACGCCGCTGCAACTGCCGAAGTAGTGGTCAAACGAGCGGTTCTCCTGCGTCAACACCACGATGTGCGCAACGTCCTGCAGGGTACCGGTGCGCTTGTCGGCATCGATCGCCAGTGCCTTGCGAATCGCCGGCGGAAACATCGACAACGCAGCGGCAGCGCCCAGCGTGCGCGCACCTGTGTTTAGAAAGTGACGACGCTCCATGGAAGCTCAGTCCAAGGCTGGCGCCACTCAGGGCGATCCGTTCCAGACAAAGGTGGCAACGCTTGCGGCCGGCATGCTGTGCTCAAAACTTTGGCCAGCCGACGTGACCGTAAAGCGGCGCTCGGCAGCCGCCGAATTCACCGCGATCAGGGCAATCGAGTTGTCATCCGGGTTCTGGAAAGCCACGGTTTCGACTCCATCCAAACCGGTCGATGAATCGATGCGGAAGGCCCCCGGACGGACAAAGCGACTGATATGTGCCAGCGCGTAGTAGTCGAAATTGCGCGTCACGGCACCGGTCTCGGAGTTGATGGTCACCACGCCACGGCAATCCTTGCAACCGCCGCGGTGCGGCCCATGGTTTTCGTCCAGCGCAATATTCCACAGCAAGACGCCTTTGGCCCAGCCGCGGGTGGTGCCAATGATCAGGTTGCGCATGTACCAGGGCAGGGTTTCCTGCCAGTGCGGCTTCCAGTCGCCGCCCGAACACTCGGTAAAGTAGGTTTCCTTTTCCGGATAGGCATCGTGTACGAGCGTCTGTGCCACCACGTCGCCACCATAACAATGCCATGCAACGCCGGCCACATAGGGACGGGCCTTCGGGTCAGCCAGTACCTGCAATGGGGCCTGGGGCTCATCCCAATTGTGGTCCCAATCGAGAATCCGAACCGACTTCGCCCGCCCGGCCAGCAAGGGTCCCAGGTTCTCTCCAATCAGACGGGCACGCATGCTTGGGTCCAAGCGCATGCCCGGATAGTCCAGTGGCTCAAAATGGGGTTCGTTTTGCAGCGTCAATGCAAACAGCGGCACACCCTCGGCCTCCATGGCATCGACAAACTTCTCAAGGTAGCCGGCAAATGCTGCGTAAGCCTCGGGACGCAGCGTGCCTTTGATCAGGCTATCGTTGCTCTTCATCCAGGCCGGCGCACTCCAGGGGCTTGCCATGACACGCAATTTTGGGTTGATCACCAGCGCGCTCTTTACTACCGGCAGCACATCGGCACGCATCGGATCGATGGAAAAGTTTGCCAGTGGGTAGTCGGTCTGTCCCAGCGGCACATCGTCAAGTGAATAGTGCCGCAGTGAAAAATCAGAGGCACCAATGGTGAGCCGGGTAAAACTGAAACCGATCCCCGGCGCCTTGCCGAACAGTTCCGCCATCAATGCGATGCGCTGTTGCGCGTTCATGCGGTTCTGAATCAGCCAGGCCGAAGCGTCGGTGATGTTGGCACCAAAGCCAACGATTTCCTGGTAGCGCTTACCGGCATCCACCGCAATATTGAGGGGCAGTACCGCGCTGCCAGCCGCAAAGCTGTTGCCCGCCTGGAGCGCGAGAAGTTGGGACTGGTCGGTCAGGGTGACCCAGGTCTGGACCGCCGCAGCGCCTGCGTTGACGGCGCCGGACTGTGCCTGGCTGGCACCACAAAAACCCAACAGCAAGAACCCCATTGCCGCCGGCACCGCTACGCGCCACTTCAGCCATTGCATCATCGCTTCACCTTTGCGCGTCACTGAACGCCCTTCCGCCATAGAGCCCGTGTCTCACAGGCGCTGTTCCGAGATTCGGTCAAACAGGGAAATCCGGCCCAGGTCCAGCGTGAAGTGGACACGCTCATCGACGCCAAATGTCGGCGCGCCAGACACCACGCTGGACAGCAGATTGCCGTCGAATTCGAGCCACACCACGTGGTGATTTCCCATCGGCTCAATCAGGCAGACCGTGCCTGCAAACTCCCCACCCGGATGAATCAGCAGGTTCTCGGGACGAATCCCCAGAACAACTTCCCGAGTCTGGCGTGCCGCGGCGCGCCAGGCATAGGGAGTCACATCGAGTGACAGGGCGTCCGACTCGAACCGGACTGAATCTGGCGTGGGCCTGAGTTGCCCATGCAGAAAGTTCATGGCCGGCGAACCCAGAAAGCCCGCTACAAACAGGTTCTCGGGCTTTTCATAAACCTCGGAGGGAACGCCGATCTGCTGAATTCTGCCGGCGTACATCACCACGATGCGCGTGGCCAGCGTCATGGCCTCGACCTGGTCATGGGTCACGTAGATCATGGTCGAACGCAAATTCTTGTGCAGCAGCTTGAGTTCACGCCGCAATTCGGCACGCAGCTTGGCGTCCAGATTGGACAAGGGCTCATCGAACAGGAAAACACCCGCCTCTCGCACCAGCGCCCGGCCGATCGCCACGCGCTGGCGCTGCCCGCCCGAGAGCTGCGATGGCTTGCGATGAAGCAGCGGTTCCAGGTGCAGCATTTCGGCTGCGCGCTTCACCCGCCGTTCAATCTCAGCCTTCGGCTTGCCGCTGATACGCAAGCCAAACGACATATTGCGCTCCACCGTCATGGTCGGGTACAGCGCATAGGACTGAAACACCATGCCAATATGGCGGTCCGTCGGATCGGCCCAGGTCATGTCCTGCCCACCGATTTCGATGCGCCCGTCGCTCACGTCGATCAGACCCGCAATGCTGTGCAGCAAAGTCGACTTGCCGCACCCGGAAGGCCCGAGCAGCACCAGAAACTCGCTCTCGAGGACGTCGAGATTGAGGTCTTTGATGACTTCGTTGGCACCAAAGCGGATGCAAAGATTGTGGATACTGACACTGGCCATGGCCTACCCCTTTACCGCACCGGCGGCAATACCGCGCACAAACCAGCGTCCCGAGAAAAAATAAATGGCCAGCGGCACCATCGAGGTCAGGATGGTGGCTGCCATGTTGACGTTGTAGAGCCGCTCACCCGTGGTGGTGTTGATGACATTGTTGAGTTGCACCGTCATCGGCAGGTTGTCACGCCCTGCAAACACCAGACCGAGAATGTAGTCGTTCCAGACGCCGGTGACCTGCATGATCGCGGCCACGATGATCATGGGGGTGGACATCGGCAGCATCAGCTGTGCGAAGATGCGCCAGAAGCCACCGCCGTCGATGCGTGCCGCCTTGAACAGTTCCTGCGGAATGGAGAGGTAATAGTTGCGAAACAGCAGCGTCATCACCGGCATGCTGAAGATGATGTGAATCGTGACGATGCCCGGCAAGGAACTGAACAGCCCGATGCCCGCCAGGATGCGCACCAGCGGATACATCATGACTTGCACCGGAATGAAGGCACCCATCATCAGAACGGCAAACAAGGCCTGCGATCCGCGCGGCTTCCAGAACGACAGCGCATAGCCGTTGAGCGCACCCAGCAGAATCGGCAACACCGTGCTCGGGATCACGATCAGCACGGAGTTCCAGAAGCCGCCACGGATGCCATCGCAATTGACTCCGGTACAGGCCTGCGACCAGGCGATTGTCCAGGGTTCCAGCGTGACGCTCAGCGGCAGGGCGAAGATGTTGCCGAGCCGGATTTCGTCCATGGTCTTGAACGACGTGACCAGCATGATGTACAGGGGCAGCAGGAAGAACAGCGCCGCCGTCAGCAGGAAGGCGTAGATACCAATGCGCGCCGGTGTCAGTCTGACCCCCCCGCGGGCGCGAGCTTGCCTGGGGCGGCCCGGCGCGGCGCTCATCCCCGCTCCTCGCGGCGACGGGCGCGGCTGCGCGCGTACAGAAAAGGCGCCACCAGCGCCAGCACGGTCAGCAGCAACACCATCGATCCGGCTGATGCCAGGGCGATGTTGGCGCGGCCAAACAAGTGGTCCATGATGAACTTGGCCGGCACTTCGCTGGCCGTGCCAGGTCCGCCCTGGGTCATGGAGACGACCGAGTCGAACAGCTTGATGACGGCAGTGAACAGCAGCACGAACACGGTGGCGACCGACGGTGCCAGCATGGGCAGCACGATGGAGACATAGACGCGCCAGGTCGGGATACCGTCGATGCGGGCAGCCTTCCAGATTTCTTCATCGATGCCGCGCAGGCCCGCCAGCAGCATCGCCATCACCAGACCGGAAGCCTGCCAGACGGTGGCGATGACAATGGTGTACATGACCATGTCCTGATCGATGATCCAGTCGAAAGTGAAGTCCTGCCAACCCAGTTGCCGCAGCGCCTGCTGGATGCCGTTGCCGGGGTTGAGCATCCATTGCCAGACCAGCCCGGTGGCGACAAACGACATGGCGTAGGGATACAGAAACACTGTGCGCAGGGCACCCTCTGCCATCACTTTCTGGTCGATGAAGACCGCCAGCAAAAAGCCCAGCAGCATGCAGATGGCGATGAACAGCACGCCGTAGAGCGCCAGGTTTTCCAGCGACAGCAGCCAGCGGTCGTTGTTGAACAGGCGTTCGTACTGCGCCAGACCGACGTACTCGTCCGACGGGAAGGTGCGCGAATTGGTCAGCGACACCTTGAGCGACCAGAGCACGGTACCCAGGTAGGCCACCAGCACGGTCAGCGCCATCGGCAGCAGCGCTGCCCACGACACTAGCTGGTGCGACAAGTGGAGGAGCCGGGCTTTCATGGCGCTGCCGACCGCTTAGCGTTTAAGCGCGGCCAGGATGTCTTTCTGCACTTTTTCGACCGGAACGTTCTTGTTCCAGTACGCCGTCAGAATGTCCGACAGGGAACCATTCTGGTCCGGGTTCAGATAGACCTCGCCATTGCCCAGTTGGCGCGACTTGTCCTTCATGATGGTCAGACCCTGCTGGGCGCAGATGTCAAGCCGGGACGAATCGACGTCGGTGCGCACCGGGATTGAGCCCTTCTTGTTGCTGAATTCGACCTGCACTGCAGGCGACAGCATCACGCTGGCCAGCAGCTTTTGTGCCTTGATCGCCTCGGCGTCGCTGGTCTTGGGAAAGACGAAGACGTCGCCCTGAATCACGTAGGGCGAACGTGCACCAAAACCGGCGATGCAGCCGTAGTCCTTGCCCGGCGCCTGATTCGCCAGGGCGAACTCGCCCTTGGCCCAGTCGCCCATGATTTGCATGCCGGCCTTGCCGGTGATCAGCAGGGCCGTGGCGTCATTCCAGTTGCGCCCCGGTGCGCCCTTGTCCACATAGGATTGCAGACGCTTGTAACTGGTCAGCACTTTGCGGAAAGCCTCGCCCTGAATCGCCGCCGGGTCACGATCGCGCATGACCTTGAGGTAAAGCTCGGTGCCGCCCACATTCGCCAGCATCGCCGTGAAGACGATGTTCTCCTGCCAGGGTTGGCCGCCATGGGCCAGGGGAATCAGTCCGGCGGCCTTGAGCTTGTCCAGGGCAGCGAACATTTCATCCATGCTTTTGGGTTCGGCGGTGATGCCGGCCTTCTTGAAGGCAGACTTGGAATACCAGATCCAGGTCGGCATGTGGATGTTGACCGGCGCAGCGTAGAAGTGGCCCTTGACCCGCACCACGTTGAGCACGGTTTCCGGCAGGAACTTGTCCCAACCGTCGCGCAGCGCAATCTCGTCCACGTTGTTGAGCATGCCCTGCTCGACGATGTCCAGGAATTGCTTGGACGTATTGAACTGGGCTGCCGTCGGCGGGTTGCCGCCGATGATGCGGTTGATCGCCACCGAACGCGCCTGCTCGCCCAGCGCGATGGCGGTGTCGACCCAGACGCCACCGGCCGCCGTATAGGCCTGCGAAAACTGCTTCACTGCGGCCGACTCGCCACCCGATGTCCACCAGTGAATCACTTCGGCCTTGGGACCGGCAGCATGCGCCAGCGCACCAAGTCCCATGAACAGCGCCAGCGTTAATAGTTTGAGCTTCATCGTTCACCTCTCAAGAATGACCGGTACCATTTCCCGCTGAGCTTGAGCCGGCGTTGCTGGGTGTGGAAATCCACATGCGTCAGGCCAAAGCGTCGAAGGTAGCCCTCCGCCCACTCGAAGTTGTCGAGCAGACTCCACGCAAAATAGCCCTTGATCGGGATGCCCTTGGCAACAATCTCGCGCAGTGCCAGCAGGTGACGCTCCAGGTAGCGCCGCCGCTCGACGTCGTCAATCTCTCCATTGGGTGACACCACATCTTCGTAGCTTGAGCCATTTTCGGTCAGATAAATCACTGCCGGCTGGTAGTCCCTGGCCACACGGCTGAGCAGCGCGACCATGCCGTCCGGCGACACCTCCCAGCCAAACGCCGTGCGCTCCACATTGGAAGACTCAATCACCCGTGTCGCCATCACGCCCTGCCCCGGCGCATCGGCAACGACTTCGGGGAAGTAGTAGTTGATTCCCAAAAAGTCGGTCGGCGTGGCAATGACTTGCAGATCACCCTCGTGCACGATGGGCGCCTTGTCACCCAGAAGGTTCCAGATGTCTGACGGATAGCCGCGGCCGTGCAGGGGATCAAGAAACCAGCGGTTGCGCAAGCCATCGTGGCGCCGGGTTGCAGCCACATCCCTGGCACTGTCCGAAGCCGCGTAAAGTGGGTGCAGGCTCAGCGCGGCGCCCACTTCGGCAGCCGCCACATTGCGCCGGATTACGGGTATCGCCAGCCCATGCGACACCATGACGTTATGGCAAACCTGTAGCGCTGTCTGGAAGTTTCTCAAGCCCGGTGCGTGAACGCCTTCATGGTTGCCGATAAAGGCAGTACACCAAGGCTCGTTGTGCGTGATCCAGTGTTTGATGCGGTCACCCAGATGGCGGCTCACGACGTCGGTGTACTCGACAAAGGCCGCGACGGTATCCCAATTGGCCCATCCACCCTGATCCTGCAAAGCCTGCGGCAAGTCCCAGTGGTACAGCGTGACCCAGGGTTCCAGCCCACGCTCGAGCATGCCATCCACCAGACGCGAATAAAAGTCCAGCCCCTTCTGATTTGGAATACGGCCACGCCCCTCTGGAAAGATCCGGGGCCAGGCGATGGAAAAGCGGTAGGCATTGGTGCCCAGACTGGCAGCCATGTCCAGATCCTGAGGCCAACGGTGGTAGTGGTCACAGGCCACAGCGCCGCTGGAGGCATCGCGGATATGACCGGGCGCGGCACAGAAACGATCCCAGATCGATTCACCGCGACCATCTTCCAGAACGGCGCCTTCGATCTGGTAAGACGACGTGGAACAACCCCATCGAAAGTCAGCGCCGAAGTCACTTCGTTTGAGAAGCGGTAGATCGTTGGTTCTTGTATTCGTCATGTTTCAATTGCTGCAATTACCGATCATGTGGAAAGGTTTCCAATTGTAGGCACAAGGAATGCCAAACCACATTCGTAGCTACCCTTAGTTCTAGTCTTTAAATCTTCACGCGCGCACGGGCTTTTCGTGCAGTGGCTTTGAACTGATCTGCGCCCGGTGCCATGACAACCGATGCGCGCCAGGTCACACTGACCGGAAATTTCCGCTTCACCATTAGCGTCTCGCCATAGCATTGGTTGAGCAACCATCGCAAGCCATTGAGGGTGATCTGGCGCCAGGGAATGTGCACTGAAGTCAGCTGGGGTGCCGAGTACTCGGCGTTGTGGGTGTCGTCGTA
>CAITQH010000431.1 GCA_903894475.1 uncultured beta proteobacterium
CCCAAGCGGTGGAGCTTCTTGATAATGCTGACGGGTTACGCCGCGCCGTTTCAATCCGAACGTGCCCAAAGCACAAGGCGCACCTCGGTCAATTCATGACGCCCGCAAACGTCGCTAGCTTCATGGCTAAACTTTTTCCAAAAAGTACAATCCGCAAATGCAGGTTGCTTGACGCTGGGGCGGGGCTCGGAGCGCTTTCCTGCGCCTTCCTCCACCGATGGGCCATAGGGGGATTTCCTTTCGCCGGCGTCGAAGTCACAGCCTACGAAATTGATCCAGCTATCAGGTCTTACCTCACGAAGGCTCTTGCCCAATACACTGCACAGTTGCCTGTGACGACTCGTGTCATCGAGGGGGACTTCATCGAGATCGTCACCGGGAATGACATTCCTAAAAAGGGAAATTTCACTCATGCGATCCTCAATCCCCCATACAAGAAGATAAATAGCGATTCAGCACACCGCCACGCGCTGCGCTCTGTCGGAATCGAAACAGTCAACCTCTACTCGGCGTTCGTGGCGCTCGCTCTTAGCCTTATGGCACCAGGCGGCCAGCTAGTCGCCATCATACCACGCAGCTTCTGCAATGGGCCTTACTATAAACCGTTTCGTGATTTCATCCTCGCTAGGGCGGCGATCAGGCACATACATCTATTCGATTCTCGGAATAAGGCTTTTAAGGATGACGCAGTGTTGCAAGAGAACGTAATTATACTGCTCGAACGCTCCAAAAAACAGGGACCGGTATCAATTTCCACATCAACAGACGACAGCTTTTCGGACCTCGCTACACGAACTCATGAATTCGCCAGCATAGTCTTTGCTGACGATCCTGAACGCTTCATACACGTTCCAACCAGTGCTGCGCTTTCTCCTTTCGAGACATCATCCGCAATTCGGCTCACGCTTGAAGATCTAAAGATCAAGGTTTCAACTGGCCCTGTTGTGGACTTTCGCATGAGCAAGCACCTTCGGGAGATGCCCGAGCCGGGATCTGTCCCACTTCTCTATCCAGTTCACTTCTCAGGCTCGCATACCAAGTGGCCGCAGCCCGACATCCGAAAGCCGAACGCAATCGTGTTGAATTCAGAAACCGAACGCTGGCTCTATCCAAATGGGTTCTATTGTGTTGTTCGCCGCTTCTCATCCAAAGAAGAGCGCCGCCGGATTGTAGCCAGCGTGATAGACCCCGCATGTTTTCCTGAAGCTGTCATGCTTGGGATTGAGAATCATCTTAATGTGTTTCACGATGGCCGCAAAGGATTGCCAGAGGCACTTGCGCGGGGCTTGGCTGCATTCCTCAATACCACGCCTGTCGATGAACACTTTCGCCGCTTCAGTGGTCACACTCAAGTCAATGCGACAGACCTCAAGCTGATGAAATACCCAAGTCGCTCGGCATTGAATGTTCTCGGAAAATGGGCGAGCCAGCACCCGCAACCAACACAAGTCGAACTCGACCAGCAACTTGAATACATCATCAAATGAGCAGCAGCAGCCATATTACTGACTCCCATCAAATACTGATCTCACTCGGCCTTCCACGCGCTCAGCAAAACGAGCGGTCGGCGCTTTGCCTCCTGGCGCTACTTGACCTTACCCCAGAGAAATCATGGGAGCAGGCGCACAATCCTCTTGTTGGTATTACGCCAATTATGGATTGGGCTCGAAGTCACTATAAGAAAGACTACGCCCCAAATACCCGCGAAACTGTGCGCCGCCAGACTATGCATCAGTTTGTCGATGCGGGCATTGCACTTTATAATCCCGACAATCCGTGCCGCCCCGTGAACAGCCCGAAAGCTGTCTATCAGATTTCGCCTGCCGCACTTACACTCTTGAGAAGTTTTGGCGCTACTTCCTGGCATGATAATCTCACCACCTATCTTTCGGGATGCCAAACCCTAGTTGCGAAGTATGCAAAGGAGCGTGAACAGAATCGCATCCCTGTGCAAATTGCGCCCGGAAAAACAATTGCATTGAGTCCGGGCCATCATTGAAGACTTTGGTCAGCGGTTCGCGCCGGGCAGTGTTCTTGTATATGCTGGTGACACAGGCGATAAGTGGGGCTATTTCGATGCTCCCCTACTCGCACAATTGGGTGTCAATGTTGATTCCCACGGAAAGATGCCTGATGTCGTACTGCACTACACCGAACGCAATTGGCTTCTTCTGGTCGAGTCCGTGACCTCGCACGGGCCAGTCGATGGCAAGCGTCATTTTGAGCTGGCGCACCTTTTTGCTGGGGCAAAGGCCGGCATAGTCTATGTGACTGCTTTTCCGAATCGCTCTATCATGAGTCGATACCTGAACGAGATCGCTTGGGAGACGGAAGTATGGGTTGCGGATTCTCCTTCGCATCTTATCCACTTTAACGGTGTTCGATTCTTGGGTCCGTATTCTCCTGGTAGCAGCAATAATGCATAGTAATGAAATGCAATGTCTGCCGGGTATCCTACGCTGGAGTTCAGTCCCCGCCGACCCGGAATCTGTCCCCGAACGGCATTTTTCTGAC
>CAITQH010000432.1 GCA_903894475.1 uncultured beta proteobacterium
GCGTCACCGGTCAGTCTGATGCTGCTGCCGTGCGCCTGCACCAAGCCACCGCAGAGCCAGGAAATGTGCTGCGGCTCGCAAACCGATATTTCATGACCCCGCGATTGCGCCGCACGCATCATGGCGAAGGTGGTGTCCTTGTAGATTTTGAAGGAGGACAGCGGGTCGGCAACAAAAAGCAGGTTCATATTTCGATCTTCGAGCCCAGTTCGACCACCGCGTTGTTGGGCAGCTTGAGAAAGTCTGCCGCTGCGCTGGCATTGTGATGCATCTGCGAGAACAGTTTCTCACGCCACTGCGCCATGCCGCTGTCGATGGTCGGAACCACCGTATCGCGCGACAGGAAATAGCTGGTAGTCATGCTGTCGAGTTCGCAACCGTGACCCTTGATGTGCTGCAGCGCCTTGGGAATGTCAGGGTCATTCTTGAAACCGTAGTGAATCACAACCTGCCAGCAATCGTGACCCAACGATTCAATCTCCACACGCTTGTCCAGTCCAATCCACGGCACCTCGTGGTTGCGCACCGTCACGAACAGATTGTTCTGGTGCAGCACCTTGTTGTGCTTGAGGTTGTGCAACATCGCATTGGGCACGGTACCAGGACCGGCAGTAAGAAATACGGCCGTCCCGTCTACCCGCAGCGGCGGACTGACAAACACCGCTTCAAGAAAACTGTGGAGGTCAATGGCGTCGGCCTCCAACTTCTGGTTGAGCAGACGCCGACCGTCCTTCCAGGTCATCATGAGTGTGAAGACGGCGCCGCCAATGAGCAGCGGGAACCAGCCACCATCAAAGAGCTTGAGCAGGTTGGATGCCCAGAACGCAAGATCGACCAGCAAAAAGAAACTGGTGGCGCCAAGACACAGCGCCAGCGGATAGTGCCAGCTATAGCGAATCACGAAGAAAGTCAGTATGGTGGTGATCAGCATGTCGGTGCACACCGCAATGCCATAGGCTGCCGCCAGGTTGCTGGAAGACTTGAACATGACGACCGCCATCACGATCGCCACAAACAGGCCCCAGTTGACAAACGGAAGGTAAATCTGACCGGTGTCCTTGACGCTGGTGTGCTGAACCTGCAAACGTGGCAAGTAACCGAGCTGAATCACCTGTTTGGTGACCGAGAAGGCGCCAGAGATCAGCGCCTGTGACGCGATCACAGCCGCCAGCGTGGCCAGCCCCACCAGCGGCAGCAAGGCCCAATCGGGGGCCATCATGAAGAAGGGATTCTTGACCGCCGCCGGGTTGCTCAGCAGCAGGGCACCCTGACCAAAGTAGTTGAGAGTCAGCGCCGGCATGGCGACCGTAAACCAGGCCAGACGAATCGGCTTCTTGCCAAAATGTCCCATGTCGGCATAGAGCGCTTCGGCGCCGGTGACACACAGCACCACCGCGCCCAGAATGACAAAGGTAATGGCCGGGTTGTGAAAGACAAAGCCCAGAGCGTAATGCGGACTCAGTGCCCACAGGATTTTGGGTCCGGAGGCAACGTTGACAACCCCCAGCAAGGCAATGATCAGGAACCAGACCACCATCACCGGGCCAAAGAAGCGCCCGATGCTGGCCGTGCCGCGTTTTTGCACCATGAACAGGCCCAGCAGAATCATGATGGCCAGTGGCACCAGGTACTTCTTGAAGGCAGGCGAGACCACCTCCAGACCTTCGACTGCACCGAGCACGGTGATCGCCGGCGTGATAACACCATCGCCATAGAAAAGGCAGGTGCCAAAAATGCCAACCAGCAGCAACACACGCCGCAGTTGAGGTCTGTCCTTGACCGACTGCGAGGCCAGCGCCAGCATAGCCACCAGACCACCCTCGCCATTGTTGTCGGCACGCAGAACCAGCACAACGTACTTGAGCGAGACAATGACCGTCAGGGTCCAGAAGAAGATCGACAGGATGCCGTAAACATTGTCGGGGGTGAATGGAACATGGCCAGAGCCAAAAACCTCTTTCACCGCGTACAGCACACTGGTGCCGATGTCACCGTAAACGACACCGACGGCGCCCAGTGTGAGCGCGCTCAGGGAAGATTTGGACGCTGCCACGGTTTCATTCCATCCAGTTCGGCAGTCCGGCGGCGCAGCGCCTACTCATAAACCTCGGCATTCGGATCGGTCGCTTCGAGTTCGTAGCTTGCGGCCAGCATGGCCAGGCGCGCGACCACGCCATACATGTAAAACCGATTCGGCGCACTGGCGCCAGGCTTGCTGCCGGGCTGCGGCAGGTGCGTGCTGTGCTCGAAGGCCAGCGGCACAAAACTCGATCCCGGCAGATTCAGATTCTCGTCGACACCGGTATCCGGGTGAATACGGTAAAAGCCACCAACCACGTAGCGGTCCATCATGAACACGACCGGCTCGGCCACCGCGTCGTTGATCCGCTCCTTCGTTAAAACGCCTTCCTGCAGCAGCACATCGTGGCTTTGCGTAAGCACCCTGCCGGCGCTCAGCCTGCCCTGCACAGTCAGGCTGAGCGCCGACAATTCCTTGGCATCACGAACAATCACGACACCCAGGCCGGGCGCCGCGTCGTCCGTCTTGACGACGACAAAGGGCTTTTCCTTGATGCCATATTCCTTGTACTTACGCCGAATCTTGGCAAGCAGCGCATCAGCCTGACTGGCCAGACTCTCCAGGCCGGGGTCCTGCGTCAGATCGACGCCCACGCATTTGTCGAACATCGGGTTGATCAGCCATGGATCGACCCCGAGCAACTTGCCCATGCGCTTGGCCACCTCTTCGTAGCACTTGAAATGTTTGCTCTTGCGCCGCGTCGTCCAGCCCGCGTGCAAGGGCGGCAGCAGGTATTGCTCGAAAATTTCTTCCAGTATGCCGGGCACGCCGGCCGCCAGATCGGTGTTGAGCAGAATCGTGCAGGGGTCAAAATCCTTCACGCCCAGGCGACGCTTGCCGCGAAGGACCGGTTCGAGCGTGACAGTCTCTCCGTTCTCCAGGGTAAAGGCCGTCGTCTTCTTGATGGCCGGGTCGATCGAACCCATACGCACATTCAGGCCCGCCATGTAAAAAATGCGCCTCAACTGGGCCAGACTCGACAGATAGGAACTGCTACTGGAGCGTTTCTCCGGAATCAGCAGCAGATTGCGTGCTTCGGGACAAATCTTTTCGATCGCCGCCATGGCAGCCTGCACAGCCAGCGGCATCATCTCCGCTGTCAGATGGTGCCAGCCGTCAGGAAACAGGTTGGTCGCTACCGGCGCCAGTTTGAAGCCGGCATTGCGCACATCGACCGAACTGTAAAACGGCGGTGTGTGCTCCATCCATTCAAGACGAAACCAGCGTTCGATGGCTGGCATGGAATCGAGCACGCGTTGCTCGAGTTCATTGATGGGTCCGGTGAGTGCGGTGACGAGATGTGGAACCATACGGTCCTCGGGGTAATTTTATTGGGGCATCTGCCTGGATTTTAGGGAATCTGGATCCATCGCTGCCAGCGTTCAGGCGCGCAACTCACCATTTCCCAGCACCACGTACTTCAGTGATGTCAAGCCCTCAATGCCAACCGGGCCGCGGGCGTGAAATTTGTCGGTACTGATGCCTATTTCGGCACCCAGTCCAAACTCAAAGCCGTCAGCAAAGCGGGTGCTGGCATTGACCATGACGCTGGCCGAATCGACTTGTTGCAGAAAGGATTGTGCATGCATGTGGTCGCGCGTGATGATGGCGTCGGTATGGTGCGAAGAATACTGGTTGATATGGCAAATAGCCTGCGCCACGCCATCAAGCAGTTTGATGCTGACCACAGGTGCCAGATATTCCTGGTACCAGTCCTCTTCGCTGGCCGCCTGCCGGTCGGCACCTGGCAGCGCCGTCAGCAAGGCCAGGCTTTCCGGATCGCAGCGCATCTGCACGCCCTTGGCGGCAAACACGGCCCCGATTCGCGGCAGGAATTCTGCTGCCACGGTTCGAGCTACCAACAGGCTTTCCATCGCGTTGCAAGGGCTGTATTTTTGCGTCTTGGCGTTGTCAACCACGCGCACGGCCATCTCGATATCACAGGGATCGTCGACGTAGACATGGCAGTTGCCATCCAGATGCTTGATGACCGGAACCCGGGCCAAGCGACTGATATGCTCGATCAAGCCCTTGCCGCCGCGCGGAATGATGAGATCGATGTACTGCGGCAGGCTGATCATCTGGTCGACCACCGCGCGATCGGTGGTTTGCACCAGTTGTACGGCATCGCGCGGCAGACCACTGTCGAGCAGCGCCTGTTGCACCAGACAGGCCAGCGCCTTGTTGGACTCAATGGCCTCGGAGCCGCCGCGCAGGATACAGGCGTTGCCACTCTTGATCGACAGGCTGGCAGCCTCGATCGTGACATTCGGCCGGCTTTCGAAAATCATGCCGAACACACCAATGGGTACCCGCATCTGCCCCACCCGGATACCGCTGGGCTGCTGCTTCAACCCAATGATTTCTCCGATCACGTCGGGCATCGCCGCAAGTTGTTCGCAGCCCTGGGAACAGGTTGCTATGTCTTTGGCACTCAAACGGAGGCGATCCACCAGTGGCGCTGCCAGACCTGCTGCCTGAGCACGCCCAACGTCGCGCTCATTCTCGACCTGCAGCGTCTGCCGGTTGGAGCGCAAGAGCTCAGCCAGACGGCGCAATGCGCTGTTCTTGCTCGCGGCAGGCATTCTGGCCATCTGCACAGAGGCTGCTCTTGCCTTGCTACCAAGCTCCTGGGTGTAGTCCGAAATATTGAGCGCCGTCATGCTTTCATTCTCGCATGAGACAGCGCCGCCTGGCCGCCACGCTGAGCCGTGGGCTGCAGTTGACATTCGCGGCACACCAGCAGCGCCAGGCGCTGCAAGGCCTGCCAGTTCTCCAGCGGCCAATCGGCGCGCTTCAGACCCTTGATGATGCCGTCCACCTGATGCGCAGCCTGCAGCCAGTGTGCCAGCGTGGCATCACTCAAACGCGGCAGGACACGTTCAAACAGGCGCTCCTTGACGCCCCAGATACGCTGCTCGCGCAGAGCCAGGGGTAACGGTCGCCCGGCACCCACTGCGTCCTTGACCCGTTTGAGTGCACGAATGTCTTCGCTCAAGGTGTAGTGCACCAGCACTTCGGCCTCTCCTTCGGCCTGCAAGCCCTCGAGCATGCGAGCGACGCGACGACTCTGGCCGGCCAGCACGGCTTCTGACAACTTGAAAACATCGTAGCGCGCGACGTTCAGTACCGCGCTCTCGACCTGCTCGAATCCGAGTTCGCCCGGCGCAAACAACAAGGCCAGTTTCTGGATCTCCTGATGCGCAGCCAGCAGATTGCCTTCCACCCGGTCGGCGAAAAATTGCAGCGTGCGCTGCCCCTCTTCCCCAGCGAGCACGCGCTGGTCCTGCGCCGACAGCCGTTGCGCGATCCATTGCGGTAAAGCATTGCGCCCGACCGACTCGACCTGCAGCGTCACGCCCAGACTATCGAGTGCGCCAAACCAGGCGCTGCCCTGAGTCGCCTTGTCCAGCCGCGGCAGCAATATCAGCGTGAGCGTGTCGTCGGCGCCGCTTGAGCGCTGTGCCAACTCAGTGATAGCCTGCGCACCCTCCTTGCCCGGCTTGCCCGAAGGAATCCGCAGTTCCAGCAACTGTTTCTCGGAAAAAAGGCTCATGGAGCCACCTGCGGCCAGCACGGCGCTCCAGTCGAAACGCGCGCCGCTGACCGTATGCGAGCTGCGCTCGGTAAAGCCCTGACTGCGCGCCACGGCACGAATCGCGTCGGCCGCCTCCTGGATCAACAGCGGCTCGTCGCCGTGCAGGGTGTAAAGGCTTTTCAGGCCCTTTTGCAAATGGCTTTGAAGCTGGGATGGGTTTAATTGCATTTGCTTTTTCCCCCACTCACTCCCCCCCGCCCCTCTCTCGCCCCGCCGGGCGAAAGAGGGGAGCCAACAGCCCTATCTGGCCTCGTGTTTGGGGTTTTTGGGGTCAGAGCCCAAATTCGCCGAGCCTTTGGCTCGCCCAAAGGGTGCGGCGCAATGCGCCGCAGCGAAATTGGTGTCTGACCCCAATAACCCGAAGTGCCAACAAGGGCCCGAGTTCCAGAAATCAAAAACGTGGAGTGGAACGTGGCTGCTTCACAGACGCGGCCAAATGGGGCTGTTGGCTCCCTCTTCCGCCCGGCGGGGCGGGAGAGGGCGGGGGGAGTGAGTGGGGGGAAAAACACCTCTCACCCCAGCCGCACTGCCGCCAGGCGGCGCAGCAACTGCTGCACGATATCGCTTTGCATATCCCGGTACAGCAGGACTTCTTCGGCCTCCTTGGCCAGCACGGCCGATTCGTTGAAGC
>CAITQH010000433.1 GCA_903894475.1 uncultured beta proteobacterium
CCATGCTTGGCAGCGCTGTAGGCGCTGACGTAGGCGTAGCCGCGCAGCCCGGCGGTGGAAGCCACGTTGACGATGCGACCCCAATTTGCGGCCAGCATGTCGGGCAATACGGACTGCGTGCAGTTGAAAACACCGCCGAGGTTGACCGCCAGCATTTTCTGAAAAATGGCTGCGTCGGTCTTCATGAACGGCGCACTGGCAGCCTGGCCGGCATTGTTGACCAGAATTTCAACGGCGCCGAAGCGCTGGCGCACTAGCGCCAGTGCGGCATCAACCGATGCGCGATCGGTGACGTCCATGCTCAGCGCCTGGCAGTTTTCCCCGAGCGCCTCGGCTAGACTCGCCAGCCGCGCAGCATCGCGCCCGGTGATCGTCACGCGGTGTCCTGCGGCGACCAGCGCCGAAGCAATGGCGGCGCCGATGCCGCGGCCGCCACCAGTGACCAGTGCGTGGCGCGCCAGTCCCATCAGGCGTTCAGCGCGAGCTGCGCTGCGCGCTCCAGATTGCGCTCAAGCTGGACCTTTCCGCCGATGTACTGCTTGGGCCAGCCGACCCCTGTATAACCCTGTTCGGCAGCCGCGTGCAGTGTCCAGGCCGGATCAGCCAGGTGCGGACGTGCCAGTGCACAGAGGTCAGCGCGGCCAGCCGCCACGATGGTGTTGACATGATCTGCCTCGAAGATGTTGCCCACGGCAATCGTTGGTACATGCAACTCGTTGCGGATGCGTTCCGAAAACGGCACCTGGAACATGCGGCCATAGACCGGTTGCTCTTCCTTGACCACCTGGCCCGAGGAGACGTGGATGATGTCGGCACCTGCGTCCTGGAATAGCTTGGCTACTTGCGTTGCGTCAGCCGGCGTGATGCCGCCAGCAGCCCAGTCGTGCGCCGAGATGCGCACCGACATCGGCTTCTCGACCGGCCAGACCGCACGCATGGCCTTGAACACTTCCAGAGGGAACTTGCAACGGCGCTCCAGGCTGCCACCATACTCATCGCCGCGCTGATTGGTCAGCGGTGAAATAAAGGATGAGATCAGGTAGCCGTGCGCGGCGTGGAACTCGACCAGGTCAAAGCCCGCTGCGTCGGCGCGTCGGGTGGCGGCGACGAAGTCGGCCTTCACCTGGTCCATGTCGGTGCGGGTCATCTGGCGCGGCGTTTGCGACACACCCTGGATGTAGGGCAGGGGAGAGGGGGCGATCAAAGGCCAGTTGCCACTGTCGAGCGGCTGGTCAATGCCGTCCCAGGCCAGCCGCGTGGAACCCTTGCGGCCGGCATGACCAATCTGCAAGCCCATCTTGCCGCTGCTGTTGGCATGCACAAAGTCGACGATGCGTTTCCAGCCGGCCTGTTGGGCATCGTTCCAGATGCCCGTGCAGCCGGGGGTGATGCGGCCGTCCTCCGAGGGCACCGTCATCTCGGTCATGACCAGCGCTGCACCACCCAGACCGCGCGCCGTGTAATGCTGGAAATGGAAGTCACCGGGCACGCCATCGGTCGCCGAGTAGGTGCACATGGGTGAGACCACCACGCGGTTGCTGAGCGTCATGTTGCGCAGCTTGAAGGGCGTGAACATGGGCGGCACCGGTGGCTTGGCCGGGTCTGAGGGCACGCCGGCCTGCTGCTGGAACCAGCGATCGACGCTTTCGACATAGCTGGCGTCACGCAGCTTCTGATTCGCATGACCGACGCGCTGACTGCCTGTGA
>CAITQH010000434.1 GCA_903894475.1 uncultured beta proteobacterium
GCCGGCAGCGCGGTGCTCCTGCAGATACTGCATCAAATCGGCGAGCTTGGCAATCGAAGAGACCTGAAGTCCGAGTTCTCTTTGCACGTATTGAACTGCACTATGGTCGACATCGCGTCCACCTTCGGTCGCTTTTTCCTGCCGGTCCAAGGCAATGATCACGGCGTGTGCGGTAGCACCCGCACCATGGATGATGGCGATGGATTCGCGCGTAGCGGTACCGGCAGACATGACATCGTCAACAATCAGGACGCGCCCTTTGAGCCTCGCACCGACCAATGTACCGCCCTCGCCGTGGTCCTTGCTTTCCTTTCGGTTGTAGGCAAACGGAACGTTCATACCGAGTCGGGCCAGTTCCACGGCCAGTGCGGCGGCCAGGGGAATGCCCTTGTAGGCCGGGCCAAATATCATGTCGAATTCGATACCGCTGTGGAGCAAGCGCCGCGCATAAAATTGGGCCAACCGTCCCAGTTTTGCACCATCATCAAACTGGCCGGCGTTAAAGAAATAGGGACTGATGCGGCCGGCCTTGGTCTTAAACTCGCCGAAGCGCAGCACACCACATTCCACAACAAACTGCAAAAAATCCTGGGCCAGCGGATCCTGCGCGAGGACCGGTCCCGGATTGGTTGCAACAGATACTGACATGGGGAATTCCTTGTTCAAATTGACCAGCCTTAACCTCAACGGCATTCGCTCGGCCAGCAGCAAAGGGCTTGAATCCTGGCTGGCGCAATCCAGGCCCGATTGTATTTGCGTGCAGGAAGTCAAGGCGCAGGCTGCCGATGTGGCTGAGCGCTTTGAGCAATTGGCGGATTTGCGCGGCTACTTTCATTTTGCGCAGAAGAAAGGCTATTCTGGCGTAGCCGTCTATACACGCCATGAGCCTAGCGATGTACGGGTCGGTTATGGTTCGACCGAGTTCGACGCCGAAGGACGCTATGTTGAACTGCGCTTTGACAGTGGAAGCACCAAGCGTTCCATCATCAGTTGCTATTTTCCCAGTGGCTCATCGGGCGAGGAGCGCCAGCAAGCGAAATATCGTTTTCTTGAGGAGTTCTATCCGCATCTGGAAAAGCTCAAGCGTGAGCGCGAATTCATTCTTTGCGGTGATGTCAATATTGCCCACCAGGAAATTGACTTGAAGAACTGGAAGGGCAACCGCAAGAACTCGGGTTTTCTGCCCGAGGAGCGGGCCTGGATGTCCAAACTGCTGGGCGATGCGGGTCTGGTGGATGTTTATCGCCAGTTGCACCCCGGGACCACGGACGAGTGCTACACATGGTGGAGCAACCGCGGTCAGGCCTACGCCAAGAACGTTGGTTGGCGGCTCGACTATCAGCTCGCAACCTCGAAGGTCGCCAAGACGGCGCATATCGCGTCCATCCACAAAGCGTCACGGTTCAGCGACCATGCGCCTCTTACTATTGAGTACGACTATAAGATTTGATCATGTTCTTCTATGATGCCATCAGAAGGAGCGGTTTTGACGGGTAACCCGAGGATGTGCACATGACGACGGACGAGGTGAGAAGCCGACTCTACGACACAACGCTTCTTGTCGGCGTATTCCGGCGCCGAGCCGCCATCAAGGCGCTCGTCCAGATGCCTGACCCGTCCGGTGTGGTCGCGCTCGCTCGGGCACTGCATGAGGGACACCCCGAGCGCGGGAGAATTCGAAGCGTCCTGCGCAAGCTTTTGCCGCTGCGCGACAACAGCAAGATCGCGGCCTTGTGGGCCCAATGGGCACAGGCACCCGACCCCGAACTCGCCAAGATCTTGTCTGCACTTGGCTGCCCATCCGGACGCACGCAGGACGCGAGGTTCGTGCGTGCGGTTCTTGCTGCAGCGACTTCGGCAGCAGCACCGGAGATTTTGCAAGCGGTGGCGGTGTTCGCCCGTTCCCTGCCGGTTATGGACGAAGCGTCGAACGACGGCATCTATGCTGCCTGGATACGCAGCCAATCGACGGAGTTGGAGCAACTCATCCATGAACAATCCCGTCAGGCCAGCAGTCCTGTGTTGGAAGCACTGCACGCCCTGGTCACTGGCAGGCTGGAGCGCTACCTGGAGCTGAATGACTCGGACGGCATGCTGCTGGTTCACGCGTTCCACATGGCGCCGGAACCCTTTCGCGAGAGCATCGCCAGAGCGATCGGCGCAAGCCCCGATCGCGGCCTTCTGGAGAACTATCGCCGCGCCCTGTCAAGTGGCACAGCCGACGCTGCAAGCAATGTCGAAAACCTGAAACTCGTGGGCGACGAAGACGGGCTGTTCGAAGTGACACGTTCGCTGTGCCTTCTGGATGTGATTGATCTGTGCGAACGCTGGTCTTCAAGCGCTGGTCGGCCCGGCGGCACTCAGCAGCGCGCCGCTGTCGAGCATGCGCTTGCTGCTCATCGCACTTTGGGCACCTTCAAGGTTGAGCGTACTGAGCCGCTGCCCGAAGGGCTGGTGGACGTCTTCGAGTGGTGGCGCCATGAGAACTCGTCTGAAGAGCAACTTCGTGCAGATCTTGACTCACCCGACCCCTTTCGCAATGCCCGGGGGCTCTACCTCGCGCGCGAGGGAGGACTGGTGGACGATGCGCGACTGCATGAGGCAGCCAGGAGCGAGCACTGGCCGCAGCGGCTGGTGGCCCGCCTGCTAGAGCCCGAACTTTTCCCGCAAACGCAGCAGGATCACGTGTTCTGGGTCGGTGCCTGCGCCGGTGATGCTTCCCTGCTGCTCTCGCCGATCGACGGCATGCCGGAAGACTACGCGCGACACATCGGGCTTCTTAGTCAGGCACGCAGTCCGATCGGATCACGCACGCGTGCCTTTCTCGAGATCCTCTGCGCATTTCAGGGGGTATTCGTCGCCAGCGCGATCGTGATTGACGAAGGAACCGAGACGGTTGATCGTGACGCCGTGGAGATCGAGGACGCACCGAACGTGAGCTTCTGACGCGCGGGCATAATCGGCCAAAGTCAACATCAATCAACCGCGAATAATGGAACTGCAGGTGTCTGGTAGTGGGTCGGACAGGCTTGACCTGAATGAATTTCGACGTGTCTCAACAGCGCAGCGCCTGGAGTGCCCGACATGACTGATTCGCGCTCTGGGATGCTGAGGCAGATGGAGCAGGGTCGTTTCCGGGTCGAGCACCCTCTGGTGGTCAACGCGAAGGACGGTTCCCTGCTAGTGCAGGTGCAGGCCGGGGCGTTCGAAATGGGCTCGGCCGAGGGCGAGGGTGAGGGAAATGTGAATGAAGATCCGCGGCATCGGGTCGAACTGCCGGCCTATTGGATCGGCGTCTACACGGTGACGAATGCGCAGTACTTGCGATTTATGGATGCAACCGGCCACCGTGCCCCGGACAACAATCGCCACTACCAGAAGAAAATGGCGGATCATCCCGTGACCGATGTGTCGTGGGATGACAGCCTGGCCTATGCCAGGTGGGCGGGTTGCAAGCTGGCAAGCGAGACGCAGTGGGAACGTGCCTGTCGCGGGCCGCTTGGACTCGTGTATCCGTGGGCCGATGAGTGGGACGAGACCAAGTGCCGCAACGACAAGAACAAAGGGAGCGACCAGACCAGTGTGGTTTACGGGTATGCGAAGGGGGTCAGCGGGTGGGGGACGTACAACCAGAGCGGCAACGTGTGGGAGTGGTGCACGGACTGGTACGACGAGAGCCATTACACGGGTTCACCCAAAGAAGGTGCCAGGGAGCCAAAGCGCGGCACGTCCAGGGTGTTTCGCGGCGGCAGTTGGAGGTACGCTGATCCGGTCTTCTTTCGGGCGGCGTACCGCGGCTGGTACGACCCCAGCAGCCGCGGCGGCGGCTTGGGCATACGCCTCGTCAGGGAGACGCCATGACCATGGCCATCGACTTTGGCACCTGCAATACGGTGCTGGCACGCTGGAATACCTCCACGCGAAGTGTGGACACGTTGCACATCGAGGAGATCGGCAGGACTTATCACTACCGTGCGCCTGGCACTGCGGATGAGCGCAAGTCCGCCGTCATTCCCTCTCTCGTGCATTACGGAGACGGCAATGAACTCAGCATCGGCGCACTTGTGGAGAATGCCGGACTGGCCAGCCACCGTGGTACGTTTCGGTGGGTCAAGCTCGACATCCTGCGCAATAACAACCGCGCCCGCCGTATCAACGGCGACCTGATTACGCCGCGTCAGGCGGCCGACGACCTGATCAGCCGGGCGCTGCTCTCGGCAGGGCTGCAGGCGGATGAGGATCTCGTGGTCACACTGCCGGTTGAGGCCTTTGATCACTACGTGGACTGGCTGCAGGGAGCGGTCCTGAAGACCTTTCGCGGCAAGTTGCACATGCTCGACGAAGCCACCGCCTGCATCCTCGGCTACGACACCCACGTGCGCGAGGGAGAGGTCTACGTCGTGATCGACTTCGGCGGCGGTACGCTGGATGTTTCGGTGGTGAAGACGCATGATCTGGCAGTTGACAACGCACGGCCGTGTGATGTGCTCGGGCGCGCGGGCGAGGAGATCGGTGGGTCGCTCGTGGACCAGTGGTTGCTCTCCGAACTACAGGAAAGCTTGAATCTCTCCGAACAGGATATGGCAGATGTGGGAGCCGTGTTGCTGCACAGGGTGGAGGATGCCAAGGTGCGGCTCTCCGGCGGCGAGGCCCGCGTTGAAGTCACTCAATTTAATGACATCACGCAGCAGTTGATCACCCACAGCTTCAGCGCGGAGGGTCTGCGTCACATGCTCGATACGGGGCGGTCGGATCTGTCCGGCCTGAGTCTTTACCGACTGCTCGCGCGCACCGTCGAGCGTGCGCTCGATGTCGCGCAGAGCAAGTACGGTACGCACAAATCCGACGTCAAAGCGGTGTTTATGGCAGGGGGCTCCAGTCTGTTGCTGGGTGTGGCGGGCGTCGTGTCGAATCTGTTTCCGGGCTGCACGGTGCACTGCGAGGACCCGTTCGAGGCCATTGCGCGGGGCGCGTGCCGCTACGCGGGCGAAGACATGAATCTCACCCTTGTGCACGAGTACTGTCTGCGCGCCTGGGACCCGGCGAAGAAGGACTACGTGCTGGTTCCGGTCGTGCCCAGAGGGACACGCTATCCCACGCAAGGGCCGATCTCGACCAAGTACGTGAAGGCCGCCTGCGACGGCGCGACCTGGCTTGGACTGGTGGTGGTAGAGCGCTCCGCGATGCTGCGGCCGCAGGACGTGTGGGAAGTCGTGGGCGGCCGCCTTCAGCGGCGCGAAACGATCCGGCGCGAGGATGTTTCGCTGCGTGAAATCAATCCGGCGGACCGCGAATTCATCCACGCCGATCCGCCCTGCACCGTTGGTGAGCGACGCTTCATTGCGGGCTTTGGGGTCGATGAGAATCGGCGGCTGACGCTTTCGCTCAAGGACCTGCACAAGGGCAATCGATCCTACGTTCAGCTCTCGGGCGGAGAGACTCTGCGCCTGCCGCTGCGGGATCTGCCGATCGTCAAGTTGTAGGCACTGAGAACATGGAGAACGCATGGCATTCAAGGACGAGCTGAAGCTTCATTTCGATGCGCGCATCGCGGTGGTCAATGTGGTCACGAGCGAAGAGGCGCGCGTGCTGCAGGAACTTACCGAATTGGCGAACGCGCCCGGTTGGCCGTCGAGCGAAGGGCTGTACACATGGGATGTGGCCGACCAGTTCCAGTGCCTCAAACCCGCCAAGGAATCCTTCGACACCACGCGCGAGGCCCCGCCGGAATCGATCCTGCGCATGATCGAGGACTTTGCTGGGAGCGCAACCTTCGTGCTCAAGGATTTCCACCAGGTGTGGCAAGCGCGACCAGAGGTGCTGCGCGGCATTCGCAACATGGCCGCACGTCTGCCGGAAAGTGCCCCACGCAAGAACATCGTGATCACTACGCCCGAGCATTGTCTACCGGTGGAGCTCAAGCACGACGTACCGGTGCTGGAACTCGCCAAACCTGACGCGCTGGAGATGGACGCATTGATCGAGCGCACAGTTGGCGATGTTGGCGCGCTGCGCGATGTCAAGCCTGCGCTGCGCGCCAAGCTGGTCGAGGCCGCCCTCGGGCTCACCAGCACCCAGGCACGCTGGGTCTTTCAGAAAGCGGTTGTCTCAAGCGGTGCCAGCCAGCTTGACGAGCGCTGCATCGACCTCATCACGACGGAAAAGCGCGCCATCATCCGTGAAAGCGGTGCCCTCGAACTTTATCCGCGCGTTGAGAGCGCTGAACGCGTTGGCGGTCTGGATGCGCTCAAGACATGGCTCGAACAACGACAGCTCGCGTTTGCGCAAGAGGCGCGTGAGTACGGCCTGGACGCGCCACGCGGAGTGGCGCTGATCGGTATCCCGGGCACGGGCAAGAGTTTGTGCGCCAAGGTCGCCGCCGGCATGTGGAAGCTGCCACTCCTGCGCTTGGACATGGGAGCAGTCTTCGGGGGACTGGTTGGGGCCTCCGAGAAGAATATTCGCAATGCGATGCAAATCGCAGAGGTGATCGCACCCTGCGTGCTATGGGTGGACGAAATCGAGAAGGCCTTCGCAGGATCCAACGGTGACAGCGGCACTTCAAGCAGGGTACTCGCGACCTTTTTGACGTGGATGCAGGAAAAGCGAGCCCCCGTCTTCGTGTTCGCCACCGCGAACTCGATCGAACGCTTGCCGCCGGAATTCCTGCGCAAAGGGCGATTCAACGAGGTGTTCTTCCTCGATCTGCCGACTGAACAGGAACGCGAGCAGATCTTGCAGGTGCATCTGGAGCGCAAGGGCATCACGATGAGCCGGCTGCGCTTCGATCTGCCAAAGATAGCCCACGCAACCGAGGGCTTCGTCGGGGCAGAACTGGAGGCGGTGGTGAATGATGCGATGTTCCCCGCGTTCATGGATGGCAAGCGCGAGATCGAGACCGCCGACCTGCTGGTCGCCGCGGGTGACATGGTGCCGCTCGCCAAGTCGCACCGCGACCGGATTGCGCAACTTCGCGAACTGGTATTGAGCGGTCAGGCACGCAACGCCTCGCGCGCCGAGGTGATCGAAGAAGTGAAGGTGGAGCAAGTGCGCGGTGGACGACTGCTCGATAAAGGCTAGCGGTGTTTCGTCACGTTGTCTGCGCTGACCATGTAGACGATGGCGGCTCGAATTTCCGAGTCGGTCAGGTCGGTCGCATCGCCACGGGAAGGCATTGACCCATGCCCCTTGATCGCCGAGCGAACCAATAGCTCGAACCCCTGTTTGACCCGTGGGATCCAGGCAGCCCGATCGCCGATTCTGGGGGCGCCCGTTGCACCGGTCTGGTGGCATTTGGCGCAGTGTGCCTGCACGACATTCGCACCGCTGCGTTCGACGGCCGAGTCAAACTTGCTGACTGGTTCGATCCAGTCGCCACCGGACTGGTTGACCATGTAGCTGATAGCGCGCTCGATTTCCGTGTCGGTGAGATCAGGATTGCCGCCATGCGGGGGCATTCTGCGAACGCCTTTGAGCGCAACTTCAGCGAGGCTGGTGAGGCTTTGAGAAGTGAGTTGCGCCCACGCCTTGCGATCACCAATCTTTGGAGCACCGTCCACGCCTGCTTTGTGACAGGCGGCGCACACCGTCTCGACGATTTCCTTGCCACTGCGTTCGCGTCCTTGCGCGCTGGCCGCTCGCACGACCGCTGGCAGCAGCAAGGAACAAAACGCCACCGCTACCAAAAGCCGCGCCAGCTTGGCAGCAGTCAAATACCGGTTCACGTGCTCTTGCCTTTTCACTGCACAACTTCCTGTCGGATGCGAGACTATTTCCGCGCGTTCTGCCGGGTGGCGAGCAGTGCAGCTTCGACACGGCTGCGCACGCACAGCTTGCCGAGTATGTTGGTCATGTGGTTCTTGACAGTCTTTTCTGCCAGAAACACGCGCTCTCCGATCTGGCGATTGGTGAGGCCTTCGGCTACCAGGCTCAAGATCTTGCGCTCGCGCTCCGAAAGCTCGCTCAACGGGTCATGCGCGCGTTTGCCTGTCAGCTCGCTCATCAAGCTGGCGGCAAGCGAGCGTGAAACGTAGACATCCCCGGCGGCTACCATGCGCACGATGTTGGCCAGATCGTGTGACCCCACGCCTTTCACTACGTAGCCCCGTGCGCCGTTCTTGAACGCGGCGAGCAAGCGGTCCTCGTCATCGAAGGCGGTCAGCATCACGACCTTTGTTGCCGGGCAGGCGTGCGACAACTTCTCCGCCGTTGCCAGTCCGCCCCAGCCGGGCATGCCGATGTCGAGCAGCACGACATCCGGGGCGTGCTCTATGGCCAGGCTCAGTGCTTCCTCGCCACTCTCGGCCTGCCCTACCACTACGATGTCAGGCTCGGCGGCAAGCGAGTGGCTAACACCCTCGCGGAACAGCGGATGATCGTCGGCGATAACGATGCGGATCGGTTCGGTCATGTCTCCTCGCCGCTTGTCAAGGGTATATCGGCTCGCACCACCGTTCCCTGACCTACAGCGCTCCATAGGTAAAACGTTCCTCCCAGCAGTTCGACGCGCTCGCGCATGCCTTCGAGGCCCAGGTGTCCCTCGGTTGGCGTGGTTTGCGGATCGAAGCCTTTGCCGTCGTCGCGCACTGACACCTGCAATTTGCTGTCCGAGGCGCTCAGCACGATGTGCTGCTTTACAGCGCCACCATGACGGTATCCATTGGCCAACGATTCCTGCAGAAGACGAAACAAGGTGATCTTGACCGGTAGCGGAGCCTCATCCGGCAGGTCGTTGATTGTCAGTTCGACGTCCACGCCGGAGGAGCGCTTGTAATCGCGCAGCACGCGCCGCGCGACGTCGGCCAGCGACAACTCCTCAGTATTGGGCAGGTGCAGCCCCTTGGACAGAGAGCGTACGTCTTGCTGGGCCGAATTCAGCGCTTTCTCAAGCTTCTTGAATTCCTCGGCCACCGGGGATATTTCACCGGCCACCGGACTGCAATTGCTGCACATCTTGGCCAATGCTTCCATACGCATCGCCGCAAGGGCAATTCCCTGGACCGGACCATCGTGCAGGTCGATTGCAATGCGGTGCAGCCGGTGTTCGTTGCGGGCCGTCGTACCGCCCGCGGCGCGGGTCATCCGCTCAAGAGCCTGCCCCTTCTCCGCCAACCGGCTCGTGAGTTGGGAAACCTTCTCCTCCAGTTGCCGCTTCTGGATCACGACCTTGCTGCTTGCGCGTTTGATCAGGACGGCCAGCAGCAGATACAGGGTTGTCGCTGCCGCGATCACAAGCATCCAGCTTTGCAGCCGAACCGCACCGATGGCCTGGTCCATGACATCGGTCGTTTGATGGATCTGCGCAACCGTCGGGATTGATCCGGTCTTCACTTCATGTATCGGCGCGTAAATTTCGATGAGATCCGACCCGTGCCCTGCCGGGCGTTGCGACTCTTCACCTTTGAGCGTCAATATCCGCGATTGCGTCTCGCCTCGAAACGCGGCAGCAAGAACGGGTCCGGTCTCGGATCGCAGACCGATCTGGGTGAGATCCGTGCTGTAGAGGACGCGTCCGTCTCGTGACCACAATTTGAACGCCACGATACGCTCCGCGAGCCGCGTTCCGTGCAGCAACTTGTCCAGCGCAAGCATGTCGGCATCGCTCAGCAAGCCGTCGCCGGTGAGTGCCACCGCCTGATCAGACAGGACGCTGTCCACATAGAGGGCGTACAAGGCGCTTTCATGATCGATCAATTTTTTCTCCGCCGCCCTGCTGAGCCAGACGCCTGTCACAAGCATCCCGACCAGCAGCACAGCAGAAATGCCGGCCAGCAGAGAGCGGGTTAGGTTCATTCGAAGCGAAGATCGCATGGTGGTCGCCGGGTCGTGGCAGAGGCAAATCGGAGCGGATCAGTATAGGGCATCAAACATGTGAGAGCCGGTCGTGATTCCCTGGTCGGACCGCGGGACTTTCCACTGACGTTGATCAGCGAACATCGCTGACACGGGCGGGAAACTGATAGTCCTGAGGATGTTGGTCCTATAAAAAAAGGACCAAGGTCACTACTAATTCGTGACCATCGCCTGTTGGCTTGGCGCCGGAATTTTTCAACAATGGCTTCGAAGTCATTGCACCGGAGAATGCGGACCCGCTGCAAGGCAAGTTAAACATAAGCCCTTCCGCAAAGGAGACTAGCGATGAGAAAGATTCTTGAAAAATCAGCCACCGTTATCGGATTGGCACTGATTTCCCCCTTGGCGTTTGCAGCCAATTTGGAGGAGGTTCAGACCTTCGTTGGGAAGGCGGTACCGTCCGCGTTTGTGCTGATGATGCTCATCATCATCGCCTTGGTGTACTTTCGGCAATTGCCGAACAAGAGCGCAGACACTTTGCAAAGCGTGCTAAATAGTGAAACCAACGCAGCACAGACAGTTGAGGCTGACGCGCTGGTCATTGAATGCGTACGCAAGATGGCTGGCCAGAAAATCGGTGCCCTGATGGTGATGGACAGCGGAAAGCTCGTCGGCATCTTCACCGAGCGGGATGCACTGAGCAGAGTGCTGGCTGCCGGCCGCGATCCGCGTGACACCAGAGTCGTTGAGGTCATGACGACCGATCCATGCTGCGCCTCGCCGCAGATGACCGTCGGTGCTGCGATGGACCTGGTCACCAAGAATCAGTTCCGGCATCTGCCGGTTGTGGAAAACGGCAAGGTGCAAGCACTGCTGTCGAGCCGGGACCTCTCGCATTGGCTGGGCAAGAACCGGACAGGGGAACTTCAGGAGGTGGTGGAGCTTTCCCATCAGTCTTGATGCCGAGCGCCGCTGGCAACGCTGCTGGCCAGCGTGCCGCAGTGTTTGTCAGTATGGCCTCGCGGCCGCTTCCACAACCTAACAGCCGAGCCCTACAGGAAACATGGTGCCCAAGGAAAAATCGCAGCACGAAACCCGGTCGACGCCGACTGAGAAGCTGGAACCCATAGTCAACTCCTCGCGCCGAGGTTTTCTGACCAAGGCGGCCACCGCAACCACACTTAGCGTTACCTCGCTGATGGGCACTGCGGCCTTGCTGACCAATTCCGATGACGCAGCGGCCAACAGCACCTGGGCAGAATGGTTTCAGGGTAACTACCGTTTGATGACCGACGCGGAAAAGCAGCAGGCCCGCACGCGCCTGGAAAAGCGCTACTCGGCAGAATTCCACAAGAAGGTGACGGTCGATGGAACGCCAGCTGCCGAGGGTGTGCTGTTCGGCTATGCACTGAATGTTCAGAAATGCATCGGTTGCCGTCGTTGCGTCAAAGCCTGTGTGCAGGAAAACAACCAGTCGCGCCGTGATGAATCCCGCAAGGGAAAGGAAATTGAGTGGATTCAAGTCCTGAGGATGGAAAAAGGTGAGTTCACCGGGGAGAAGATGAACAAGGGTTACCCCAGCGATGCGGGGATCCAGGTGGGCGGCAATGCCTACAGCCCGGCGGGTGTAGTGCTGGAAGGTGAGTACCACTATCAGCCCGAGAAGGTTCCGGAGAAGGATGCCTTTTACATGCCGATTGCCTGCATGCAATGTGAAAAGCCGCCCTGCGTCAAGGTCTGTCCGGTGCGGACGACTTATCGCGAGCCGGACGGCATTGTTGTGATTGACTACAACTGGTGCATTGGCTGCAAGCAGTGCATAGACGCCTGCCCCTACTGGGCACGTCGGTTCAACTTCACCACGCCGAATTTGCCCGAGGCAGAAATGAACCCGGTCACGCACTACTTGGGCAATCGCCCGCGTATGCGCGGTGTGGTCGAGAAATGCACCTGGTGTGTTCAGCGCACCCGCCAGGGGCGCTATCCGGCTTGCGTTGAAGTTTGCCCGGTGGGCGCACGCAAGTTTGGAAATCTTCTTGATCCCGAAAGCGAAGTGAGTCAAATTTTGGCCAAAAAGAATGTTCTCAGGCTGAAGGCGGAACTCAACACTTATCCAAAGTTCTTTTACTACTTTGATTAAGGAATGAAGTGATGCGTTCGATCATTCGATTTGTTATTGACTTCGCTGCTTATGTCATCAAAGGTGGCCCCAAGTTCTACGCATGGCTTGCGTTTCTGGGCGTCTTTGTACTGGCCTTGTTGTACGGTACTTACCTGCAGGCTACTGAAGGTTTGATCATCACCGGATTAACCAACCAGATTACTGATGGCCTGTACATTGCCAACTTCGTCTTTATGGTGGGTGTGGCGGCCGGCGCGGTGACGATTGTGTTCCCGGCTTATGTCTATCACCACAAGGGTTTGCACGATGTCACTGTCCTGGGTGAAATGCTTGCAGTCTCAGCAGTCATAACCTGCAACCTCTTCATCTTGTCGCATCTGGGGCGCCCGGAGCGGCTCTGGCACATGGTACCGCCCTTTGGCATCATCAATATTCCAAGTTCCGCCTTGGCGCTGGATGTCATTACCCTGTCCGTGTATCTCGGTCTTAACCTGGTCGGTGGTTTCTATTTCATGTACACCCGCTATATGGGCATTGAGGTCAACCGCAAGTTTTACATGCCTTTGATCTATATTTCCATTGTTTGGGCATTGAGCATTCACACCGTCACCGCTTTCTTTCTGAGTACCATGCCAGCCCGACCCATGTGGAATACCAGCATGATGCCGATCCGCTTCATCGCCACGGCGTTCGCAGCCGGTCCGTCGCTGATCATTCTGCTGTTCTTGCACATCCGCAAGAACACGCGCCTGTGGATCGAAGATTCAGCCATCAACACGCTTTCAACCATCGTCACCTTTTGCCTGGCCATCGCGCTGTATTTGACGATGTCCGAAATAGTGACTGAACTTTATGCCGTAACCGAACACTCGCTGGGCTTGCAATACCTGATGTTCGGACTCGATGGCTTGAACAAACTGGTGCCGTGGTTCTGGACCTCCCTCGTGTTCAACGTCGTTGCTTTTGTCATGCTCCTGACTCCCAGTGTGCGCAAGAATTACAGCCTGCTGCCAATTGCCTGCGTTCTGGCCATCGTCGGGATCTGGATCGAGAAGGGCATGGGAACCGTGGTTCCGGGTTTTATTCCTACCCCCATCGGCGAAGTGACCGAATACGCTCCTACACTGATTGAAGTACTCGTCACGATGGGCGATTGGGCCATGGGTATGCTCATCGCCACGGTGCTGTTGAAAGGTTCCATCGGTGTCTTGCTCGGAGACGTGAAGCTTGCAAGCCAGCCATGGCGCGTGATGAGCGACGATGCACCTCCCTACCAGACCACCTTCGAGCCGGCCCGAATGGAACCGTGGGCGCGTTCGAGTGACCCGGATGCAAAAGTGGACGGGGGCTTCGGGACAAGGCGCGGCAACCGCCCGCGCAGCGTCGCTGTAGAGTAAAAACGAACAAGCGTCCATGAACAACTATTCGTTTGGCAGCATGATTCTGGCAATTTCCTGCTTGGCGGCAGCACCTGTGCTGGCGGCAGACAAAGCTTGTTTCGAAAGCCGAAAAGACGCTTCGGAAGTGACGCCGCACAAGATCAAGGACGGTCTGCCGAGCGTGAAGTGCTCGCCCAAGACAGGCGCCGTGCTGTGGTGGGGCGACCCCTTCGATGAAACGGTCGGCATGGGTGAGACGCCCGCAGCAGGGGATCACCCTGGCGGCGTAGCCGTTGTTAAGCCGCGTGAGGACAAACTCGAGCTGATGCCGCTGTGCGGGGTTGCCTGCCATAACGGAACCACGCCGCCGCCGCCGAAAGACAAGAACCCGCGCGCGCTAATGATGCACGACGATATCGTTCCCGACGCACTGAATTTTCAGCACGGACGCGGTGCCATCTGGTGCCTGGATTGCCATCATCCCACCACGCGCAACAAGCTGATTGACAACTTCGGCAAGCCGATCAGCTTCAATGAGCCGCAAAAATTGTGCGGCAAGTGCCATGGCGATATTTACCGGAAGTGGCGTGAGGGCATTCACGGCAAGCGCATCGGCGAATGGGCGAGCAATGGCAAGAAGCGCTGGTTCGTTTGCACCGAATGCCATAACCCGCATGATGTTCAGCAGGGCGCCAGGAATAGGGGGTTTGCTCAGCTTGAGCCTGAACGCGCACCCGAGTTGCCCAAAGGTTTTGTAAGTGCTGATCACGAGCGCCATGACAAGCACAATGCACCCCATTCCAGCGAAGTCGGATTTGTCGAGCGATTGAAGCAATTTATGCTGCGCATCAACAATATGCTGCGGCCCGATCCGGTTGTGCCCGCGCCGCACGCCCAAGCCACAGAAACGGGCCAGGCTGTTGGTCATTCAGATCAAGCCCTCGGAGTCAAACCGTGATCCCCAATACCCGAGTTCATTTCGGCCCACCGCTGGCTTTGCTTACGGCGGAGCTGACCAACACGTTGGAGATCAGCGGAAAGATCAATCGAACGGCGGAACGCTACCTGGAGATCATGCGTCAGCATGGCCTCGATTTGTCGCAGGCCGAGCGTGACTGCATCGCGCATGTATGCGACTTCGGTTTTGTGGCCCCGCAGGAAATCCGCGAACTGGCGTTCGAGGTGAGCTTGACCGAATTCGAACGCGAAGGATTGAACAAGGAAGCTTTGGTGCAAAAGCTGGAAGCCGCGAGTTTTGAGGATCTGGTTGCCGTGGTTGAGGCACTCGGATTCTGAGAGTTGATTGTGTTTGCAAGTGCACCCACATCGGATGAGCCGCAAACTGAATGGGTGAAGGTAAAGTGAGTAGTCTAAGGAGATAGAAATGGGTATCCATCCTGTAACGATAGTTGTGTTTGTTGTTGTTTTGCTCGTTGGCCTCATGTTAGGCATTGGGCTACAGAGCGTGGTCATCGGAGGCGCTGTTTGCGCTTTCGCGGTCCTGCTGCTCATTGCGATGCGCGTAGCACGGCAATGGCAAAAGGCGGTGGTTCTCAGGCTTGGGAAATACCAGGGTTTGAAGGGTCCGGGCTTGTTCTACATCATTCCCTTTATCGATACCATTCCCTATTGGATCGACCTGAGAACGGTTACGACCCCCTTCAACGCCGAAGAGACGCTCACCAAAGACAGCGTTCCGGTGGACGTGGATGCGGTCCTCTTCTGGCGGGTTGTTGATCCCAAAAAGGCGGCTATCGAGGTTGAGAATTACCGCCACGCCATCGCCTGGTCGAGTCAAACTGCACTGCGGGACGTGATAGGCAGAACCGACCTGGCAGAGATGCTCAGGGGCCGGGAAAAGATAGACCACGATCTATGCCAGATGATCGACCAAAGAACTGAAGCATGGGGCATCAAGGCCCTCTCAGTGGAAATCCGCGACGTCAAGATTCCAGAGGGCCTTCAAAATGCGATGTCCATGCAGGCGCAAGCGGACCGGGAGCGCCAAGCACGGGTGATCCTGGCCGACTCGGAGCGCCAGGTTTCCCGGGTCTTTGAAGAGTCCGCCAAGGCCTACACCGGCAACCCTGTCGCACTTCAACTTCGGGGTATGAACATTCTGCTCGAAGGCATGCGGCAGAACTCCACCATCGTCATTGTTCCTTCAAGCGCCGTGGAAACCATGGGCCTGGGCTCCATGGCAGGCATGACTGCACTGGCAAAACAGTTGGAGCAACCACAGATTCCCAGGTCCGCTTCAACTCAGTCCAATGAAGTTCCCCAAGCATAGAATTCAACCAACCAACCTCAATCAAGGAAGATCTTATGAAACCTGCTCACTTTGCATTGATCGCCGCAGCCGCAGCTATCGCTTTCACTTCGCCTGCGTTTGCTGATGAGGCGCTTGCGAAAGCAAAAAAATGCACGATATGCCACGCGGTTGAAAAGGTCAAAGTCGGACCCAGCTATCAGGCGGTTGCCAAGAAATACGCCGGGCAAAAAGACGCTGAAGCCAAATTGGTCGTATCCATTATGAAGGGTAGCAAGGACGTCTATGGAACGACCCCTATGCCTGCCAATACCGGCGTTAGCGAGGCAGATGCCAAGACCTTGGCGACCTGGATCTTGTCCTTGAAGTAAGCGCTTTTTCGCTGGAACTCTTTCTCCGACCACTGGCCCTGCTGCTCAGAAGCGCCCAGCCGGATGACTGGCCCACTGGGCCACGATAGTGCGGTGTTCCGGAATGTTGTTGAGAAAGCTCTGGCGCAGTGCCGCGCCGCTGATCGTGATCGCCTCTGCAAGGAGTTCGGCGTGGACGCTACCCAGCACCTGTGCGGCGCGCCGATCACCGACAAACGCCAGTGCCTGATGGCAGGTCAGGCGGATCAGGTAAGGTGCTTCGGCGCCTTCCAGCGCGCGGTCGCTGCCTAGGTGCGGCAGCAGATCCTCCACCAACTGGCGCGCCAGCGTGGCGTCCTGCTGTGCCAGCGCGACTCTTAGCAGGCCGGCGCCGGCATCGTGCCGGGTTGCGTTATCGAGCGTCAAGCCGATTTCCTGGGCGCGACGGAAAGCCGCTGTTGCCTGCGCGTGACGTCCGAGCGCCAGTTCGGCATTGCCCAGCGCGCACAGCGCAATGGCTTCGAAGACGGGGCTCCGGACCTCCACTGCCATGTCCAGCGCTGCCTGAGCGTGCGTCAGTGCCGACGCATCATCACCCTGGCGCAGCGACAGCATCGACAGGTTGCTGAGCAAATTGGGTTCGGTCGCCCGGTCGCCGACGGCGCGTGTCAAGCGCAAACACTCTTCCAGATGCACGCGAGCCTGTACGTGCTCGCCCAGTCTAAGCTCGGCATTGCCCAAATTGCCCAAAGCAATGGCTTCGTTACGTCGGTTTCCAAGTTCTCGATTGATTAACAGATCCTGCTGATCAAATGCCAGTGACGCCAATTGATCGCCCCGGCTGTCAGCGATGACCGACAGGGCGTTCAGAAGCAGGGTCTCGATTTGTCGCTCGCCAAGCGTGCGCGCCTTTGCGAGCGCCTCCTTTGCCAACGTATATCCGAGCGCGCTGTCTCCGAGATAGGTCAGCGCCAGCGCCAGTCGCTGTTGACCACGCAAAGCCATCAACTCATCCTCGATGCGAGCGGCCAGCGAGAGGGTTTGACGGGCCGCAGCTTCCATCGTGTGGTAGTCGCCGGTGCGCATGGCGAAGCTGCTGCGCCGCCAGGCCACTTCACAGCGCCGGCGGTCATCATCGAGCGCCTCAGAGAGCTGCTGCAGGGTCTCAATGTCGGCCTGCTGCTCGACACGCCGCCCCTGCAGGTCCAGTGTTCGCTCGCGCACATTGAGCAAACGCCAGCGCTGCGCGGCCTGATCGGTCAGGGTCAGTGCCGTCGCAACATAGCTGCTCACGGCCTCATGGGCGTATCGCGCTGCCGCGTGCTCGGCCGCGCGCGTGAAATATTCGCAAGCCTGGTGCGCGTCGTCGGCTTTCAGAAAATGTTCAGCCGCGGTAGCCAGAAAAGCGTTGGCTCGCGCGCCAGTTTGACTGGCAAACCACAAGGCGGCTTGCGCATGGTGAGCGCGCCGGGTTCGCTTGAGGAGTGTGTCGTAGGTAACCTGGTGCAGCACCTGGTGCGAAAAAGCGAATTCACGCACACCCTCGACCATGTCGTCCAGGGTCGCGTCCTGATGGGGGACAACGAGTTCGTGTTGCACCAGAGCGCCCAGGTTGGCCGGCGACTGGGGATCGAGCATGGCCAGGGGCTGATCCCAAAAGACAAAGCCAATAACGCTGGCTTGTTGCAGTGCCAATTTCTCCGACGGCTTCAGGCTGTCCAGACGTGCCTGCAGGACACCAGTGAGCGTTTGCGGTACGTGCGTGGCGAGCAGCTTTTCGGCATTGATGCTCCACTGCTCACCTGTAGTGACGATGGCGCCCTCGTCGGCAAGCATTTTGACCAACTCTTCCATGTAAAACGGATTGCCCTGCGCGCCGCTGGTGATGAGTTCACGCAGCAGCGTTGGAATCTCGGCCATCTTCTTCAGCAACTCGTTGACCAGTTGCCTGCTGCCACCCTTGTCCAGAGGTTCGAGCAGGAGACGCTGTGTGTCGGTCATGCCGGGCCAGTCCGGGCGTTGCTCGAACAGCGTCGGGCGCGTCATTGCCACGATCAGTGTCGGTACATCTCGGTTGACCTGAATCAGATAGCTCAAGAAATCCAGCGAACCGCTATCAGCCCAGTTCAGGTCGTCGAGCAACAGCATGACTGGTGCGCCGTTCTGGATGGCGAAACGACGAAACATCTGGGCTGCCGCATGAAAGCCGCGATTGCGGATCTGACGGCCATCATCGAGAATATTCTGGACGTGTTTGCTGTCAGCAAAGTCAAGTCCGATCAAATGCCCCAGCAGATGTGCGTGCGCCTGCGCCATGTCCGCACCGTCCTCAGCCAGGAACAAGGGCACGAGGCCCTGCTCCAGTTTCATCCTGGCTGTCGCCATGCTGTCGTTGTCGGCAATCTGCAGTCGCCACGCCACGATGTCACGCAACAGGCCGTAGGGCTGGCTCTGCGTCAGTGGATGGGAGCGACCCTGAAAAAAGTAGAAGATCTCTGCACGTGCCTCGGCCCAGTTTTCGAATTCGAACAGCAGACGGCTCTTGCCAACGCCGGCATCGGCCACGACGGTCACCACGTTGAGCCTGCGCTGGCTGTACATGCGCTTGAAGGCGTCCTGCAACTGTTCCATTTCGGCGTCGCGCCCAATCATCCGCGTCTCCACGCCCTCGATGCCACGTGTGCTGACTCGAAAGGCACGTGGTTTGCGCCGTAGCACGAGGTAAGTCACCATCGGAGCGTCAACGCCCTTGACCTGCAGCGGCTCCTGCGGCACCACATCAAACACACCGCGCACCTGGTGATAGGTGTCATGGCTGATGCGCAAGGCACCTGCAGCTGCCGTCTGTTCCATGCGCGCAGCAACATTGACGGTGAAGCCACGAATATTGTTCTCGGCGTCCAGACCGCCACCGAGCAGCACGGGCCCGGTGTGGATGCCCACACGCAGATTGAAGCCTTCGTGCCGGTAACGCTGCTGCACCAGTTCACCCTGGTGCAGACCTTCTTCCAGCAAGTCCAGGCCTGACTGCACGGCGCGCTCGGCGTCGTCTTCCTGGACCTCGTCGGCACCATACACAGCCAGCAGGCTGTCGCCAGCGTATTTCAGTACCTTGCCACAATGTCGATGGACAATCGCCGTGCAGCGTGCCAGTGCCTCGTCCATGACGGTGTGCAGATCTTCGGGGTCAAGTTGCTGGCTCAGCGTGGTTGACCCGACCACATCGGCAAAGAGGACGCTGACCTGTTTGAGTGTTTGCTCGTTGTCGGTCTTGCTGCTGCCCTGTAACGCGGCCAGACTGCGCAGGCGTGCACGCAGGGGCGCCAGTGCTGTTTCGACCACGGCGTCGCCAAGCAACTCCCGCTGGGCTTCCAGTGCCGCGATCGCAGTGGCTAACTGTTGCTGTTCGAGTTCCATGGTGGCGGGGCCGCAGCGCTGCTATTGTGGATCGGGGTGCGAGCGGCGGTAACCGCGTCCCGCTTTCACTTGACTCTTCAACTTCTTGCGTCGCTGGGCCTCTTTGTCGTCCTCGTAAAGTGGCTGCTCCCATTCGCTGGTTTTGGGATCAAGAATGTTGAGGTAGCCTCCCGGATTCATGCCGAACGACTCCAGCGTCTTGCCCTTGTAGGAACGCCCCAGAAAATCGTTTCGCCGGCCTGGCTGCTCGCCCAGGGTAAAGTAGCTCGGCAGCACAAAGTTCGAAAGCGCAACACCGTCTACGCTGTAATTCTCGGCCTGCACGGCATCGCACATTTCAAACAGGTGAAAGACGCGACGCCGCCGGTCCAGCGGATGATTGCCTTGCACCAGCAAATTGCACATCGGATCGCCAACCAGTTCTAGCGCCTCATGCGACAGCGTGATCGACCAGGCTTCCTTCATCTTCGCGCACAAACCGAGGAACACAATGCCGTAGGGAATGTCCCCGTAGTTGGCCAGGTGCCATCCGGTTGCGCCCAGCGAATTGACGCCGTCAACAAGGTACAGGACCGCATCACCGCGCAAGTCACCGAACTTGCCGATGCTGGGGCGCTGCCCGATCGGCCCCTCCAGTCGCAGCGTCGCAGAAAAACTCCAGTAGGGCTCAAAATCTTCCTTGAGCTGGCGGTTGATGGCTCGGATCACCTCCTGCACCTTTTCATCGGGAATTGCTTTGGAGTGGTTTATCAGGGAGATGATCATGGGATGCCTCGCTGCGATTGCATAAGATCGGGCTGTGATCTTAGCAATCTCCATCTCTGTGGTCTATCACGCTTCAGGGCCGCCGTCGTGAAGCGTGCGCCCTTGCGACCTCTCTGGCTCTTTCTGATGCTGGTGTCGGTGCTTTTGGCGCATCTGCTGGGGCTTGACTGGTTGCAGGGTCAGTTGCCGCTGAGCGAGCGCCTGACGCCGATGGCCGACCCCATGTTCACCCGGATCATCGGGCCCGCGCTTCCAGCGCTGCCGCTGCGCAGACCGTCGGCGAGATCAGAGCCCAGTGCCGGGCCCGCGCGGCCAGCATCGCCCGTTGCTGACGAAACGCAAGCGGCCATCGAGCCCAATCAAACGGCGGTGGAACCAGCGGATGCACGGCAAACGCAAGCAGCTGAGCCGCCGGCTGCAGAGCCAAGTGCGGCGGCTTCTGAGGCAGCGGCGGCCGCTGCAGATGCCTGGCCGCCTGACAGCCGGCTGTCGTACCGCCTGGGTGGTTACTACCGCGGCAATCTATACGGCAGTGCCCGCGTGCAGTGGCAGCGCGAAGCGGGTCGCTATCAGGTCCGGGTGGATCTAAGCCTTGCGCTGTTGCGTGTGTCCTTGATCAGCCAGGGCGAGGTTCACGCCGATGCACTGTTGCCACGGGTCTATGAGGAACAGTTCCCGTGGGGCTTGCGGCGGCTGGTGTTTGACGGTGTCTTTGTCAGGTTCGATAACGGCGTGCAACAGCCACAGCCGCCAGCGCTGCAGGACACGGCCAGCCAATTTGTCGAACTCAGTCACCGGTTTTCCAGCGGCCGTGACGAACTCAAGGCGGGGCAGCAGGTCAGCCTGTGGCTGGCCCGGCCGCAGGGTATGGCACTGTGGACCTATGACGTGGTCGAGGAGGAATTGCTGCAGACGCCGGAACTGGGGCCAGTGTCGGCATTTCATTTGCGCCCCAGGCCGATTGCCAATCCGACTGGCGTCATCAGCGCCGAATTGTGGTTTGCGCCGAGCTTGCAGTACCTGCCGGTGCGGATCCGCATAGACCTTGGCGAGGGCAACTTTGTCGATCTGATGGTGGAACGTATCGAGCAGGGCGCAGCGCCGGCGCCAGAGACCGGATTGAGCCCTAGAATGTGATTCAAATGCTACGCTACCAAACCATTCCCGTTACCGATTTTCAGCAAAATTGCTCGCTCGTCTGGTGTGACCAGACGCTACAGGCCGCCCTTATTGACCCGGGTGGCGATCTTGACTCGCTGCTGGCCGCCGTGATGCAGTTGGGACTGAGCCTGAAGGAGATCTGGTTGACTCATGCGCACATCGATCATGCCGGCGGCGCTGGTGAACTGGCGGCGCAACTTCAACTTCCCATCATTGGCCCGCATCAGGCCGATCAGTTCTGGATCGACGGCTTGGCAGCACAGAGCAAGATGTTCGGCTTTGCTCAGGCAATGACCTTCACGCCGACCCGCTGGCTGACCGACTACGACACGGTGACGCTGGGCAAGAGCACGCTGCAGGTGCGGCACTGCCCGGGCCACACGCCTGGCCATGTGGTCTTTTACAGTGCCGAGGCGAACCGGGCCTTTGTTGGTGACGTTCTGTTTGCCGGCTCGATTGGCCGCACTGATTTACCGCAAGGCGACCACGCGACACTGATTGCCAGCATCGTAGAGCGCCTGTGGCCCATGGGTGATGCGACTGTTTTCATTCCCGGCCATGGACCGGAGAGCACGTTGGGTCGGGAGCGCAAGAGCAATCCGTATGTGGGGGGGACTTGAGGGTGCCCAAACGGGTTGATGATGCAGGCGCGCTATTCAAGCCCTTCTGGCGTGACGTCGACGGCTTTCGGGAATTTAACCGGGAGGCAGAGGCCGGTCATGCTGAGAACCGGTGGCCATTGGTGAAATCCATGGCGATTGACGCGCGCTTCACGATACCGGCACTGTCGAAGCGTCAAAAACAGGGATGGCTTGAACAGGATGCGAGTGAGCGTCCAGGCCATGGCACTGACAGCGCATTGAGCCGGGTTTTCAGGCGAATCGAGCGCGCTGCAAGCCCAGGTCAAAAGGCAAAATAGTGATTCTTCACCCATATCAGCTGAACTGCTAGGAACAGTATGAGCGTTATCGTTGTTGCGTCAATGAAAGGCGGGGTCGGAAAAACTTCTGTGACCGCCAATCTGGCCGTTGCCATGGCAGCAGAGCTTGGTGCCGATCGCGTCTCGACAATCGATTTTGATCCACAAAATGCATTGCGCCTGCATCTGGGTATTGACGTATTGGAGGGCCAGAGCATTTGCAAGCAAGCTTTGCGACGCAGGAGTTGGCAGTCTGCCATGGTCGACAGTCCGTTCGGGGTGCGTTGCATTCCCTATGGGCTTGTCAGCGAATCCGAGCGCGAGGCATTTGAAGATATTTTGGTGGCAGAACCCGACTGGTTGGAACGCCAGTTGGCACAGTCCGGCCTTGGGAACGATGATCTGGTGTTGATTGACATGCCGCCCGGGCCCTCTGTGTATTTGAATCAAGGCTTTGCCTGCGCTGATCTGGTCCTGATTGTGTTGCTTCCAGATGCGGGGTCCTATTCGACCATTGTTGCGATGGAGACATGGATTGATCAGATTGCTCTGGGACGTCCGGGCGTGCAAAGTGTCTACGTTTTGAACCAGACAGATGAATCGGTGCGTCTGAATCGTGATATTGGGGAGGTGCTGCAACAACGTCTCGGCAATCGCCTGTTGCCAGTGGGTATTCACCGGGATGAAGCAGTTTGTGAGGCGCTGGCATTTTTGCAGCCGGTGTTGTTCTATGACCCGCGCTGTCAGGCAACGCATGATTTTCAGCGACTTGCTGCATACCTGATAAGTCAGGCTACTCGATGAGCGCACGCTCAATTTTGACGCACTGGCGAAAGTACTGGAGCTTTGGCGCGCGTTCTTTGCTTAATCCGCGCTATTTGTATGGCCTTGTCAATGAATCCGGCAATCGACTGGTGAATTGGTCGGCTTGGTCAACCCCCGGAATGCTGGGGGCGGTCACCTTTGTCTGTCTGGTTTTGTTCGGTGTGCTGATCACTATTCCGTTTTCACGCGATGAGCAACTTGTGTTTTCTTTGGTTATGGTTTTGGTTGCTTTGTACATGCGTCGCTACGTTGGGACCTTGGTGACCCTGCTACTTGTCAGCCTTTCAGTGCTGGCATCGACGCGTTACTTGTATTGGCGCTGCGTCACCAGTTTGCACGTCGAGTCGAGTCTTGATCTGTTGCTAGGTTTGGGCTTGTTGGCTGCCGAGTTCTACGCCTGGATCATTTTGGTTGTCGGCTTTTTCCAGACAGCCTGGCCATTGAAGCGCAAGCCCGTGCCGATGCCGCAGGATTTATCAAAATGGCCAACGGTGGATGTGCTTATTCCTTCGTACGACGAACCCCTTTCGGTTGTTATACCAACGGTCATCGCCGCACTGGCCATGGACTGGCCGCGGGAGAAGATCAAGGTGTATCTTCTCGATGACGGACGGCGGGACGATTTTCGGGAGTTTGCCGCCTCGGTTGATGTGACCTATGTGACGCGTTCCAACAATTTACATGCCAAGGCTGGCAATATCAACGCTGCGCTGCCTCAAACAGACGGCGAGTTGATCGCTATTTTTGACTGCGATCACATCCCGACTCGAACCTTTTTGCAGTCGACCGTGGGTTTGTTTTTGCAAGATAGCCAACTTGCGATGGTGCAGACACCGCACCACTTCCTGTCGCCCGACCCTTTTGAGCGAAATCTTCAGTTGTTCCGACTGATGCCCAACGAAGGCGAATTGTTTTACGGACTGGTGCAGGACGGCAACGACCTGTGGAATGCAGCCTTCTTTTGCGGGTCCTGCGCAGTGTTGCGGCGCACCATGCTGCTGGAGGTCGGCGGTGTGGCTGTGGAGACTGTGACGGAGGATGCGCATACTGCCCTCAAACTGCACCGCTTGGGATACAACACGGCCTACTTGGGTGTGATTCAGGCCGCCGGACTGGCAACCGAGAGTTTGTCATCTCATGTGGGGCAGCGCATCCGCTGGGCGCGCGGCATGGCGCAGATTTTCAGAATTGACAACCCGCTGCTTGGCAAGGGCCTGCGCTGGCCGCAGCGCTTGTGCTATTTGAACGCCATGCTGCACTTCTTCTACGGTTTGCCGCGAATCATCTTTCTCACGGCTCCCCTTTCCTATCTGTTTTTCGAAGCGCACGTCATTCAGGCCTCGGCCGATTTGATTGCTGTCTATGCCTTGCCCCACCTGACGCACGCCAATATTGCCAACTCCCGAATGCAGGGAAAACACCGGCACACCTTCTGGGCTGAGGTATATGAGACTGCGTTGGCCTGGTACATCATGGTGCCAACGACACTGGCCATGATCAATCCGAAATCGGGTCAGTTCAACGTAACCAGCAAGGGCGGACGGGTTGAGCACGAGTATTTCGACTGGAAAATTTCGATGCCCTATGTCGTCATTCTGGCATTGAACATTGCTGGGATCGTCATCGGCCTTGGCCGCTTGTTCTGGTGGAATAGTCATGAATTCGGAACCGTCCTGTTCAATTTGATATGGACCGCCTATAACCTGACGATTCTTGCAGCCACTCTGTCTGTCGCGCTGGAAGCAAGACAGATCAGGCGCCACTGGCGGGTTCAAATTGATTTACCGGCAATGATCAGGTTACCCAATGGGCGCACTGTCGCCTGCGAAGTGGAAGATTTTTCCGAAGGCGGTCTGGCTATCAAACTGCCGACGGAAGTGCTTGTCGAGCAGGGGAGTGTGGTCAGAATATCCTTGTTCCGGGGAGAGCGGGAGTTCGCCATTCCGGCCGCAATCGTATTTAATCAGGGACTGGTGTTGCGGGCACGGTTTGAAAACATGAACCTTGACGACTATCGTTCACTCGTTGCTGCAACCTTTTCGCGGGCGGATGCCTGGCAAGACTGGTTGCCTGAACGTGACATCGATCGCCCACTGCAAGGTATCCGGGAAGTGCTTGGTGTTGGTATCGATGGCTTGACTCGTTTTGTCAAGCGAATTGGCCTGAGTCGGCAGTAGAGGCGGTTGCCAGTATGGAAAAAATGAAATTTGATGAAAGGCCACGAGTCTTGCGTTATCTGTCTCCAAAACTGAGTTTGGCCACGAGCATGCTTCTGTTGCTCGGCGTGTTGATCAGCGCACCAATCGAAGCCAAATCACCCAAGGCTGCGCAGAGCCAAGAGCGGATCGGTCTTGCTGGCAACCGACCTTCATTGCTCAAGACTGCCGCCATAGAGGCATCCGGGCAGCGAATCGTGTCGTTTAGCTTCAAGCAATTGGGGGCCTCAACACCGGTGCGACTGCGTGGCGTCGATGGGGCCATATCACTTCCTTTTTCGATTCGCTCCGATGAGGTGGTGGCCTCAGCGAAGTTGAAGTTGGACTATTCCTACTCGCCTGCCTTGTTGGCTGAGTTGAGCCATCTCAAGGTTATGCTCAATGAAGAAGTGGTTGCCGTCGTGCCCTTGCCTCGTGAGAAGGGTGTACTCAACCGGCGCGAAATAGATCTTGACCCACGTATTTTCACAGATTACAACAAGCTTCAGTTCCGGTTGATCGGGCATTACACCTACAAATGCGAAGACCCGTTGCACAGTTCGCTATGGCTTGAACTGAGCAACCTTGGGCAGCTTGAGTTGACGCTGGCGCCCTTGGCGTTGGCAAGCGACCTCAAGTATCTGCCGCTGCCGTTTTTCGAGAAACGCGACAACGCCGCGTTCAAGTTGCCATTCGTTTTTGCGGCTGCCCCGTCTTTCGGCATACTCAAGGCGGCAGGCGTACTGGCATCCTGGTTTGGCAGTCTTGCCAGTTATCGTGGTGCACGCTTCCCAACATTCCTGAATGCCTTGCCAGAGGGAAATGCGGTCGTTTTTCTCGACGCAGGTGAAAAGTTGGGCAGCCTGCGCAGTGCATCGGCCGCGACGGTTTCCATCGAACCACATCCGAACAACCCGAACGCCAAGTTATTGTTGATTTCTGGTGATAACGAACAAGATTTGATGCGTGCCGCCAGGTCCATCGTATTTGGCAACGGAACGTTGAGTGGACAGCGCGTCGTGGTCACTCAGGACGTGGAGCCACCGCCCCGCAAACCGTACGACGCACCAGCGTGGGTGCCAACGGATAGACCGGTACGGTTTGCCGAATTGACCCAACCGGAAGAACTTCAGGCGCAGGGATTTTTCCCCAGTGTGATACCGGTAAATTTTCGCAATGCTCCGGACCTTTTTACCTGGCGCAGCCCAGGCGTTCCGATTGAATTGCGATATCGTTTTACAGCGTTGCCGCTGAGTAAGAAGGCGACACTCAATATCGGCATCAATGGAGAATTCGTTCGTGCAATTGCACTTGATGAGTCGAACAGGAGGTCGGAGAGCAAGGACCTGTTGCAAGGGCCATTCTTTGACAAGGTGCCCAGCTACCGGGAAGATCGAATATCTGTCCCCCTGCATCGGGTCGATGGCCGCAGCCAACTGCAGTTTCAATACTATTTTGATCTGGTTAAGGAAGGTGAATGTCGTGACGCTCTGCCTGACAATTTGCGTGGCGCCATCGACCCGGAATCGACCCTTGATCTAAGCAATTTTCCGCACTATAGCGCCTTGCCAGACTTGGCGTTTTTCAGAAGTATCGGTTTTCCGTTCACACGTTTGGCGGACCTGTCTGAGACCGCGGCGGTCATGCCGGAACAACCCACAGCGGAGGAAATTGGAGCCTATTTGATGGTGATGGGTCGGATGGGTGAGGCTACGGGTTATCCCGCCCTGCGTCATGCGCTGGTATCGGCCACCGAATTGGACAAGGTGGCGCAACGTGATTTGATCGTCATCGGTTCGGCAAAAGACCAGAATCTGATGAGCAAATGGGCTGACCATTTACCCTTGGTTCAAGTGGACGGCGAGCATCGCCTTCGCGAGCCGGACATATTCCGGCGCGCCATTTATCGCTGGGAAGAGGAGGATATTCAGGCTACGCCGCGTCCCGAAGGCAGTTTGAAATTGCAAGGCGGTAGTTTGACAAGCCTGATGGCATTCGAGTCACCCTTACAGTCCGGGCGCAGCGTTGTCCTGTTGTACGCCGACAGATCTGCCGACCTGGTGAAGATAGCCGATATCCTGCTCGACCCCGAACGTATCAAGAACGTGCAGGGCGATTTTGTGGTGGTTGATGAGAAGGGTGATCGGTACGCCAAAGTCGGTGAGACCTATTATCTGGGTTCGTTGCCCATGAGCATCCATTTGCGTTGGGCGTTTTCGAATCATCCAATGCTGGTTAGTTTGCTCGGCGTTTTGATTTGCATCTTGTTAGCGGCGATCGCGTTTCGCGCCCTGCGTGAGGTGGCGGCCAAACGCATGCGGGAGCATCTTGAGTAGCGTGGTGCTCCCATGATGGCTTGGGAACAGTTGGCTTTGATGCGTTCACGTCGACACTTCCTGGAGTCCGTCGTGGCAGTGGCGCTGACGTCGTCCCGGACGGTACGTGCGGCAAACTGCGATGGCTGGTCTGACTGGATCATTTTCAGAGATAAGTTTGTCCAGGCTGATGGGCGGGTCGTCGACTTTTCAGCGGACGCTCAGAGTACATCGGAGGGCCAGACTTATGCCATGTTTTTCGCGCTGGTGGCCAACGATAGGCCGAGCTTTGATCGATTGCTGGCTTGGACGCGCGCCAATCTGGCACAGGGTGATCTCACGGCCCGCCTCATGGCCTGGAAGTGGGGCAGGCGGACCGATGGCAACTGGGGCGTCATGGACAGTAATGCGGCGGGCGACGCCGACCTCTGGCTCGCCTATGTGCTATTTCAGGCCGCCCGGCGCTGGCGTGACAGCAGCCTGCAGGCAACTGCCGAGTTGTTGCAGGCGCGCATTGAAAAGGAACTGGTGGTGAACGTCGCCGGGGTCGGCCCGGTGCTGTTGCCGGGGCCGCAGGGGTTCGCTTTGAAATCCGGTGGCTGGAAGCTCAACCCAAGCTATTTGCCTCTGCCAGTCTTGCGTGGATTGGCGACCGAAGTACCGTCCGCGGTATGGGGAGCACTGGTAGCAACCACGGTCACCATGATCGAATCGGTCACACCTCAATATCTGGTCCCTGACTGGGTCGCTGTAAGGCCCGAACGCGGCTTTGTGCTCGATCCTGAGTCGGGGTACCAGGGGAGCTATGACGCGATTCGAGCTTACCTGTGGGCCGCCATGATGCCGACGCAGGACCCCATGCGCAACCGTTTGCTGGCACGCATGACGGGGATGAGGGAACTGGTTGAACGGCTGCTGGTTCCTCCTGCGAGCGTGAATGCCTATTCTGGACAACCCGAGGGGAGCGGCCCCGGAGGCTTTTCTGCGGCCCTGCTGCCATACTTGTATGCCGTGGGTGCAAAAACCGCCGCCAGGCAGCAGCGACTCAGAATTGTCGCGATGGGTGGCGTCCCGTTGGTTTATTACGAGCAGGCCCTGGGGCTTTTTTCGCTGGGCTGGATCGACCAGCACTTTCGGTTCGCGCCGGATGGTCGACTTGACTGGGGAGTGACTTTGACGTGCAAAATATGATTCACATGAAGAGGCTGGTTTGTTTGTTGTCTGCGCTGGGTATTGGCATTCCCGGCGCCTGGTCTGCTGATGATGCGGCGACCCGCCAATTGGTGGCGCAGGCGCACTATTGGCAACAAAATGGCCGGGATGATCTTGCCAGCGATGCCTGGAAGAAATTGCTGCGGGCGGATGTGAACCATCCTGAGGGGTTGGTGCGTCTCGGCCTGCTTGAAGCACGCGCGGGCCATGTTGCACAGGCCCAAGAGCTATATCAGCGTGCCACGCAACTGCCATCGGCACCAGCCGGTCTGGCGGAACTTGAAACCGTGTTGAAGGCCGGAAAAAATGCGCCCACAATCAGCACCGCCCGCAAACAGGCGCAGTCCGGCCAGGCTGAAGCCGCTACAAGAACGTATCGAAGCGCACTGGGGACCAGCAAGCCGACAGGTCAATTGGGTCTGGAGTATTACCAAACCCTGGGCGCTACGCGCGAAGGGTGGGAAGAAGCACGTCGTGGCCTGGAGCAATTGGCCCGCAGCAACCCCGGAAATCAACGTTACCAACTGGCTCTGGCGCGCCACCTGACCTATCGCGAATCAGCGCGGCGTGAAGGCATCCGCCAGCTCTCCACCTTGAGGCAACAGGACCAGGCCGAGGAGGTGCGCAAGAGCTTGAGCCAGGCCTTGGTCTGGCTTAACGCCCGGAGCGGTGATCGAGCCTTGTTTACCGGCTATCTGTCCCGCTTTCCTGAGGACCAGGCGGTGCGGGAGCGTTTGGCGCTGTTGGATCAGTCTTTGGTTGAGACGAAGAAAGGGGGGCGGGCAGGCCGAAGTCAGGCTGGATTCAAACTATTGGAACAGGGTGACGCGGAAGGGGCTGCGGCGCGTTTCGAATCCATCCTGGCCAAAAAACCGCGTGATGCCGATGCCCTTGGCGGACTCGGGACCGTTCGTTTGCGGCAGCAGGCGTTCAGTGAAGCGGTTCGTTTGCTTGACCAGGCGATGTTGCACGATCATCAGCACCCCGAGCGCTGGAAGCAGGCTCGCGATACGGCCTACTACTGGACGCTGTTGCAGCCAGTGCTGGCAGCGCGACAGGCGGGAAAGCTGTTGGACCTGGAAGACAAGTTGATTGAGGCCAACAAACTTGATGAGCGTCAGATCCTGGGTCAGGTGTTGATGGGTGATTTGTGGCTGGAAAAACGTCAGCTGGCCAAAGCCGAGTCTATGTACCGGCTGGCGCTCAAGACCTCGGCCACTGATCCGGGTGCGTTTCGTGGCTTGATCACGGTGTTGCTGCAGACTGCGCGCGAGGGTGAGGCCATGGCCATGATTTCGCAGTTGGATGAAGCCGCCGCATCAAAGATGGGCGGACTCAACCAGCTAAAGGCTAGCGCCCTGCTGAAGCTGTCTGAGGCTGACGAACGCGCGGCCGATTATCCGGCGGCTGCGGCCAAGCTTGAAGCCGCCCTGCTGCTTGATCCCACCGATCCCTGGCCGCGACTTGCTTTGGCGCGTCAGTACCAGCATCAGGGCGACTTGAGCAAAGCCGATGCCATGCTCGATATGCTGTTGGTGGCCCATCCCAAGCTGGTTGAAGCCTTGCATGCGCGCGCCCTGCTGTACGCCGAGCAAAAGCGTTGGCTTGATGGAGTGAGCATGATGGAGAGAATACCTGTTGCCGCACGCAGCAAGAATATGCTTGAGGACTTGCAGCGACTCTCGGTCAATCTCCAGGTCCAGCGCGCTGAACAGATGTTTGCCCAGGGCAATTTGCAGGCTGCGCGGGCGGCCGCGCTGCAAGCCGAGTCGCAAGCTGGTGGGGAGCTCTCGCTGTTGACACAGGTGGCCGGATGCTGGTCCCGTCTTGGGCAAGGCGTCGAGGCCTTGCGTCTGCTGCGCGACCTTGTCAAACGCTCGCCCGCAGACAATGTGGACTTGCGCATTCAGTACGCTGGCGTCCTGCTCGACACCAGGCAGGACGGCGAACTCGCTCCAGTGCTACGCGGTTTGAGCGAAGCGCGCCGTCTGACGAGTTCGCAACAGGAAGACCTGAACAAGATCATTCTGGCCTACACGCTGCGCCAGACCGACGCCTTGAGAGAAGCAGGTCGACTCGACGATGCGCTGCGCACGCTTGGTCCGGCACTGGAGCGCTCGGACGAACCGCGCCTGATCATGGCGCTGGCACGGATTCAAAACACCAGTGGCGATCCGCGCAAGGCGCTGGCTACCGCAGAACGGGCGATTGCACGCGAGCCCAATGATTTGGATCATCGTTTGTTCGCCAGCGCTGTCGCCTTGGGTGCCAAGGTCATCGACAGCGCGGCGCTGCACGCCAGTATTGCACTCGAAATTGGACCCGATGATCAGCGAGCCTTGATTGCCGCCGCCCGGGTTGAGAAAGTGCGCGGCAACGCAGACCAGGCCCTGTTGTATTTTGAGAGAGCGCAAGCAATCGAGCGGCGCAAGCTTGCTGCTTCTGCAACGCCCGCAAATTTGCCGCCGACGCCAGTCACAGAGCATGCCGGGTTGCTGCCGATTCCGGACCTGCGAGAGGCAAGGGTGCTCGCTCCTTCGAGCCCGCCCGTGGCGTCGCGGCCATTGCTGCAGAGCACACAACGCGAGCCCACGCTGGGCGCTGAAATCGATGCCATCAAATTGAAGCTGGCCACTAGCGTGGACTTGGCGCCACGTTTTAGGGCGCGCTCGGGTGAACCGGGATTGGGCCGCCTGAGTGAGTTCGAACTTCCGCTTGAGCTTGCCGTGCCTACCAGCGCCAATGGCGCTTTTACTTTGCGCTTGACGCCGACCATGCTCAGCGTCGGGGCGCTCAATCGCAGCGATCCGGGCAATATCGCCAAGGTCGGGGCGGCAGCCTTGGGGCCACTGCAGAGCGGCTTTGATCCGGTGGCAGATCAGGACGCCAGCGGCATGGCAATTTCGGTCGGCTATCGCGACGATGAGCTGACCATGCGCATTGGCACGACGCCGCTCGGATTCCTGGTCACGCATGTGGTCGGCGAGCTGAGTTTCTCCAGTCACCTTGATGAACTCACGCTGAAAGGCGCATTGAGTCGACGCGCGGTCACCGATAGCGTGCTTTCATCAGCAGGCATGCGTGATCCACTGACAATGCAGGCTTGGGGTGGTGTGGTCAAAACCGGCGCCCAGTTCGGAGTCACTTACGGTGGCGACGAACGCGGTGTCTACGCCGACTTGGGGGCTGCGCAACTGAGCGGAAAAGGGGTCAAGGACAATACACAGATCGAGGCCAGCCTGGGTACCTATTGGCGCGTCTACCAGAGCGTCAACTCCAAATTGAAGCTGGGACTGAATCTGACGGCGATGGCCTACCGTGACAACCTCGGATTTTTCACGCTCGGACATGGCGGCTATTTCAGTCCGCAGCAGTATTTGAGTCTCGGTGTTCCCTGGGAATTGACTGGGCGTCGGGGTGCTCTGAGCTATCAAATGGGCGGTGACTTCAGTTTGCAAAAGTTCTCGCAGGATCGTGTCGCCTACTTCCCGAACGATCCTGCTTTTCAGAATGCCTGGACCCTGAAGGCCGGGACCACCTATCCTGCGTATTACGAGGCGGAATCGAGCTCCGGCCTGGGCTACAACCTGTACGGTGCGTTTGAGTATCCTTTCACACCAAGGTTGATCTTCGGTGGTCGACTGGCTTTTGAAAACAGCCGCAACTATGCTCAGCAAACCGGGACCGTCTTTTTGCGCTACGCGTTCGATGGTTTTGGTTTTGGTTTTTGATGCAATAAGCATCCATGCAGGTCATTGCCTTCATCTCCGGCAAAGGCGGGGTCGGAAAAACCACACTCGCAGCCAACGTTGCCATTGCCCTGGCTCAAGAAGGAAAGAGGGTATTGCTGATCGATCTGGACGTGCAAAACGCATTACGCCTGCACCTTGGCATGGATCCGCTCGACATTGCAGGAATTGTCCGGGAGGGTATCTCACCAACGTCGATGTTCAGGAGTCCGTTTGGGGTCAAGTTCATCCCGTTTGGCATCGCGCTGAAGACCGAACTGGAGGAGTTTGAGACCGTACTTCGGCAACATCCAGCCTGGATTCTTGATCGTATTGTTGCGCTCGGTAAGCACGCTATTGATTTTGTCGTTCTCGATACGCCGCCGGGCTCTTCCGTGTTTCTTCGGCAAGCCTTGTTTGCGGCAAACCTGGCCCTTGGTGTTGTTTTGGCCGACGCAGCATCGTTTGCCACGATTCCACGGCTTTTTAGTCTGGTGACCGAGTACACCCGTGCACGCGACGATTTTTACGGTCTGAGATTGCTGGCCAACCAAGTTTCGGATCAAAATCAGTTGTGCGCGCAAGTTCGCGCTGCGTTGCAGACGGACTACGGAAAGAGCATGGTTCCAATTGCAGTTCGCTGCGCAGTGGCGGTCTCAGAGTCGTTGGCCTTTGAGCAACCGGTGCTCCAATACGACAACTCCTGCAGCGCCAGTCAAGATATCACGCGACTGGCTCAGTGGCTAATCAAATGGAGTGCATCAGCGGGGTCGCGAGTTCGCTAGCTCCTGATTTCATTTCGATGAAAAAGTGACCTTGTAGCCGTAATTCCCGGGCGCCAGAGAATCAAATACAACGGCCGCTCGGTAGTCATCGATTTTTGATACGGTTGGCTTCACCATGGAAACCTTGGTTCCGTCAACCATCGTTTGGACGCCTCTTTGCGGCGTGGTCACGATCACTGTCGCCCCTTTAATGGATTGCTGTCCGGTGATGGTGATATCGAATTCAATGCGTTTGCCATTGATTTTTGGTGAAAGTTTGAAACGTTCCCGATCACGCCACCAGTCCGCCACCTGCCCGGCAGAGGCCAGCCAGACCGGCTCACGACGCTCCGTTAAATGATTCAGAAAACCAGGCATGGCAGCCACCAGGACGCTATCCGCTTTGAAGTTCTGACTGTGTACGCTAAGCAAACCTAAAGAGCCGGTATCGAGCGACAGGTCAAAATCATCAATCAGTGCCTTGGTAGTCTGCTCGGTCGTCAGCTTTTCCAAGTACAGATTGATATCATCGCGCTGGGTTCTTGGTAACACCACTAGCGCATTGGTAGCGTCCACGCCTTCGGCTTTGCTCATCAGGGGCAGGCGCGCCGTGCTGCGGTTGGGATCGGCCGTATGGTGGCGAATGCCAAACTTTGGCAACAGTTGCTCGGTCACTGCGTCGTAGCCCTCCGTCGGTGCCCGAAAGCCCGACAGGCCCTGAGGTTCCGGCAGTACCGAAGCCATTTCATTGCGCATGGTTTGCAGTCGCTGCTCTTGTTCCGCCGGAGCTTGACCCTTGAAGCTGGTATGAACATCGCCGTGGTAGCCGATTTCAAAGTCACGTGCCAACTGCGTCAGGACTTGGGGGAACAACTTGGCCACGGACGTCAGTACGTAAAACGTGCTCCGGTAGTTGATCGATTTCATCATCGAAGCAAAGGGCAGTGCGTTGCTGAAACCCTCTTCGGTGTCCATTTCAATCACCTGGGCAGCGCGCTTGCCATAGGGCCAAGCGCCGCGAATGATGGCTGGTTCCCGGCGCAGCCATTGCAACGTGTCGGCAATCAGATCGTGGGTTTCACGGGTCTGAGCTTCCCAGCCGGATTCAGCGAAAGCAAAATACGCGACACGTCCAAAGTTCTCTCGCGTCTCTGTGAAAATGACGGCGCCTTCGCTGCGCCGTTCGTCGTCGGGAGTGCGCGACCAGTTCATGAAACGTCCAGCAACCACTTCGCCAGTAGCGCGCAGCAGCACCTCCGAAGTCTTTGCCAAGGCGATTCGTTGGCCGGCGGTCTGAGTGTGAGAAACCGGTGATTCTCCGGTCAGAATGAGGTTGTTGACGTTGGCTGCTGCGGGAATTTCACCGATAACCCGGGCTCCCAGATTCTGCAAGAACTGCCAGCCCCGCCACCCGCCTGTGCCATCCCGTGTGCCGGTGGCCCAGGTGCAAAGGATAGCGCCGCCCTTGGCGCGGAAAGCCAACAACTCAGCGCGTTCGTCATCGCTGAGAGAAACTGCGGAGGGCAATATCAACACGCCACTTCTTTCCCTGCGCAGCTGTGAGGCATTTTGAATCTCCCTGAAGTCGATCTTGCGACTCGAGAAGTAGTTGCGCCACGGGCCCAGCAGCACCTCGTAATTTCCACCAAGACCAGCAAAATACGTCTTGCTGCTGGAGGAAGCGTAGAGGATAACCGTGGCGCTCGATTGGGCGGCATAGCTTGGAGCACCATTGATGCCAAACGTGGGCACGGTCAAGCCCAGCTCTTTCATGAACAACATGTAAGCAATCATCGGTGCGAAGATGCAAAAGACGACGATCATGGGCAGGTAGATGCCAACGCGACGAAAGACTGACCGCTGTTTGCCAGGTTCAGGGTCCGGTGCTTGCACGGAAACAGCGTGCATGGTCGAACGGCGTTTCATCGGTCATCAGGTACAGGTTGAGCTGCCGGCTCCGTCGTGACACCAGGAACATAGCGTTCGAGGAAAACCGGTTCCAGGGGGCCACCGACATTCATTGTTTCATCAGACCGGCTGTTGCCTGGTTTGCGTTTGTCGCGCAGTTTGAACGCAGCATAGGCGACCAGCCCGATTACCATGGTCCCAATGGTCGTGAACAGGATGACATAGGCCAGGATGTTAATAAGATCCATGTCAAAGTTTTCCTTCTCGCTCCAGCTTACCCCAAGTCATTGCGTTACCACGCCACTCTTCAAACGTAGCGCAAACCTTGGAAATATCGATGATATTAATATAAAACAGTCGGAACACGACGGCAAAGAATATAAGAGAGGGTTCTTCTTCTTCAACCACCACGCAGTAGGCGGCCGCGACAACGTCAAGCAACATGAGCTGCAGCCACCAGAAGGGGAGCAGGGTAGAAAGGTCGTATTGCCAAAAAACAAAAATAAAAAACAGGTTGCCCAATATATTCGAAACCGGCCACATCACACCTTCGAACAGCATGTACCAAAGAATGTAGCAGTTGATCCCCGCTTTGCGCGGTTGCCACAGTGCTTGGCTGTGCTTTCTGGTGGCTTGCAGGATGCCACGGGTCCAGCGATAGCGCTGCTGGAGCAAGTCCAGCAGGCGGCTCGGTGTCTCGACCCAGGCAATGGCAGCGGGTTCGTACTCAATGTGCCAGCCGCGCATCAACAATTTGAGCGTCAGGTCACAGTCTTCGGCAAAGGTGTCGCGGTCATAGCCGCCGACCTGCTGCAAAACCGACTTGCGGAACATGCCCAGCGGACCCGGGATGATGTTGACCACGCGTCCAAAACTTTGCGCCTTGCGCGCCATGGCGAGCCCTTCAACATATTCCAGAGCCTGAATTCGCGTCCATATGTTTTCCCGGTTGATCACCTTGACGTTGCCCGCGACAGCACCGACTTTCGCGTTCTCAAAATGACGAATGCAGGCCCGCAAGGAGTTAGGCGAGAGCTTGGTGTCGCCGTCCATGTTGAGAACAAACTCGCCGCGCGCCAGGGTCATGCCGGTATTCAGGGCATCAGCTTTGCCGCCATTGCGCTTGGTGATGACGCGGACATCAAGGGCAAGGCTTTCACGTGCCACCACCATCGCCTTCTCATAAGTGTCATCGGTTGAACCATCGTCGACCACAATAATTTCAAAATTTGGATAGTCCAGTGCCAACAGGGCTCGCATCGCAGCCTGGATAACGGGGCCCTCGTTATAGGCTGGCACAACCAGCGAGATCATCGGCAGGGAACTGTCTTCGCGATACCTGACAGTGGAGGTGCCACGTTCCTTGTACAAAGACTCCAGGTGATCCATGAAGGAATAGAGGAGGAGCATGGCAAAGCGAAAGACCAGCAGGACCAGAAAAATCAACAGGTAGGAACTGATTGCCGCCAGCAGCCCGTTCTGCAGCAAAATTATGAGAGTACCTTTGGCGTCCTGGACCGTGTCATAGGTCAACGCCAGCAACATGAAGACGACGACTACGGCCAAGGCGGCCCAGCCATAGCGCCATGCATAGCGCCCGACTTTTCTTATCTCCAAAGCTTTTCCAGATTGATCGTTGCGGCCTGGGCCCTGTAGGCCGCATTGTCGCGCCAACTGTCAAGAGACGACAAGTTCACGCTCAGTGCGACATTGTTGGTGACCCAGTATTTGCCCCCGGCAGACAGGCTCCAGCTGGTTCCGGCGTCGCCGTAGAGCCGAAGCCCAGTTTGAGCGGATCCGTAAAGGTTCCAGTTGCTGGCACCCCACTCCCCGAGCAAACCTGCATAGAGGGTTCCAGATCCTTGTGCGGGTGACCAATAGTTCGGTGTGAGCAGCGCTCCGCCGCGGGTTTCCAGTCCGACAAACGGTCTGAAGTGACTGCCAAAAGGTCTCCATGAAGACGACAGGTGCAGGTTGCTTGTCCAAACCGTGTTGTCATCTGAGACGTCATAGAAGTTAAACCGAGCTGACAAATTGCCAAATGAATAGTCTTTTGCTGCATTAATGCCTGCGTGCATCGCAGACAGGTGCATCGCCAATGCATTCGGGTTGGTCGCCATCCGACCCCAGTTGACCCGACCCGCGCTGAGCGTCACCTTGTCGTCAAAAAGCTTGATGTGAACGCTGGCGTACAGGGAATTATCGTCCTTGGTTGGCATGCTCAGCTCAAGACTGGGCTTCAGTGCCAGACTCAAATTCTGGTACCTGAAGGTCAGGTCCTGCTGGCTTGTCTCCACTCCCGGTAAAGAGTCGACTACGAGACTGGTCTCGACCTCCATTAGATGGACCCCGCTGCTGTCACGCCAACGGTGATTAAGGGTGACTGAGCGGCGCTCATCATCCGATGAATCGCCACCGCGACCAAAGCTCAGAAGCGTGCGCGGACTGGTCTCGCGGGTCGCCAGATCCAGACCTTCGAGCGCACTGCTGTTGCCCGGATCGTTGGCTAGAACAGCACGGTACAAAGGTACGGCCCGATCGTCGCGACCACCCCAGTGATAAATACTGGCCAAGCCCACTGCGGCTTGGTCGGCGTATTTTCCGGCTCGCAAACCTTGGTACGCTGGTATGGCCTCCTTTAGTCGACCAGTCCACGCCAGACTGTTCGCAACAATCAACTGCAGTTCGTCATCGGGCTTTTCTCCGACCATCAAAGCCAGTCCTTCGGTGCCCACAGCCTGGTAGTCGCCGGCTGCGTTGAGGTCCAGGATTCGCTGCTGGTTTGCCTTGCGCTTGGGTTTATCTGACTCCGTCGGTCCGGCGCTCTTGCTCGTCGTGTCGGCGTTGGTTGGCGCAATGTACTTGAATGGAGCCAGGATGAGAGATTCGGCCGCGGGAGTGCCGAAGCCCTGGCGAGCGCCCGCAGCACTGGGAGAAAAATCGGTGGTTTGCGCCAGAGTGGTCAGTGGCAGCATCTGCAGGAGCAGCAACGGTGCCAAGATCGATCTGAGGGTGGATAGACAAAGGGACGGTTTCATAGGAGTCGAGCCACTTTTTAGTTTCCTGTGTCATTGTTGCATAGATATCAGCACATAGACACTGCCTCAGGTGCACTCAATCACGGGTCCGGATCGTTGAGTTGCGGGGAGTTCTTAGGCGGATTCGCAGCAGCCGGAGGCGTGCTGCGCTTTGCCCAAGGCACGTCTTTCTTTCCGAAAATTGGAACCCCTGACGGCGTGATTTCTACGGGTGCAACTCTCGGTGCCACCTCGGGCACCTTTGCCACACTAACAGCCATCGGCCGGGTTTTCATGGCAGGCAAGGAGATTTCGAAGTCCTTGGCTTCGTCCGGCAAAGAAACACTTGCGAAAGTGGGCATCGCAGCAGCATCCGTCGCTCCCTGGGGTGGCGACGCGGCCGGCACCTCAGGCATTGGCACCGCTGGGGTGCCGGCGCGTGTCGCTTCGTTAGGCTCGGCAGCTTCGCACAATGATGAGTAGTCAGGGAGATCTCCCAAATCCGCAGCGCGTGACAGGGCGGCCAACTCGGCTTCCACTTCGGCGCGTTGGACCAGAAATCTTGGCGCATGAAAGGAGGCATCGAGCGAGCCGCCGAGGATTCTTTCCAGTGTCGCCAAAAGAACGGTCTGCGGACAGGCACTGAGGAACAGATAACAATAGCTGCCATCGGCCGTGATCAGGTCGCCTGACCGCGACAGTTTTGCGCGCATCAAGACATCAACCATCGTCGTGCCTTTGGTTGGTTTGCCGATGACCATGGCGTACGGAACGCTGAGTGTCTCTGCACGGTCCAGAATCAAAGTGACCTCACGCACAAAACGCGCAGGAAGAACGTATCCACGCAATCTACTGGGCGTGACGCTGGACAATGCGGCTTCAAAATTGATGTTCACATCGCGGCTAAAAATCTGTCCACGCAACGATTCGAGCAGTAGTGGCAAACGGCTGGTGGGCACATCTTTGTGCACCACCAGATTGGCACCCAGGCGTAACAGCAAGGCCTCATTTTGGTAACGCAGGGAAGCACCTTTTTCCTGCACCACAATATGGGCCCGGTGCCCCAGGCTGAGCCGCAGTGTATGGACTGTCTCTGACAATTGGCGTACGCTGGTATCGGGTTGAAATCTCAGAATGGCGGTGCCGGAGCGGGTGGCACGCGTCGCGTGCATCATCCCAACCAAAGTGTCAACCCGCTCCCACACGCCTGGCATTTGTTTGGCCACACTGTTCAGGTCCGGGTCCATGTAGAAGAAATGCGGTTCGGCGTCGTCGGCTTCAAGCGCAGATTCGCTGCTGCCGCTGCCGGCCAGTTGTTCCTGTGAGACGACCTTTGTGCTGGCTTCGTAGAGGCCGGACTCAAGCGTGATCAGGCGGTAGTTCTTCGCCGCCACAGTGCCATCGGGGGACTGCCAGTAATCGAAAGTCAACTCCAGACCATCCCGGTTTCCGCCAAGCCGGGCAATTCCGGTCAAATTGTCCATCAGCGCATTGATGGTGCTGGAGTGGGCGTCCGTGACACGCGAAAAGACCAGCAGGGCGGTAATTTGTCGCTGGGTCAACCATTTTCCAATGACATCAACCTGGTCCAGAGACAAGGAAACATCGTGCAGGCTGAGTAACTCATCGGCTTGATCAAAAATCAGATAACTGCTCTCTGGTATTTGAAAATGGTCCAGTTCCTTGACAAAACCCTCGGCACCGTATCGAAATACCGTCTTCGAAAAACCGTCCTGCATGACAAACAGCTGAAGACGCCTGCTTGTGATCGAATCCGAGGTGATCGATTTGTCAAAAGTCTCGATTCTCTGAATGAAAGATTCAGGATTCGATGGAACGATAATCGTACATGACAGACCATCCTTGAACGCTTTGCCAAGACTGCTGGCCAAGATCGGAAAACGGGCCGACGGTGTTTCTGCAATCAGAATATAGAGACCCCCGCCAATCATGTTATTGGTCAGGTTATCCAGACCACGAATACCAAGCTCCACAGCCGGCGAAATGGGCTTAAGGGTGGCTGGATCATTCATAATCAATGCACTTGTTCCGCTCATTTTTTTATCATAATCGATTTGACCACGCACGGAGGGCTAAGTATGCTTTGTTGGCGTAAGTTATTGCAATGGTCAGGCTTGGCGGTTGCGTTCCATCTGGCGCTGGCCACAGCCGGGGTTTCTGCGGCCGAGCTGGCGCCTGCTACACCGACGACGCAGATGATTCAAAGAGTGCAAATCTACGCGTCTCCGACGACGCGGGCGCGGCTCACGGCCACCGGCATGGACGCCAACGAGAGCGTTCGCACCTGGGAAGTCTTTCTGCGCAAGTACAGAATTCCGTTCCAGTTAGTGGCGTCTGTAGAGCAACTCGAAATACTGCAACCGGGCGTACTACTGCTACCGTCTGCTATTGCGTTGACCGATCGTGAGAAGCGGGCCGTGATCGACTTTCGCGGAAAGGGCGGCGGCGTGCTGTCCACCTGGATGACGGGCGTGCAAAACGAGGCAGGTGAATCGCGTGGTTATAGCTTTATGCAGGACGCCTTGGATGTCAAGGTTGTGGGTAACACTGAAGCGCAAGCCAATGACATTTGGCTGATGCCACATGGCGACAATCCAGTGACGCACAGCTTGCCCGCTGGCTTAAGGATATGGACAGAACGGGTCAAGCCATGGTACCCGCTGCGTTTGGTTGGCGCTCATCCTGCTGCGAATTTTATGAATTGGGGGCGCACGGTTGTTCCTGAGCAAGCAAGTACCACGATCACCTTTGATGAGCGCATCCAGCGGACCGGCAGGTTGTCGCGGTCAGTTGTCTTTGGCTACCCGGAGCGGCTGTGGGTTTCCGCAGATCCGAAGTTGCTGGAGGCCATTGCGCACAATTCCCTGATGTGGTTGTTGCGTCAGCCCGATGCCTACGTAACAGCCTGGCCCCACCCTTACACCGGTGCCTTTGTGCTGGCTGTTGATTCGGCCGACCCGGTGGCCGAAGTCGATTTGAATTTTGCAAGGCAATTTGAAGATGCGGGCGGCAGAGCGACTTATTACGTGCTCAGCGAAGTCGCTCAAGAATCCAATCAGTTCCTGAAGAAGATCCAAGCAAGGGGGCATGAGGTGGCTTTCCTTGGTGATCGATTCACCGTATTCAAGGGTCAATCTACAGCCGAACAAGCCAAGCGCCTAGTCACCATGCAAAGCGAATTGAAGGCTGCTGGCTTGGATATTCCGATCAACGCCGGCTTTCACGCGCCCATGGAACAGTACGACAAGAATACAGAAATCCTCCTGAAGGAGCGCTCTTTTGGGCACTACATATCGTCTATGGATGCATCAGAGGCGCGACTTCCTTTTTTTGCAAAGGAAAACACCGGTACCGAGAAATCCGCAAGAACTCTCGTCGTCCTGCCGCGCACACTTGGCGGACCGGATGACGAGGACCGCGATGCTGACAATGGTATGAAGGAGTTCTTCAATGAGCTTGATCTCGCTGATCAAATGGCAGGATTGGCTGTTGTGAGGATCACCAATCAGAGCAATCTTGACAAAGCTCAGCTGGGCGAGTTTTTTGGACATCTAAAAGCCATGAACAACAGGATGTGGATGGCAACAGGAGGGCAGGTATCCGAATGGTGGCGGGAGCGTGACAGAGTGAGCGCCAATCTGGAGTCGACTGCGCTAGCACCTCTGATAAGGGTGACGATCAACGGTGACAAACCCTTGCGGCAAGCTGTGGCCGTGTGGGTCAATTTGCCTGAGTCCAGAGGATCCGTGCGGCTTGTCGCCCGCGGCAGTTATGCAAAGTTGCCGAAGGTTGTTCGCATTGATGACTGGCGCGACGCCATCGTGTTGGACGGATTCGCCGCTGGCGAATACCAGTGGCATCTGTATTTTGACAAACCGGTAGTGGATCCCGCCAAATAACGCCGGCGGAGATCATGCAACACTGACGCCGCAAATTCACAACAGTCCACAACCAGAGTCCGGAATTTCGTAGAAAAGAAGTTGCTTTATCCGATGAGTGATGTTCAGATACGCGCGTATTCAAAGAACTGGGTGGCGCGGTAATTCAACCTGACTTAAATCCAGTTGGTAAATTTGATGTGACGGTGTTATATAGGATACGCATGATAAAGTATTGCTGCATCAATAAATGGCGATGTGCTGCCTTTTTGTCCTGTGCCCTTGGTATGGTTTCTGCGCAAGGTGGCGAGTCTCTGGGCATCGTCGGAAAAAATGAGTGGCTCTTTTTACGGTCTGAATTGATGAGTTCAGCAGAAGCGGCTGGCAGCGCAGAGACAGTTTCTCTTATCGGGCGTTTCAATAAAGTGCTTGTGGCCAACGGCATCACGATGGCCGTCACGATGGTGCCGGTGAAGATGCGTTTGTACGCTGAGTATCTTCCGGACGACGTCAAACTCAACGACTACACGGTAGCTAATTACGAGCGTATGAGCAAGGCGTTACAGGCGGCTGGAGTGACGGTGATTGATCTCAATACGCCCTTCTTGAACAGTCCCATGCGACGCTCAGACACACCCTTGTTTTATCGGCTTGATGGGCATTGGAGCATGACGGGTGCCAAGTTGGCGGCTGAAACCTTCAAGGCTGGTATAGATGCCAACCCAATGCTGAAAAGGGTGCTTGATGCAACGCCTGAAGTGGCCTTTCAAATGGTTGTTGGCAAACGCAAAACGCCGTCCAAATCACGTGAATTGATTAATTTGATACCGCCCAGTTCTGGGACTTTTGCATTTGAACATGTCACGCCGGTTAGGGTGACTCGAGCCCAGGAACAAAATGAAGCCAACCGTGTACCAATAGGCATCACGATGCAGGGCAGCAGTTTCTCGCAGGAGTGGACTACCTTCGTGGATGCACTGCGTTTCGTGTTGCAGCGCGACATTTTGAATGTCTCGGTGCCTGCGAATATAGGAGCCTGGTTTGGTATGGAAAGTTATTTGAGTAGCGATGCCTTCCAGACCAATGCGCCCAAAATGCTGATCTGGGAAAGGCCCGAGTACACCATGCGGGCGCCACCAAATTTTCGGTTTCAGGACGCCCAGTTTGCGAGCGACAATACTGAATGGCTGTTGCGCGCCTCGGCCTGGATACAGATTACTTGCAAACCATCGACTGTGAACGCTAAGGTGATGCCGGTCGGTTTAGCCGCAAACGGAGTCAATTTGAAGGAAGGAGATATCGTCACAGGGCGGACCCGCGACAACGAATTCATCGAACTCAGTTTTGACAAACCAATCAAAAAGCTGGATTATCTGGCCGCAAGGGTTACCGCCGCCGGATCAAAATCCTTAATTTTGGAGGGTTCTGGCCCAGGGGAGGCAACGCGTCGATTTGCACTGAATATCGTTGGGGATGATACCCCGCATGCGCTGAAAACACCACTGCCTTCGAATAGTCAGGGTTTCACAAAACTGCGAATCTACCCGGGAGAAAGCCAAAGGTTCGCGCTACAGGGGCTCAAAATCTGTCGTCAGCCTGAAGACATTCTTAACTAATGCGGGGTGCAGGCCATCACAGGGATGGTTTTGCTTGGCCCCTGTTGTAGTTCTGTCGGGCGGTACAGCCCTCATATGCTAAAGTGCCTGTGAAGAATCCGACTTAATTTCCTTAGGAGCAACGCATGGCAGGCATCCAGCCTCAGGACGATCCCCGGGTGGAGATCCACCGCGTCGTGGAGGGTATATTTCGGGATCTCTTTCGGGCTGAAAGTCTCGCTATACACACAGAGACAAGCGCGAAGGATATCGAAGGTTGGGACTCTCTTGCCCATATAACCCTCATTGTCGCCATTGAAAAAAAATTTGGCATTAAGTTCAAACTCGCCGAGTTACAGGAGGTTCGCAACGTAGGCGACATTCTGGCTCTTGTAAAGACCAAGACGGGGAAATGAGTCTTCCCTACCTACCCACTTTCGTTGACGATTTTTTTCGCTGCACCGGGCGTTTTCCGAGCGATCCAGCTTTGGTTTTTCCGGACCAAACGGTGACTTATGCGGAGCTCTTGGCTCTTGTTCAGGGGATTCGTGACGGGATCGATTCGGAAGTTCCAATCAATGAACGCCGAATTGCAGTGCATGCAACGCAAGATGTTTTTACGTATGCCGCGATCCTTGCGATCCTTGCGTCAGGTAGGGCCTATGTTCCTCTGAATCCTCACAACCCTGCGCAGCGCAATGGCAGCTGTCTGACGCAGGCCGATGTCGCCACACTGTTTCAATCGGGCGCTGAAACTGAAATCAGTCAATGGGTTCTGCAGCAGCGGCTTCCGGTAAGAATCGTGAATCTCCGGACGATCCCTTCAAACCCGTCAGAACGGATGCCCACGCCAGTCCGCGAGACTGACATGGCGTACCTGCTCTTTACCTCCGGCAGCACGGGCAATCCCAAGGGGGTCCCGATCTACCATGGCAACCTGAGGCGGTTCATGAAAGCGCTTCTCAGCGAAACGGGTTTCGAGTTTCGACAGACTGATCGTTTTCTGCAGATGTTTGACCTTACTTTTGACCTTTCCATCATGTGCTATGCAGCGCCGCTTGCTCTCGGTGCTGCATGTCATGTCGTAACAGGCCCAGGTGCCGGTTTTCTGGACGTGGCAAAAACACTTCAACGTGGAAAGATATCGGTCGCGTTGATGGTGCCTTCGGTCCTGTCTTTTTTGGAGAGTTATCTCGACGAGATAGATTTGCCGGACATGCGCTATTCTCTTTTTTGCGGCGAAGCGCTCCCCGCGCTGTTAGCTGAAAAGTGGCAAGGATGCATTCCATCGGCACGCCTGTTCAATGTTTACGGCCCCACGGAGGCCACGATTTTTTGCTCCATTTATGAGTTGAACTCGCCCTTGGGTTCATCTGGCGAATACCAGGGCGTGGTTTCCATCGGAGTGCCGATGCCCGGGACCGTGTTCTCCATCATCAGTGAAACGGGAGACTGCGTTGCCCCCGGTGAAAAAGGCGAGCTTGTGATTTCCGGCGCTCAGGTAACCGATCAATACTGGCGCAACCCCGAAAAGACACTTGCCGCTTTCACCGCTCGCTCGGGAGAAGCGCCAGCCTACCGGACTGGTGATATCGCCTTTGCAGCCGAGGGCAACTACTATTATTGTGGACGCGCGGACTACCAACTGAAGGTGGACGGATATCGTATCGAGGCCGGAGAGATAGAGCATCATGCCAGAGCCCTTACCGGCGTTCGAAATGTCGCCCTCGTTGGCCAAGCAGAGGCGAATGGAAGAGTCAAACTGCATCTATTTCTAGAGGCATCCGACATTGATCAGGAGGCGCTGCGAATTACCTGCAAGACCCACCTGGCAGGGAAACTTCCTTCCTACATGCTCCCTCAGCGGATTCATGTGCTCGACTTTTTTCCGTTGAATCAGAACGGGAAAGTCGATCGAAAAGCGCTGATTTCGGGTGTTCACCAGGAATAAGTCATGGACGATTTGGTTTTCCGAAAAGCGACCCCGGCAGATCTGCCCTTTCTCATCACGGCCGTGAAAGCTGCGGAAAAGCTGGGCACAGCAAGTTGCACCTATCAAAAGATTTTCCTGCTGAGCGTCGCAGAGGTCGATGCACTGCTCAAGCAAGCACTCTCAATTGAAAGTGGCGGATATCAGCTTGCCCTGAGCACTTTTTTTGTTTACGCGCGGGACGGCGTACCGATTGCCTGTTGTTCTTCATGGGTCGAGGCTGCAGATGGTGTTTCCAGCGGGTTCAAGCTGGCTGCCGTGCTCACTGATTTGTTGGGTTTTGAGAAATGGCTCGACGCGAAAGATGCAATCAAGGCTTTTGCCGCTGCAACCCCGCAGCGTACTGCAGGGGCGCTGCAGATGGAGACGTTCTACGTTGAGCAAAGTTGCCGGGGGCGCGGCCTCACGGAGCGAATCATCAACAGTGTTATATGCTGCTTCGACCCCGTTGTTACGTCTGCCAAGATCGCCGAAATCACCATGTTCGAACGAAACTCCGATGCACTGCGTGCTTACCAGAAAGCCGGATTTCACATCCACCGCAAAGGCGACCCCGGCAATGCGCTGTTCCGGACACTGACAGGCAGTGCGGGTTTTATTCAGTTGCACAAAATGATCAGAGCCTAAGGGGTGGGCGGATGCACTACGCCTGCTGATTTCTGGATTGCTGTGAACCCTTCTTTTTTTTGAATATGCTGTTTAACTCCTCGGTTTTTGTTTTTGTCTTTATGCCAGTCGTATTAGCTGGCTATTTCCTGATCGCCAGGAAAAGTCGTCAAGGGGCTCTTGCATGGTTGGCTAGTGCTTCGATTTTCTTCTATGCCTATTGGAGCATCAAGGCCCTGCCGATTTTAGTGATATCCATCTGCATCAACTACTGGTTCGGAACTCTGCTAGCGAAGCAAGAACTCAAATTTCGACAAGCAACATTCATCATGGCAATTACAGCCAATCTGGTGGCTTTGGGATATTATAAATACATCGATTTTTTCATTGAAAATATCAATGATGTGCGTGATCTGATGGAACTCGACCCGTTGGATTCAATTGGCATCGTCTTGCCTATCGGGATTTCATTTTTTACTTTCACTCAAATTGCCTTTCTGATTGATAATTACCAAGGCAAAGTGAGGGAGCGTAACTTTATTCAGTACACGCTTTTTGTTTCCTTCTTTCCTCATCTTTTAGCTGGCCCATTGCTTAACCACAGGCAAATGATGCCGCAGTTTTCGATGCCAGAAAACTTTGTAATCCAAAAGGAAAAAATTGTTACAGGACTACTAATTTTTACGGTTGGATTGGCAAAAAAAGTATTGATTGCCGATACGCTAAATGGGTATGTATCTACTTTTTATACTTCTCTGGCTCGAGGCTCTGGGCCGAATTTTTTGGCATCCTGGACGGCATGTGTCGGATACACCTTTCAACTCTATTTTGACTTCTCTGGGTATTCCGACATGGCGGTTGGAATAGCCTTATTATTTGGTATTTGGTTGCCATTTAACTTTAACTCTCCTCTGCGAGCCACCAGCATCATTGATTTCTGGCAACGTTGGCATATTACTCTTACTAAATACGTTGGAAACTATTTATACATGCCAATCACTTTGCAACTCATGCGTCTTGGTCAAAACCTGCCATCAGCCTTTGGATCTATATTTTCCCTGGTTATTCCAACGATCTTTGTCTTCTTGATTTTGGGTTTTTGGCATGGAGCGAACTGGACGTACGTGGTCTTTGGTGGCATGCACGGGTTGTATATTGTGACCAATCATCTCTGGAGAAAAGGTTTTCCAGTTCTGAGTAAACAAGATCGAAAGAAGCGATCTTACAAAATCTTGAAATTGACTGCTGCCTGGATATTAACTTTTCTCGCTGTTAATATCGCATGCGTCATGTTCCGTTCTGACAGCATTCCCACAGCCGTTGTGGTTTACAAAGGAATGCTGGGATTGAATGGGTACTCTTTAGGAAACATGCCGAATATTCAAGCATGGGTAGTCAATTTGAAAATAATTCTATTAACAATGACTTCCGCTTTCCTGATAGTTTTCATGATGCCCAATACCATCAGCATAGCCTCACTTTCGGAAAAGAGCTTTACTGGCAAGAAGAGGCTAACTTATGTTTCTATTGCTATTTTGATTGGAATAATATATGCGCTGTTGCAATTGAATTTTTATGAGAGCCCATTTTTGTATTTTCAATTTTAAATTTAATCGATCGACTGAATTGGATCCCACAACCAGTTCCAGCCGCCTGACGCTTTCGGCAACAGTTGAAGATGTCGCGTTCGACCAGGCGTCCCAGGCGCGTGCATGAGGGCGTTGCAAAAACTCGTTTGTTGCACAAATTGTGAATACTATCCTGAATCCGTGATTCCAAATGACTGTATGTGATTTTCAACCTCAATTTCCGAGATATTCGAGGAATATGCCGTGATATTGCCTGCGCCCCGGGGTTCGACAGTTAAATGCCCCAAGCCACCAAAACCCTCAATGAAATCAACGATGCTACTCGTTTAAAATCCGGTTGTGTAATGGCGCGAATATGCATTTATGTGGCTATTGCACCTATTGA
>CAITQH010000435.1 GCA_903894475.1 uncultured beta proteobacterium
ACCCAACACAGCGCTGACTTGCACGCCAAAATCAGCATAGGTCTGGGTTGCCGCCCAAATTGTGAAGAACAGATGCACCGGGTCCACTGGCGCCATGCGGCCGGCGTCGATCCACCCTTCAATCACCGCTGCTTTGCGCAGAACCAATTGACGCAGTTCCGTGCCGAGCAAGGCTTTCACGACCGGCGCACCGTGCAAGAGTTCGTTGGCAAAAACTCTGGAGGCGTGCGGACGCTGCACCGACAGAGCCATTTTGGCGCGAATGTAGGTTTCAATGGCAAGCTTGGGATCAGCCTTGGGCGTGATGCCGAGGGTCGGCACCAACCAATCTTCCAGTGTGCGTGAAAGGACCGCGCGATACAGCGCCTGCTTGCTGCCAAAGTAGTAGTGCAGATTGGCTTTGGGCAAACGCGCCGCCTCAGCGATAGCGGCCATCGTGGCGCCACCAAAGCCAGCGCCGGCAAAGACACGCTCGGCCGCGGCCAAAATAAGCGCCTCGTTGGTCTGGCGTATCTGACCTTTGGATCCCTCCTCGGTTGCGAGTGCCGAGGGGCTGATCGAAATGCGATTCATCAGTTGAAAAAAGAGGGGTCGTACCCGCGCGGACAAGACCCCTGTGTCACGGAATCAACAAGTACTTACTTGGAAGCCGCTTCCCACACCACGTGCGAATAGGCAGCCTTGCCCGGATCCTTCTTGATCACTGGCGAACTGCCAGCGGCCAGCAAGACTTTGACGGTACGCTCAAATGCTGCTGGTTCCAGATAGCCGATCTTCGCTGTGCCAGCATTGGTGATCAGCTTGGCCACATTTTCCATTTGGCGCTTCTGCACTTTTTCAGAGGCACTGCCAGAAGTGTCCGCTGCGACGACAATTTTGGCCGCTTCTGCCGGATTCTTGACTGCATCATTCCAGCCCTTGAAGGTGGCCTTCAGGAACTTGCCCATGCGCGCCACAAAGGCCGGGTCCTTGAGCTTGGCCTCCAGCACATAGAGGCCGTCTTCCAGCGAAGCGACACCTTCTTTTTCATAGAAGAAAGTCACCAGATCGTTTTCCTTGACGCCGGCGTCCACCACCTGCCAGTACTCGTTGTAAATCATGGTCGAAATGCAGGCGGCCTGGTTTTGCAGCAGCGGGTCGACGTTGAAGCCCTGCTTGAGAATCTTGATGTCAGAGTCGGTCTTGTACCCCAGCTTGGCCATCCAGTTGAGGAACGGATACTCGTTGCCACCGTACCACACACCCAGCGTCTTGCCCTTGAAATCTTTGGGTGTGCTCACGCCGCTGGCCTTCTTGCAGGTAAGCATCAAGCCCGATTGGTTGAACACTTGGGCAATGTTCACCAAGGGCACGCCCGCTTCACGCGCAGCCAGTGCATCAGGCATCCAGTTCACCACCACATCAGCGGCATTACCCGCAATCACCTGCACCGGAGAGATGTCCGGACCGCCCGGTTTGATGGTCACGTCCAGACCCTCGGCCTTGTAATAGCCTTTGGATTGAGCCACGTAGTAACCGGCAAACTGTGCTTGCGGCAACCACTTGAGTTGCACGGTGACCTTGTCAGCCGCGCTGGCGCTGGCGCCAATGCTTGCGCCGCAAACTGCCAGCACGGCGGCCAGCAGACTGTTGGCGATCTTGGACGAACGAATCATGGAAAGCTCCTTGGTTTGGGAAAAAAGACGCGCTCAGCCCGGCGGGACCCAACGCGTAGCGGGAAAAGTATCTCAAGTTTCACGGACCGACGGGTGCCAGAAGGCGGCACGCCTCTCCAGTTGAACCAGCACAGCATAAGCCAGCGAGCCGGTAACCGCCGCCACCACAATGGCGCCCCAGACCAGCGGCATGTTCATGCGCGACGCTTCAGTCGAAATCCGAAAACCAAGGCCCGAGGTGGGAGAGCCGAAAAACTCCGCCACGATGGCGCCAATCAAGGCCAGGGTGGCATTGATTTTAAGTGCGCCAAAAATGAAGGGCAAGGCAGCCGGCAGGCGCAGGGCCAGCAAAGTTCGACCGTAGCTGGCTGCGTAACTGTGCATCAGTTCTCGCTCGAGTCTGCCTGCGGCTTTGAGTCCAGCCAGGGTCGACACCAGCATCGGGAAAAACGTCATCAGTACAACGACCGCTGCTTTGGACTGCCATTCAAAACCAAACCACATGACCGCAATCGGTGCCACGGCAACCAACGGAATCGTGCTTGTCAAAGAGGCCAGCGGCAGCAACCCACGCTGCAGGAACGGCAGACGGTCAATGGCAACAGCCACTGCAAACCCCATACCGGATCCCAGCGTCCAGCCAATCAGGACCGCCTTCAGCACAGTCTGCACAAAATCACCCCACAAGGTCGGCCCGTGACTGCTCATGGACTGCAGGATCAGGCTCGGCGGCGGCAGCAGGACTTTAGGTACATCAAACGCCACCACCAACAGTTGCCAGAAGAAGATGACCCAGACACCAAACAGGGCAGCAGTCAAGGTGCCGTAAACGCGTCCGCTGTCCAGGGCAGCCATGCGCCGGATCGACTGCACTGCGAACAGCGCCAAAACGAAGGTCGCCAACCAGAACGTCGGGCTTGCTTCCTCACCCCCCGCCGGGGAGAACTGCATCAGAACCAGCCCGCCCGCCAAACATCCCGCGACCAGCATGACAGTCCATTGGGTAGCGCGCTTCATGCCTGACTCCGGTGCCGCAAGACCAGGCGCTCAATGCCAGCCACGGCAGTCGTCAGCGTCAGACCCAACAACGCCGACATCACCAGGGCCGACCAGATTTGCACCGTGTTGCCGTAATAGGAGCCGGTCAGCAAGCGCGCGCCCAAGCCCGCCTGGGCGCCGGTTGGCAATTCCGCCACCATCGCCCCAACCAGACCGGCAGCGATGCCGACCCGCAAGGCAGGAAAGAGGAACGGCAAGGCGGCCGGCAAACGCAGCAACCAAAGCGCCTGCCAACGCGTCGCTGCATAGGTATGCAGCATTTCGGTCTCGATGCGCTGGGGTGAACGCAGGCCCTGCACCATCGCGACGGTCACCGGAAAAAAGCACAGGTACATGGCGATCACCGCCTTCGGTGCAACACCGGCAAACCCGAGGCTGCCCAAAATCACCAGCACGATCGGTGCAATCGCCAACACGGGTACCGTTTGCGACGCCACGATCCAGGGCAGCAAGGCCCGGTCCAGGGTGCGCGAATGAACAATGCAAACCGACAAAACCAGGCCGAGCAATGTGCCCATCACAAAGCCCCACAAAGTTGACTCCGCCGTCACCGCAACGTGAAACAGAAGATTGCGTGGCGAATCCAACGGCCAATCGACCATGGCTGACCAAAAATCCTGCAACACCTGATGCGGCGCGGGCAGCACCGGACGCTGCATCTCCATCGTGGCCGCCAGCAGGTCCTGCCAGCGCCACGCACCATCCTGAGGCAAGACACGTTCGATTGCGCCCGGCGCATTGAGCAGCCAGGCACCGAGGTACCAGGCCAACAAAACTGCCAGCAAAATGACCAGCACCGGCAGTCCTTGCAGGCTCCAGCGTGAGATTCGACCTCGGACGACCAGCTCAGTCATGGTGGCCCTCGGCCAGGGCCACGCGCAGGGCATGTGCGACTTCGATGAAAACAGCACTATCACGCATGCCCAGATGCCGCTCGTCTGGCAGCGGGGACTCAATCACTTTGATGATGCGCCCAGGCCGCGGCGACATCACCACAATGCGCGTTGCAAGATAAGCCGCTTCGGCGATCGAGTGTGTGACGAACACGACCGTGCGACGCTCACGCTGCCACAGTTGTTGCAACTGCTCGTTCAATCGGTCACGCGTGATTTCATCGAGCGCGCCAAAAGGCTCGTCCATCATCAAAATACGCGGCTCAAACGACAGGGCGCGCGCGATCGACACGCGCTGCTGCATCCCGCCTGACAACTGCCAGGGATACTTGCTCTCAAACCCGGTCAATCCAACACGCGCCAAGTGCTCAAGCGCAACAGTCCGGCTCTGCGCCCTCGAGTAACCCTGGATCTGTAGGGGCAAGGTCACATTGCCAAGCACCGTTCGCCATGGAAACAGGGCTGGCGCTTGAAACACATAGCCATAGGCACGTGCCAAACGCGCTTCGTGTGGCGTGACGCCATTGACCAGCACCCGCCCGGTGCTGATCTTCTCGAGATCGGCAATCACGCGCATCAAGGTCGTCTTGCCACACCCCGAAGGACCAATCAGGGCAATAAATTCCCCTTCACGAATATCAAGATCGATGTTCTCCAGTGCGTGCACCGGCGAATCGGCGGTTTCATAAACCACACTTGCGTTGCGGACTTCAACAGCCAGTCGCGCGCCGGCCGAAGACGTTGCATCTGAGGGGAACAACACTTCAGGATTTTTCATGGAACCGCGCAAAAACAGGTCACAACGCCCCACAATGCAGCGAAGCGGCCAGGAAGCCAACCAATTGGTCAGGTTATTCTACTGAGCTACGCTATTTCCGTGCCAAGAATATCGTCGGGGTTTGTACGGGTCAGCCCGGCTCATCGACGTGATCGAGCCAGTTCCACATACCAGTCCAGACTCGCTGGATTGGCCATCGCCTCGCGGTTCACCACCTTCTCAAGTGATTGGCCCAACAGCAATTTCTTGATGGGCAATTCCTGTTTCTTTCCTGATAGTGTGCGCGGTATCTGGGCTACGTGAAAAATCTCGTTAGGCACAAAACGTGGTGATAGCGCCGTCCTGATGGCCGCCACGATCTTGGCATGCAAAGCCGGCGTCAAGGTCGATTCGGGCCGCAGGACGACAAACAAAGGCATGTAGCTCTCGCGTCCCAGGTACTCCAGGTCAACAACCATCGAGTCGAGCACTTCGGGCAGGGCTTCAACCGCGCTGTAGATCTCGCTTGTCCCCATACGCAGTCCGTGCCGATTGATGGTGGCATCACTGCGGCCATAGATGATGCAGCCACCATGGTGTCCGATCCTTAGCCAGTCGCCGTGTCGCCAGACGCCCGGGTACATGTCGAAGTAGCTGGACAGATAGCGCTGCTTGGCTGTGTCACCCCAGAAATACAGCGGCATGCTGGGTATCGGCTGGGTGCAAACCAGCTCGCCCACCTCGTCGGTCACTGGCTCGCCCTGCTCGTTCCAGGCCTCCACTGCGCAGCCAAGCAGGCGGCATTGCATCTCGCCCGGCACCTGCGCCAGTTCGCGGTTGCCGCCAATGAAGGCGCCGCAAAAATCGGTGCCACCGGAGATGTTGCACCACCAGATGTCGGCCCCACGTTCATTCACTTCGTGTAATTCACTGCCCCCCGAGGGGGCAAATTCTCCTTGGGGCGGCCCGGCGGAGAGTTTGTCGCCCCCATGCTCATGCAGTGTGCGAAATTGTTGAATGCCCCAAGCCTGGGCATCGGCACTCAAAGGCGAGCCTGTCGTACCCAGGGCCCGCACCTGGGAAAGATCGCCACAAGTGCTAAGGTCCACGCCCGCCTTCAGGCAGTTGGCGTAAAAGGCGGCGCCGGCACCGAAGAAAGTGACGCCCAGCTCAGCGGCGAAACGCCACAGCGTGCTCCAGTCAGACTCGACTTTGTTACCACTGGCATCCACCGTGCGACCCGCCGGATTTCCGTCAAAGATGCAACAGGTGACGCCGGCGAGCAAGCCACTTGTTTGCGCGTTCCACATCACCCAGCCGGTCGAGCTGTACCAGTGGTAGCGCTCACCCAAGGAGTTGGGCGCATAGCTGCACCCAACGTCGTTGTGCAGGCACAGCAGCGCCCGCCCGACCAGTACCGTTCCACCATGACCATGGACGATGGGTTTGGGCAAACCGGTGGTACCGCTGGAATAGACGACCCACAGCGGGTGATCAAACGCCAACCAGAGCGGCTCGAAGACCTGTGTCTGGGCGTCGTCCCGGCTGATGGTTTCGTTGAAATTGACGCTGCTTGGGAAAATCTTGCGGCAGTCCACCACCAATCCGAGATTGCTCTGCAACACCAGATGCTGCACCGAGGGCAGACCAGCGCAGAGTTCTGCAAGCACAGGGATACGATCAATATCGCGTCCGCCGTAGGTCACGCCGTCGCAGGCAATCAGCACCTTGGGCTCGATCTGCTTGAAGCGATCAAGCACCGCATGGGTTCCCATGTCGGGCGCACAAATGCTCCAGACGGCACCAATACTTACGGTGGCCAAGAAGGCAACCATGGCCTCGGGTGCGTTGGGCAAATAAGCCGCCACGCGGTCGCCCGGTTGCACACCTTGGGTCTGCAGGTGAAGGGCAAGCGAGGCGACCTGGCGGCGCAGTTCAGTCCAGCTGATTTCCCGAGCTGGCAAGTTGCCAAGACTCCTTTCATTGTGGCTCAGAATGGCTGGCACTCCAGCCGTTTGAGCCGCCTGTGCATGACGCAGCGCTTCCGCGGCGTAATTGATTTTGGCCCCGACAAACCAGCGGGTATCGGGCATCGGTGCCCCGTCACAGACTGTGCTGTAGGGCGCGGGTGAACGCATCTCGAAGTAGTCCCAGATGCTTTGCCAGAAGGCATTCAGGTCCGTTGTCGACCAGCGCCAGAGCGCATCATACGAATCAAAGGACAACCCGCACTGCGCAAGAAGCCAGTCCTGATAGAGACGAATCTGGGGCACATGAGGCGGCATGGTGGCTTGGATCATGGTATGAGGTTAATACAATATCAAGCTTGTACTGCAGTCTAGAAAAAAGCAAGCTCCCCGATTGAAGTCTTAATGCGTATCTGGAAACAATCCTTCTCAATAGAAACGCTGCAGGCCGCGCATGTTGACACGGTAGTCGCTCGACTCGGCATAGAGTTTCTGGAAGTCGGCGATGACTTCATCCGGGCACGGGTTCCGGTGGACCAACGGACGCGTCAGCCCTATGGTTTGCTGCATGGCGGTGTGAGCGTGGTGCTGGCAGAGACCCTGGGTTCCTGTGGCGCGGCATTTTCGTGCCCGCCGGATCACCGCGCCGTCGGACTCGACATCAACGCCAACCACATCAGAAGCACAAGCAGCGGTTGGGTCACTGGTGTCGCCCGGCCAGTGCATCGGGGTCGCATAACCCAGGTCTGGCAAATAGAGATGCACAACGATGCTGGTGAGCTGACCTGCGTCTCACGCATCACCATGACCATTCTGGCGCCACGCTAGGATGCGGTCACTGCGAATTGGCTTGCAAGAGGCGTTCGCTCTTCCAGTAAACATCGTCGCCCACTGCGCCATCGGTGCGATGTCGATTGAGAACGCGAGCCAGCACAAACATTAGATCACTCAAGCGATTCAGGTACTGGCGTGGCGTATCTTTCAAAGCTTCCTTGTCTTCCAGCGCAACCACCGAACGCTCCGCGCGGCGCGTCACAGTGCGACAGACATGAGCCAGGGCGGCGGCGCGTGACCCCGCAGGCAAGATGAATTCCTGCAATGCGGGCAAGGTAGCGTTGTATTGAGCCAGCGCGTGGTCCAGCGCCAGCACGGCCTCCGGCTTGAGAAGTTCAAAACCGGGAATTGACAACTCGCCCCCCAGATTGAACAACTGATGCTGAATCTGTACCAGAAGTCCCCGCACTGCGTCAGGCATATCCTCGCACAGCAGTACGCCAAGATTCGAGTTGAGTTCGTCTACATCGCCCATGGCGTGCACTCGCAGGCTGTTCTTGGAGACCCGCGTGTTGTCGCCAAGGCCGGTGCTCCCCATGTCACCCGTGCGTGTGGCGATTTGTGTAAGTCGTTGTCCCATGAAGCATCTCCTTGATCGGTGCTATTGTTGCAGCAAAATAGACGCTGTTGCCTGGCGTAGCAATCCGTGGCCAAGCTCCGTATCGCCCTGAATTGATATGAAAACCGAAGGAAGACCCTGTGAACACACCGACTGAAACGCCCACCATGACTCCAGAAATCTGTCAGCGCGAGGTATCTCCAGCCTTGCTTGCGATGCTGAAAGAGCGGTTTTCCGAGCAGTTCTCGACCGCACTGGCCGTGCGCGAGCATCACGGTCGCGACGAGTCCTCCTTTGCCGCACCCCCCCCGGCCGGCGTGTTGTTTGCGCAGTCAACACAGGACGTCGTTGATGCCGTCAAACTGGCGGGTGACTTTGGTGTTCCGGTCATTCCGTTTGGCGTTGGTACGTCACTCGAAGGTCATTTGCTTGCCGTGCAGGGCGGCATCAGTATTGACATCGGTCGCATGAATCAGATCCTGGCAATCAATGCTGAAGATCTGACTGTGACCGTAGAGGCCGGCGTGACCCGCAAACAACTCAATGAAGCGGTCAAGAGTACCGGCTTGTTCTTTCCTATAGATCCTGGCGCCGACGCCACCTTGGGTGGCATGAGCGCCACGCGCGCAAGCGGTACCAATGCGGTGCGTTATGGCACGATGCGCGAAAATGTTCTGGCCTTGAAGGTGGTGACTGCCAGCGGCGATGTCATGCGCACTGGCACCCGCGCCAAGAAGAGCAGTGCCGGTTACGACCTGACACGCCTGATGGTAGGCTCCGAGGGAACACTGGGCGTCATCACCGAGGTGACGGTCAAGCTCTACCCGCTACCCGAAGCGATCTCGGCGGCGATTTGCTCCTTCCCCAGTATCGAAGCGGCGGTGCGCAGCACCATTCAAATCATCCAACTAGGTATTCCGATCGCTCGGGTGGAATTGATTGATGGCAACACGGTGCGCATGGTAAACGCACACTCCAAGCTGAGCTTGCGTGAGGAGCCGTTGCTCCTAATGGAGTTTCATGGCTCCCCAACCAGCGTCAAAGAGCAGGCCGAATCCGTACAGGAAATTGCCACCGGATTTGGTGGAACTGCCTTTGAATGGGCCACCACCCCAGAGGAGCGAACGCGCTTGTGGACCGCCAGGCACAACGCCTACTTTGGCGCGATTCAGTCAAAGCCAGGTTGTCGCGCCATTTCAACCGATACCTGTGTCCCCATTTCCCGTCTGGCAGATTGCCTGCTTGATTCAGTGGCAGAAGCCGATGCCAGCGGCATCGCGTACTTTCTAGTAGGGCATGTTGGTGACGGCAACTTTCACTTCGGCTATCTGATTGACCCCAACATTCCCGAGGAACGTGCGCTGGCAGAAAAACTTAACCACTCCCTGGTTACTCGGGCTCTCAGGTTGGAGGGGACCTGCACCGGTGAGCACGGCGTAGGTTTGCACAAGATGGACTTTCTGGTGTCCGAGACAGGCACTACGGCGATTGACATGATGCGAACCATCAAACGTGCACTGGACCCCAAAAACATCATGAACCCAGGCAAGATCTTCAAACTTTAGCTGGCCGGCAATTGCGCCTCCTCGGCAATGGCATTGGCCATGTACTCGATCATCCGTTGCATATCCTGGTCGGTATCTGCATAACGAAGGGCGATGGCGCGGAATTCATCCTGAATTTCAATGAAAGCATCGACGATATCAGGATCAAACTGGCTGCCCCGTCCCTGAAAAATGACGACGACCGCCTGATCGTGAGGCACGCCAACCTTGTAAACCCGGTTTGAAATCAGCCCCTCGTAAACATCCGCTACGGCGAGCAAGCGGGCTGCTATCGGAATCTGTTCTTCCGACAGTCCTTGCGGATAACCACTGCCATCCCACCTTTCGTGGTGCGAGTGCGCCATCTCCTTGAGCGTCTTGAAGGGTTCCCCCTTGTAGCCATACACCCTCTCGACTTGCTCAATGACGTCACGCGCCAGCGTGGTGTGAGTCTTCATGACGGCAAGTTCGGCTGGGGACAATCGGCTCGGTTTGAGCAGAATCCAGTCGGGTATTCCAAGCGTACCCAGATTGTGAAGAGGTGCCGAGGAAAACAGCAGGTTGATGTAAGACTCGGTCAATACCGACGCAAACCGAGGGTGTCCTTGAAGGCGCTGTGCCAGGCACTTGAGGTAATGCTGAATGCGCCAAATATGATTGGAGGTGTCAGAACTGCGCGCGCCCGCCAGTTTGGCCAAAGTAAATGCCACGATCGACAATCCTTCCAGCACAGAATCGGGAACGTTTTGGCGGTAGCTGTCAGGTAAGTTCAAAATCTGGCCCCCCTTTATGGAAATTTCTTAGACCAGCAGTTTAGGCTACCCCAGCGTTTGCTGCCAAGGACCCAGCATTGCCACGGTCAGTTCATTCATAACACCGTCCCAAATTCAATGCGCAGCGGTGCGCACCAATTTTTCAATCAGGCCGTTGAGTTCATCCAGCGAAGCAAATCGGATGCCGATTTCCCCCATTTCCTCCATGCGTCCAGCCCGCTTGACGCGCTTCTTAACACGGACCTCAACCTCGGCGGTGAGTAGGTCTGACAACTCTTCTTCCACTCGCTTGATGTCACGTGACTTCTCTTTCTTGTGCTTTACCGAGGTCAGGGTGAACTCCGCGCCGAGTTTCTTTACCAGGCTTTCGGCCTCCCGTACCGACATCTTGCGCGCACTGATCTGACTCGCCGCCGTGATCTGCGTCGCTCGGTCCAGGGCGAGCAGGGCACGAGCGTGGCCCATGTCCAGGTCACCCGCCATCAACATGGTTTGCACCGGTTCCGCCAAGTTGAGCAGGCGAAGCAAATTGCTGGCAGCGCTACGCGAGCGACCTACGGCCTGTGCGGCCTGTTCATGAGTGAGCCCAAACTCCTTCACCAGGCGCTGTAATCCTTGGGCCTCCTCCAGGGGGTTCAGGTCTTCGCGTTGAATATTCTCGATCAGCGCCATTGCCGCCGCGACTTCATTCGGAACGTCCCGCACCAGCACCGGGACACTTTCCAGTCCGGCAAGCTTGGCAGCACGAAAACGTCGCTCACCAGCAATGATTTCGTATTTGCCCTGATTCGGTCCATCCTGCAGTTGACGAACCAGAATCGGCTGCAAAATTCCCTGCACCTTGATGGACTCTGCCAGTTCGTACAGGGCGCCTTCGTCCATGCGCGTGCGTGGCTGATAGGCACCTGGCAGCATGTTTGCCAACAACAATGATGCTGGCTGGCCGGGGCTGACAGGGTTGCCAGCGGAGGCATCAAAAGCTGCCCTGTCACTCACATTGGGGCCGAGCAAAGCTTCGAGACCACGGCCTAAGCCTTTGGGTTTTTTGGTAACCATCATCGTCCTTGTCTGTTTGTTCCTGAGTGAGTTTTCAGATCTGTCCCCAAGTGATCACATCTGTTTAGCAGCTGATGTCCCTCCGGCCAGTCACCCAGATTGGAGTCGGCATTGATATGGCCCGCGTATCCATAATCAATGTACTCGGATCCCCATGCTCGGGCAAACTGGCGTGCTCGCACATCGGTGCAATAGGGATCATTCCGGCTCCCGACCAAAATCGTGCTGAAAGGTAGCCTTTCCATGGGGCTGGGTGACCAGGTGGCAAGCGTCGGCCGCAACGCTTCTTGATCTGCGTCGCCCGGCGCGACCAGCAGCGCCGCTTTGACCCTGTGGCTGTTGCGCGAGCATCCGGCCCATGCCGCTACGAGAAGACAACCCAGGCTGTGCGCCACGAGCACGGCCGGCTGACTGCGCAGCAGCAACGCCTCTTCCAAGCGGGCAATCCAGTCTCCCCGCAGGGGTTGCATCCAGTCGTGCTGTTCGAGCCGTACGTAGCCATACAACGTTTCCCATCGGCTCTGCCAGTGAGCAGGGCCGGAATTTTGCCACCCGGGCAATATCAACACTTCGGCAGGCTTCAATTTGCTATTCTTTTTGTAGCTAATAACGTTGTTTCTATGAGGCAAACAAACGGTATGTCAAGTTTTTTTATTGCGTTCAACCACTTCCTGGGCAAACGCAACAAAGGCCTGCGCGCCTTTGCTTGAAGGGTCAAAAAGCACCCCAGGGACGCCATAACTTGGCGCCTCTGCCAAACGCACATTACGCGGAATAACCGTATTGAAAACTTTGTTGCCAAAATGGGCCTTGAGTTGCTCGCTGACCTGCTGTTGCAACGTAATTCGCGCATCAAACATGACCCGCAACAGCCCGATGATGGACAGTTCCCGGTTCAGATTTGCGTGCACCTGCTTGATGGTATTGACCAAATCCGTCAAGCCCTCCAGCGCAAAATACTCGCATTGCATCGGAACAATAACGCCATGTGCGCAACACAAGCCATTGAGCGTCAACATTGACAGCGACGGCGGACAATCGATCAGAATGAAGTCATAGTCGCTTTGAACCTCTGCCAGCGCCTGTTTGAGGCGTTTTTCCCTGCGCTCCAGATCCACCAACTCAACCTCGGCGCCCGACAGTTCCCGGTTCGCTCCCAATATGTCATAGCCGCACCCACCGGCCACCAACTTGTCACTTGTCACTTTAGCTTCAGCGACCGACGCCGATTCAAGAAGGACATCATAAACCGTGAGCTTGAGTTGGCGCTTGTCGACGCCCGACCCCATGGTTGCATTTCCCTGCGGGTCAAGATCAACCATAAGGACACGCTGCCCTACCTTGGCCAGCCCAGCCGCTAGATTGACGGTGGTTGTGGTCTTGCCAACCCCCCCTTTTTGATTGGCGATGCAAAAAATTTGGGCCATGAGTTGTTTCTTTAGGTGAGCATCAACCGTACTTTATGCCAGGCTCACCGAGACAGTGCCAACTTGACGCCAAAACCAACCAGAAACAGACCGGCGAGTTTTCCCATGACAGCGGATATCGACGGATTGGCTTTTAAACGCTCGGCCAAAAAGTGGGTCAACAAAACCACAGTAAAACCATAAGCGAAGGTAAGTGCCGCGATGGTGACGGCCATGAATGCAAAAGTATTCAGGCCTTGATGCCGGGTCGGATCGACGAACAGGGGAAAGAACGCCATGTAAAAGACTATAGCCTTTGGATTCAGCAAGGTGATCATCAACGCCTGTTTCAGATAGTGATGCGGCTTGATGTGTAAGACCGGGGCTGATCCGGATTTTGCCAAAAGCATTTTGCCGCCAAGCCAGGCCAGATAGGCGGCGCCGAGCCATTGCACCGCATTGAACGCCGCCGGATAGGCGCTCAACAGCGCCGCGACACCAGCCACCGCCAGCCACATCAAGACTTGATCGCCCAAGATCACCCCAAAAGTGGCGGCCATACCGCCTTTCACACCCCCCTTGCCGGTCGAGGTAATAAGGGCCAGGTTCCCCGGCCCGGGGATCAACAGAAAAACGATGATTGCAACAACAAACGCGCCGTAGTCGGCAATGCCAAACATAAAGTAATTTCCCCTTAGACAGGTGCCGAGTTTACGTTAGGTCTTGCCCATCCAGACAATACACCGCTTTGCCTGCAGGCCGGGTATGACGAGCTGTTCCACGTGAAACACACTAACATGTCCTGGCAGGGCCGAGATTTCATCCTCAGGAAACTTACCCTTCATCGCCAACCAAATCCCGTCTGGCGCCAGCAGCTTATTGGACAAACGGACAAAATCAGACAACGACGAAAAGGCTCTGGAGCTCACCACTCGGTAGGTGCCCGACAAATCTTCCACCCGTTGATGCAAGCCACTCAGGTTCGGGAGCTTCAAGGCGCCTGCCACATGCCTGATAAACGCCACCTTCTTGGCCACCGCCTCAACGCAATCGACCCAAATATCCGGACAGCAGATTGCAATCACAACGCCTGGCAAGCCGGCGCCAGAGCCGACATCAAGCAAGCGCACTCTTGTGGGAACGACACCTGTAGCGCCTTCTTCCGCGGGAAAAGCGCCTCCAGGAGGCTCGGCCAATCTAAGGCGCAACGGCGCAATCACAGCCAAGCTGTCCAGCAAGTGATGCGTCAGCATGTCGGCCGGATCCCGAACCGACGTCAGGTTATACGTTTTGGTCCACTTGTGAATCAAATCGACGTATTCCAACAGCATGACGATCTGACCATCGGCAAGACTCAGCCCAAGCTCGGCCAGACCGCGCCGCAACTCTTGTTCAATTGGTCGCATCAGCCAGATACCTCGCCCGATGCGGACAAATCGCCGACGGCAGCGCGCCCCAGAAAATTTCTCTTCTTTAAATGGATCAGCACAAGCGATATGGTCGCTGGAGTGATGCCGGAAATACGCGACGCCTGCCCCAGGGTCTCGGGCCTGTTCTTGTTTAGTTTTTGGCGAGCCTCTATGCTTAGGGCAGAAACCTGCATGTAATCCAGTTCTTTTGGCAACCGAAGATTTTCATAGTGAGCGGAACGTGCCACATCATCCTTCTGCCGATCAATATAGCCAGAGTATTTGGCGGCAATCTCAATCTGCTCCACGACCGCCGCAACAAACAAACGATGATCCGATCCATCGCCAGTCGCCGCATCCGGCGGAACAACCAAGTCTGGGGCGGCGTATTCCCCGTCATTCAAGGACATGAGCTTGGCGTACCCCACGTTCGGCCGCCGCAACAACTCCCCCAGGCTGTACTCGTGCTCAAGCGCCTTTCCGAATACGCGCTGAGACTCGGTCTCGTCCAGTTTCCTGGGACCAACCCAAATCGACTTGAGACGTTCTGTTTCACGTGAAACAGCGTCCCGCTTGCGGCAGAAAGCATCCCAGCGTTGGTCATCCACCAAACGGAGTTGGCGGCCCACCTCGGTCAATCGGGCGTCAGCATTGTCTTCCCGCAACTGCAATCTGAATTCAGCGCGACTGGTAAACATGCGGTAGGGTTCAGACACGCCCTTCGTGATCAGATCGTCTACCAGAACGCCAAGATAAGCCTCCTCCCGACCGGGCAACCAGCGGTCAGATTGCCAGGCAGTCTTCGTCCCCGCTTGTAACGCCGCATTGACTCCAGCAAACAGTCCTTGTGCCGCCGCCTCTTCATACCCGGTAGTTCCATTGATCTGGCCGGCAAAGAACAGCCCCGCAATCGCCTTGGTCTCGAAATTACTCTGGAGCTGTTGAGGATCGAAGTAATCGTATTCAATGGCATATCCCGGACGCAAGATGTGCGCATCTTCCAGCCCCCTCATTGATCGTACGAGCGCGTACTGGATATCAAAAGGCAGGCTCGTCGAAATACCGTTGGGGTAATACTCATGGGTTGTCAGCCCCTCTGGCTCCAGGAAAATCTGGTGGCTGTCCTTGTCGGCAAAGCGTCCTATCTTGTCTTCCACGCTCGGACAGTAGCGCGGACCAACGCCTTCAATCTTGCCGGTGAACATGGGGCTGCGGTCGAAACCGCTGCGGATAATTTCGTGAGTGTGTTGATTGGTGTGCGTAATCCAGCAAGACATCTGCCTTGGGTGTTGCTCAACGCACCCCATGAAGCTGAATACGGGCGGATCCGCTCGCATGCCACCCGGCATACCATCGCCCGGCTGTTCGAGGCACTTGCCAAAATCAATCGTACGCCCATCCAGGCGCGGTGGTGTTCCGGTCTTCAACCGACCCTGCGGCAGTTTCAACTCCTTGAGCCGGTCAGACAGACGCAACGCCGGTGGATCTCCGGCTCTGCCTGCCGCATAACTGCTCATGCCCACATGGATCTTCCCGTTCAAGAAAGTTCCCGCCGTCAACACCACCGCCCTGGCAGAGAATCTGATGCCCGACTGGGTGATGACGCCCGACACTCGATCCCCGTCTACCACCAAGTCATCCACCGCTTGCTGAAACAAGCTCAAATTGGGTTGATTCTCCAGACGGTGACGGATCGCGGCCTTGTACAAAACCCGGTCTGCCTGGGCGCGAGTGGCGCGCACCGCGGGACCTTTGCTGGAATTGAGTATCCGGAACTGAATGCCGGCTTCGTCCGTAGCAGCCGCCATGGCGCCACCCATCGCGTCGACCTCCTTGACCAGGTGGCCTTTTCCGATGCCACCAATGGACGGGTTGCAACTCATCTGCCCAAGAGTCTCGATGTTATGACTCAACAACAGCGTCTTGCAGCCCATGCGCGCCGATGCCAGCGCAGCCTCGGTGCCGGCATGTCCGCCACCAATCACGATGACATCAAACTGTTGTGGATAGAGCATGGTTGATTTATGGCTTAGGTGAGCGCAAACTTGGTCAAACGCCCTGCACACCAGCGGATGAACTGACCATTTTACCGGGTACACCCGATTTGAGTCAGTCACCAACATGTGATGCCGCCTAAGACCACCAAACAGCGGCAAAACAGATAACAACCCGAAATGATTACAAAAAAAACCTATCCAGCTATCTATTGATAGCGCCATAGGTCACTCGTCAATTCTGTAATTCTTGCGCGGCCAAGGAGTTTGTAAAAGCTCCCTATTTCCCCACGGTAATTACCCTTACCTGTCAACTTCTGGACACTTCTAGGTCACACTCGGGTTTACGCTTGCCGCTGCGCCTTCTGGCAACGGGGCAAAGCAGCAAAGGGAACTTGCGCCGCCTAATTCAAACTTGAAAAAGCATCTTCATGAACGCCATCCTACGGAAACTCGCCCCCAGGTACCTCAATTTTTTGACCAAATGATCCACCTTTGAAAAGGTTCTCAATGCAATACCAAGAGTTTGATTACGTCGTCGTTGGCGGCGGTGCCGGCGGCTGTGTTGTGGCCAGCCGACTGTCCGAGGATCCTAGCCTCTCGGTTTGTCTACTTGAAGCCGGCGGACCCGACTCCTCGGCTTTCATTCAGGCCCCGCTCGGCTTTGCGGCAACCGCCGCACTTGGCATTCACAATTGGAATTTCAACACGACCCCCCAACCAGGCTTAAATGGCCGCTGCGGTTTTCAACCACGCGGCAAAGTGATGGGTGGGAGCAGTTCAGTTAACGCCATGGTCTACACGCGTGGCAATCGGCTGGATTACGACAATTGGACTGCACAGGGAAATCCCGGCTGGTCGTATGAAGAAGTCCTTCCCATTTTTAAACGGGCCGAGAATAGCGAGTGTTTCGGTGCCGATGCCTATCATGGCGTTGGTGGCCCACTCAACGTGAGCTATTTGCGCAGTCCGAGTCCTATCAACCAGGCCTTTCTGGAGGCATGTGAAAAGCAAGGGCTGCCCCAGACAAAGGACTACAACGGCGCCTCGCAATTTGGCTGCGCGCCAGCGCAGGTAACACAAAAGAATGGAGAGCGCTGCAGCGCGGCAAAGGCCTACATCACACCCCATCTGGACCGCCCCAACCTCACCGTCATCACGCAAGCGCACACACAACGGATCGTGCTGGACGGCAAGAGGGCTGTCGGCGCTGAATTCTTGCTCAATGGGAAATACGCCCAGGTACGAGCACGGCGCGAAGTCATTTTGTCTGGTGGCGCCTTCGGGTCGCCACAATTGCTGATGCTATCAGGGATTGGTCCTGCGGCCCACCTTAAGGAACTTGGCATACCCGTTGTGCAGGACTTGCCGGGAGTTGGCAAAAATCTGCACGACCATGTCACCGCCGTTCTAATCTACCGCACACAACGCAAAGAATCCACCTTTGGGCTCTCGCTTTCGGGGTTGGTTCAAATTGTCCGCAGCATCTTTGAGTGGCGTAACAAGCGAAGCGGCATTGTGACAAGCAACGTCGCCGAATCACAAGCCTTCCTATTTGCAGACAAAGCCGAAAGTGCGCCCGACATCCAGTTAGCACTGTGTACCGGTATCGTTGTCACTGACCGCCGTAATGGAGCCACCGATGTTCGGCGTAATGGAGCCACAAACAGGTGAGTAAAACGACATCCCGAGGTGGTTAAACAGTAGTG